>JADFZU010000030.1 GCA_015232365.1 Magnetococcales bacterium | reverse complement strand
CATCACCGTTGTCAGTTCCGTTGGATAGAGTTGCTCCCTCAGGAACGCCACCAATGGTAATTGATAGCGATTCTGAATCATCAGTAACAACCGCTGAGATATCTAGAGCAATCGCCTGATCTTCAGTGCCAGCAGTGTCAGAGATATTTAATATAGGAGCATCAGCATCAGCAGCTACCGAGACATCAATAGTGCCGGTAGTAATAGCAGAGTCCCCGCCATCAGCTTCTGTAGAAGTTGCAGAGACTGTTAATGTAAAATCTTCATCAGAGTTTTCTGCCGGTGTTATGGTTAAACCATCGAGATCGGCAGATGAAAGAGTCCAACTGCCATCACCGTTGTCAGTTCCGTTGGATAGAGTTGCTCCATCAGGAACGCCACCAATGGTAATTGATAGCGATTCTGAACTGTCAGTAACAGCAGCAGATATGTCTAAAATAATGGAGCTGTCTTCAACGCCTGAACTATTTGAAACCTTGAAAACTGGTGTGTCAGCTCTTGCATCAACAGATACACCAATTGTTCCTGTTGTTGTTGCTTTTTCACCATTAGCATTTGACGATGTTGTAATAACATCCAAGGTAAAATCATCATCAGAATCAGTTGGTGGGGTAACAGTCAATCCTTCTAGATCTTCAGCATCTAGAGTCCAGCTACCATCGCCATTGTCAATGCCATTTGACAGAGTTGCTCCTTCAGGAACCCCGGTAATTGTGATAGATATTGACTCCGAGCCATCGCTGTCTGTTAGTCCAGCAGAAATATTCAGACTGATCTCGCTATCTTCAACCCCTGATGAGTCAGAAACAGTTAATGTCGGAGTCTCAACCTCTTCAACCTCTTCAACCTCTTCAACAACTTCGACTGCATCAGGGATAATATCTTCAATCACCTCGGCTGCATCAGGGATAACGTCGGTGTTGTCATCACCCTGATTATTTCTAGCCTCCCTGGCATTGGGACTATCAGATGATGATTCTCTGCTTGTGTATCCAGATGTTGCACTTTCTGTGGTTGTTTCTGTAGTGGTTCCGCTATATGTAGAGCTGACAACTGTTTCTGTGGGTGCTTGGGCTAATACTACCGGCTCTTCTACCGCTGTAACTGGCTCTAGTTCTGGGTTCAGCAGAGCTTCAGCAATAACTTCTGCCGCTTCAACAGGTACTTCATCTACTACCTCTCCTGCTTCTGCTTCAATATCTGAGGAGGCAGCTAGTATTGCCATGTCTTCGGCAGAGATAGGCTCTGCTAGTGCCTCTGATGCCTCATCGTTGGAGGCGATGATCGACTCTGCCTCTGCCATGGCATTTTCTGGTTTTGTGCTGTCGGATAGCACAGCAGAGAGTATCTCAGACGTGTTGTCATCAACATAGTTATCAACATTTTCACCAGATGAGAGAGCGTTGATTAGTGGGTCAGTTGCGGTTTTCAGGTCGGCATTTGCCTGCTGTTGGTTGGCGATGTCACTGTTGGTTGTTGCAATAGCTTCGCTGGAAGAGCTACCGTCAGCCAGGTTTTCTGATACTGAATTGAGAAATGAGTCGTCAGCGTTGCCATCCAGATTACCACTTGCAAGGTTGGCGAGAATATCTCCACCATTTTCAACGCTGGTCTCTAACTCTGATTCTGCTTCGCTAGCGGCCTTGGCAGTAGCCTCTGCAGCCTGCATTGCCTCTTCTGGGTTTTGGCCTGAATCTAAACTTTCAATGAAGGAACTGGCACCATCTTCGTCAAGGGAGCCAGCAAGATTATCTATATTTTCACCAGATACTAGAGATTCCAATACTCCAAGATCAGCAGAAGCATCTTCAACTTGTGCGTTGGCTTCGTTTTCTGCCTGAACTGCAGATTCACCATCGGCGATAGCATCGCCAAGGTTGGCTCCGTCTTCAAGGGCTGAGGCAATACTATCGGCCAGGGTGTCAACATTTATTGAGTCTGAATCTCCTGCCACACCGCCTATTGCATCATCAATATTGTCTCCAGATGCCAGAGCGGAGAGAAGGTCTCCCTCTTCACCACCACCGACATCAAGCTCTTCAGCTAAACCGTCTGCTGCCAATGCACTGCTCATGGAGTCTTGGGCTGCTGATAGTGCTTCAGCAGGGGATAGTCCGTTGGCTAATGCATCAGGGAATGCATCCATGAACGCCTGTACAGCAGCTTCGCCAGACCCATCTATACTTTCACCTTGAGACTCAAGAATCTGCTTCACCAGTGTTTCTAGCTGTGCTGGGGAGTCCATCACCTCCATAACTGCATCGAGAGATATTTCTGAGGCCCCATCTTCAGTGCTGGCTTCGTCTGTGGATGTGCTGTCTGCAGTTTGAGGTGAGAGAACATCTTTTGCAGCTAGTTTGGCTGCGGCTGCAGCCTCTTGAGGCGACATGCCATTTGCAATGCCTTCAAGGATGGACTCCATTAGAGCCTCTTTTGCATCTCCTTGCATCTCTGTGGAAATTGAACCATCTTGCTCAGCAAGAACTTGATCCAGGATCGTCTGGCTCAAGGACTCCATCTGTGTCGGGTCACTCATAGCTGTAAGAAGTTGATCATCGGACATCTCGGTCTCAACTCCGTCTGGTGTTGCTGTGTCGGTAATGCCAGTGCTGTTGGTCTCTTCAGCCATGATAATTCCCCAGCTATAAATCAAAAATAAATAGATATAAATCTGATTATGTAAATATGATTTCTGCCAGGTAAAAAGCGATAGAAAACATAGCTTAAAACGCCTTTTACAATGCAGATGTGAATCATATTACTTTTTCTCCATTATTTCAAGCATTTAATTTTAATGCTGTTAACAAGTGTTAATCTGTGTTTCTACTTGGACAAAAAGAGTGTAGATAAGATCTCTTGCCATGCATTTTTTTTATATTGATATATAAGATTTATAAGGCAAAATTTTTTGTCTAAGTTACTTTAAAGTAGGCACTTTTTGCTGTTTATAAAATGTGAACTATTTATTGAATTATAAAGAATATATATTTTTTTATTTAATAATAAATATATATATATAATTTTTCAGGAAATTGTTTGATCAAATTTTTTTAAGGCACAGTAAATGCACATAGGCAGTGGGATGTATAGGTTGTAAAATATGGGAAAAGCAAAGAAAAAGGTTTGTGTGCATGTTTTTGGCTGGTTGTTTTGGTTGTATTGAGTATAACAACTCAATGGGAATGCTATGAGAATGGCTGGTAAAACCAACATTTTCGTGAGCTTCTTTGTGCCTGCTATCTTCTTTGTGGTTGCGTTGGTTGGTGGTGGTTGTGCCAACCAGGATAAATCAATAACTTTAGCACCAGATGATAATCTCATAATCAAACCTAAAAAATTAGAAAAAAAACAGCAAGATTACGTTAATCAAAAACAATCTGGCAACATGCTCTCCATTGAGATGGTAATAGCCAGAGCTATTAAATACAATTTGGCGGCACGAATTGAGAAACTGTATAGCTATAAAGCCAGGCAGAGAGCAGCAAAGCAGAGTAGGGTTGGTTCTGCTCTTCGCAACCCAGCACCATCATCTGTGTTTGACCAGAAAAAATTTCCGCCTAAAATTGATATAACAGGCAGTTACCTTCCAGCAAATGTGATAGCTGAAGAGCTGTATCAGTCATATGATACCGGTTCTCAAAAGTCACATTTAGCTACAGTTTGGAACCTTCTGGATTCAGGGATAAACCATTTTTATCTGCAACAACTACCTAACGAAGACCAGGTGTTTGACGAGTTGCGACGGAAAATGATCGAAAATTTAATGCAGGAGGCGAGAACTGGATATTGGAAGGTTGTTGCTGCCCAACAGAGCTTGCCAGAGCTTGAGTTGATCCTTGAGATGGCAAATGAATCGATGAAAAAGGCTCGTGCAATTGAAAAAAAAGGTAGAAGGTTTCCCACAGAAATACTTCAATATCAGTTGACCATGCTTGATGTTATTCGTCGTTTGGAGCAGTTGAAGTCTGAGTTTCAGTTTGCCCAAAGTGAGTTTGCAATTTTAATAAAACATAACCCGGATCTGCCTTTAAAACTGCTGGATTCCAGTCAAGAACAGATGGTGGATTCAACCTTGCCGCTCTCTCTGCCGCAGATGGAGCAGTTGGCGATACTGTTAAGGCCAGAACTTCAGACTGAGCAGGCGGTTAACTCTGTCAATATAGTTGAAACCAGAGAATCTCTTGAAAAAGCCATGAACGACTTTAACCTTGCTCTTCCTGGCAGTGGTGGAGAGAGTCAAGCTTTGAACAGTAAAAAATGGGAGAAAGCTGGTGTCAATATGGCAGGAAAGCTCTTCAACCTAGAGAGAAAAAAAACGGGGCAGGCCACACCGATGCCTATTGATATTTCCATGGCTATTATTGCTCAAGTCAACATAGCCTATAGTGAGTATATTGAGGCGAGAAAAGCTATAAAAAAAAGAAGAGAATATCCAGAAAAAATCGAGCCGTACAAGAGTTTTGTTAGTAACCAGGGCATACAGTGGGCATTTGACCATCTGGCATATGTAGACACTGCTTCCAAGTCGCTGTTCAACAAGGTTGAGCGTTATGAAGATTATGGCCGTTTTCACAACTCAGTAGGCCGTTTGCAGTCATCCATCGGTTTTGATCTTCTTCCGTTTAGAAAAATTCAAAACCGTTCCGTCAAGACCCTGGCAAAAAATATTGAGCTGCGTAATTTTCGTTGGCACAGTGAGGTGCAGACCTTGGCAGTGTTGACGGCTTTGAACCTTCCTGCTGTTGAGGAGCAACAGGCTGCTTATGAAGCTAATGCCAGACAGGAGGTGGAGAGAAGATGGAAAAAAGAGGCTGGTTCGCCACTAACATCTATTCCTCCAGAAGAGCTGCTTGATTCTCCAGCCATTACCAAAGCAGCAGGGGTTAAAATAGCTAATATTTCTCCGAAAGTTATAGCAAAAACTGTTGCAAAACCTTATAAAGCCAAAACTAAACAGGTTGTTGCAGCAAAAAAGATTGAAAAACCAAAATCCACTAAGGAGGTGGTTGAAAAGCAAAATGATTTTGCCAAGCTTGATTGGCGTTATGCAGTTCAAGTTGCTGCTGTTTACGAAAAAGGCTTGATAGTTGAGTTGTTAGAGCAGCTTCATAAGAAGGGCTACTCAACTTTTGTTTGGGAGTCTAAAGATAAGAGTGGCAAAAAAATGCAACGGGTCTGGATCGGTCTCTACAAAAGCTTTGTTAAGGCTAAAAAAGTTCAGGAGTTTTATAGTAAACAGGAGAGTAAGCCGGCATTCATTGTCTCAAAACATCAGATTGAAGGTGGTATGCTAGCCCCTCCTAGTTCAGTAATTGATTTTAAAAAAGCAAAAAATAGTGTTCATGAAAAAAAGCCGACTAAATTTGTTCAAGCAGCCAATGCCGCCGAGGAAGCTAGAGTAAAAGCTGAAAAAGCCAAGGCAGCTAAGTTGGCTAAAGAGAGAGCCGAAAAGGCTAAAGTAGAAAAGCTTGCTAGAGAAAAAGCCAAGGCAGCAAAGCTAGCTAAAGAGAGAGCTGAAAAAGCCAAGGCAGAAAAGCTAGCTAGAGAGAGAGCCGAAAAGGCTAAAGCAGAAAAGCTTGCAAGAGAAAAAGCCAAGGCAGAAAAGTTGACGATGGTAAGGAGAGTTGGAAAACCCAATCTAAAACCGTTGCCTCAATCGAACCTCACCTATAAACAGATAAACAGTTCCAGAGTTGATCTGTCTGAATTAATGCCTTGGCATTATGCAGTACAGGTTTCGGCAGTTTATGAAGACCAAGTTGCTGAAAAGATGGTTAATCATCTAAGTAGAGTTGGTTATTCGCCATTTTTTTGGGAAGCAGAAGATGAAAATGGTCGAAGGTTTCGCCGGATTCTCCTTGGTGTTTTCAAAGATGTAGAGCAGGCAGTAAAAGTGCGAAGACACTATAGTGAGCATGAGCATGAAAGTTCAGTAGTTGTGCCTGTTAGTATTCTAATGGGTGAAGAGAATATGTCGTCTGATATTGAAAAAGCCATGGAGCAAGGGGTTGTTCCTACCCAAATTATTGATGTAGAAAAAGTTGATCTACCTTCACCTTCTGCACCTAACTCTAAGAGTTGGAGGTATGCAGTACAGGTAGCTGCACTATACGATGAGTTGGCGGTTGATGAGTTGGTTTCCCACCTTGCTGAGAGGGGGTATAAGGTTGTTGTTTGGCCGTCAATAGATAAAAAAGGTATAAAACTCAAGAAGATTTTAATAGGTCTTTTCCAGAGCATTGACCGGGCAAAAGAGGTTAGTAAAAACTACCAAAAAATTGAGCATAGACCCTCATTCATTATTCCCAAGCGACTGCTAAAAAGTGTAGTTGCTGAATAGGCTGTATACAATCTGTTTTTCTTTTTTTTGAATGGCTCTCTAGTTTTTGATATAGTTAGTAACATCCATGATTTTTTAAAAAATTCTATCCAAATATAAACCAACTCAGGTTAAAGTTTTGAAAAGTTCAGACTCTACAGAAAGCACACCTCCAAGTAAAAAACTGCTAATAACAGAAATTTTGCTATCGTCAGCACTGGTCAACATTCTTGGGCTGGCTTCTTCACTCTATGTGATGCAGGTTCTTAACCGTTATGTCAATAGTGGTGTGGACTCAACCCTGGCAACATTGACAATTGGTGCTGTTATCGCTGGGCTGTTTGAGTTTTTTCTCCGCCGTTTAAGATACCGTGTCTGTGTTGCACTCCAGGTTCCAAAAGACCAAACAGTTGGTGACTCTCTATTCAAATCGTGCCTTACAGCAAAATACAGTGTTTTGGACCAGCTTCCCCAAGGCGAGGGGCGTAAAGCCTTTAGCGGTCTTGAGATGTTATCTTCTGCCTTTTCACCAAACAACATTTTAACAATAGTTGATCTTCCGTTTGCTCTTTTTTATCTGGGCGCGGTCTATATGATCAACACCAAATTAGGGCTTATTGTTACTGGAATGTTGATTCTATCGTTCTCTCTTGGGGTGTTTGGTGGCTGGCGTAGCGGTATCGCAACCCGTGAGATGAACAACGCCAACGCACAAGTTGCTGTTATAAGCCGTTCTGTTTTGACTGATATTGATACAATACGGGCTTTTAACGGTCACAGCCTGCTTATGCAGCAGTGGCAAAAATTAAACAATATTGCACAGAGTTTTCGTATTCAGTTGGGGCAGTCACAAAACCTGAACCAATCCCTGATTCAATTTTCATCATTTAGTTTGGTAATTCTGGTTATAGGTTTTGGAGCGGCTCAGGCAGTAGACGGCCTGATGCCAATTGGGACGATAATTGGCGTCAATATACTTGCTGGACGAGCTTTGAGTATTGTCAGCAGGTTTTCCTCACTGGTTGCAGTTTTAATGCGTAGCAGAGAGTCCAAGGCAGATATTGACAAGGTTGTTGGGCTGCCAAGTGAACGCCGTGATGGTGCTGAGCTAGCTACTTACAAAGGTCAGTTGGAGTTTCGTGACGTATCCTTTTCCTACCCGGAAGCTACAGCACCTATTTTTGAGTCTCTCTCTTTTACCCTTAAACCTGGTAACTCTATAATTGTCACTGGCGGTAATGGTTCGGGAAAAAGCACAATAGCAAAAATGATCGCCTGGCTGGTTGAGCCAACACGGGGAGAGATTTTTGTTGACGGGGTGATTCTATCCCAGGTTAGTGCTGACTGGTGGCGAAAGCAGCTTGTCTACCTACCTCAAGAGCCGACTTTTTTAGACGGAACCATCAGGGATAACCTGACAACCTTAAATCCTGAAATGGATGATGAGGGGTTGAAAAACTGTATGCATAGGGCTGGGTTGAAGACATTTTTAGATCAGCTTCCAGATGGATTGGATACCAAGATTCAAAATGGTGGAGCAAGACTCTCGGTGGGAATTCGCAGGCGATTGGCAATGGCTAGAGCTTTGACTACCAACGGCCGCCTGATTGTTTTTGATGAACCGCTAAGTGGTATGGATCAAGTTGGAAGTAGGGCGGTTGTCCAGGTGATGAATGAGATGTTAGAGCAGAAACATACCATGGTAATCTGCTCCCATGAGACAGCAATAGCCAAAAATGCCCAGCAGATTCTCGACCTTAATGTGAAACCTGTTCCACGCTTAGTATTAAAAGCTGATTAATCTGCACCATTGGTCTTATTTTGAGGTGTGTCAATGCAATTTTGTGTGCCAAACAATATGGAAGCTGAAGAGGTGTTCTCTGAACCTAAAGATCCTGAAATTGTTATTTCAGACGGCTTTGACCGATGGCTGTTACGCAACAAAATAAGTTTGGCATTTACTGAGAAGCTTCGTGGCAAAATCTACTGCGTTGGTATTGCTGGTAATCAAGGTGCGGTCTCTGTCACCAAGGTTCCAGTTCCAGGGGCTTCTGCCCTCTATAGTGACGGGCGAAAATTATGGTTTTCAAGCAACAATCATCTCCATGGTTTTTTAAAAATTCCAACAGAAAAAGGCTCCAGGTTTGCTCCTATAATGACCATTGCAACTGGTCCCCGTGGTATTGAAGCTATAGAGCTAGACCCGGAAGGGCGGCCTGTATATGTTGCCGCTAAAGATAACGCTCTGGCTACAGTTGATTTTAGCTCACCATTTAAAAAAATATGGCAGCCAATTTTTGTAGCCAAAGATGAACCAAATGATTGCTGTCATCTCAGTGGTATGGCTCTTGATGGCAATGAGGTTCGCTATGTAACTAGTTTTAGCGATACCAGTACAAGATTGGGTTGGGAGTCAAATTTTAATAAAGCTGGAAAGGTGATAGATATAACCGATGACAGAGTCGTAAGCAGTGGACTTACCCTGCCATGCTCGCCGGTACTCTATCGCAATAGCGTCTGGCTGCTAAACTCTGGCACTTCAGAGTTTGGTTATGTTGATATTAAGAGTGGCGAATTCTCATCCGTGTTTAGGACTCCTGGTTATCCAACTGCCTTGGCGTTCTTTGAAAACTACGCTTTCATAACCCTCTCAACCTCTATTGCTGGTATTAAACCACCCAGCGAAGATTTTAGTGACGATCTGCAGCCTTCAGGATTGATTGTCTATAATCTTGATAAGGCATGTATTGTGCATTGGATTCGACTTGGCTTTGAGAGTGCAGAGGTTAATAGCATTGCCCTATTGCCAGATACCCCGATGCCAATTTCAATACCTATGCGTTCACAAAATAGTCCGGTGGTTTAAAGATGTCGAAAAAAAGGCAGCTTATTTTAGTTATTGCAGTGATCTTCATTTTAGGTGGAGTTAGCTCCTATGTTGCCAAGAAATATTTTTTAGCTGCAAAGGATGTACTGTCAGTAGCTCTGGTTGCCCCTATTAGCGGAACTCACTCCGTAACCGGCCAATCCATGCGTCGTGGTGCAGAGCTGGCTATATCCAATTTAAATATGGCTCTCGGTGGTCGTGGTCAAGAGTTGGAGTTAATCGTCTATGATGAATCTGGCGACCCGGATGAGGCAATTGCCATTGCCAATGAGATTGCTGAGAGTGGTGATTATGTTGCTGTTGTTGGCCACTCTACCGAAGAGGGGGCCAATGCCGCCAGTCCAATTTATGAAAACAGCCAAATACCCTTTATCACCTTTGCTGCTGGTGGCAGGGAGATGGTTGAGGGTAAAAACTGGGTGTTCAAGACCGGTTTAAATGGTTGGCAGCAGGCTCGATTTCTTGCCAACTATACTAAAAATGTTCTTAAAGAGAACATTGCCACCATAGTCCATGACAACTCCTTCGTTGGTCAGGAGATGGCTCGTGGTTTTGAAGAGACCTACAAACGGTTTGGAACCAGGGTCCGTTTTAAATGGGCTTTTGATTCTGGCGATGGACGGCAGGCGGTTTTTTCCGAGGTAGTCGAAACACTTAAAGAGAAGCGTGATACCGGTATTGTTTTTCTTGCCATGAATGCCGTTGATGCAGCCCATTTTGTTCATTTTGCCCGAGGAGCAAAGCTTAAAAACCGTTTGGTTGGCCCAGACTCCCTGGCCAGCCACGATTTTAGCCGTAAACTAAAAGAGCTGAGCGGGGATATGTCGGCAAATGATAGCAACGATATTCTGTTAACCTCTTCTCTTTTATGGGATACCGCCGGACAGCAGGGGCAAAACTATAATAACGCCTACCAAGAGAGATATCGTGGTCAATCTGACTGGGTTGGGGCCAACGCATATGATGCTGTTTTTCTCTCTCTTAACGCTCTGGTGCAAAGCACAGAAGAGCTGAAAGCCCAAAGCCGTAAAGAGCCTGGGCTGATCTCTAGCCTTTTGACTTTTCTCGGCAAAAAACCTGCTTATGTTGAAGATAAAAAAATTGAAGTTGAAACTGTTGTTGAGGATGAGTCTCTATCAGAAATAGAGAAGGCCCGCCGCCAAATTCACACCTATATGCGTTCTCTGGTCTCATTTGACAGCTCTTTCAAGGGGGTTAACGGTGATCTATATTTTAATGAATATGGTGAGATCCAAAAAAATATCCTCCTTGGAAAATTTAATGGAAACCAGCTTGTCTCTGACCTTACCCAGTTGATGCCGATTACCGCTAAAGGCAATATCAACTTCATCAATGAGATTAAACAGGGGCGGATGTTGTATGTAAATGACAGGTTTATGTACAAAACCAATGTCGTCTACTCCGGTGTCACCCTGAAAGAAGTATCAAATATCAACCTGGAGACCAATACGGTAGATCTGGAGTTTTCTATCTGGTTTCGCTACCAGGGGGTCTTTGATCCGGCTGATCTACAGATTATCAACGCAGTTGGTGACGTAGAGCTTGGCAAGCCTGTTGAATCAACGACAAAAAAAGATCTTAATTTTAAACTATACAAAGTAAAAGGAACCTTCAGGCTTAATTTTTCCGACGCTATAAGACCTTACGGTAGTCACGTACTAGGGCTATCTTTCCGCCATAAAAACCTTTCAAGAAACAACATTATCCTGGTGGTTGATATTTTGGGTATCCGTCTTGGTAGCGGGGTTCCCCTATCGGAGACTATTCAGGAGTCAAGGGTACTTGATCCTTCACTTGGCTGGGATGTTGATAAAGCGTGGTACTCTTCAGAGACGACTATTGAGAGCAGTTTAGGTCGTCCACAATATGTAGGTTTTGGTACCGAAGACCCGGCCTTTTCAAGAATAGATTTCGGGGTGATGATCTCCAGCGATTCATTCTCTCTAAGAGATATCGTCCCTTCAGATTATTTTATATATTTGGGCATTTTTGCTGCTATCGGTATCTTTTTTGGAGTTGGTATTGATAAAAAGAACCGTACTTTTTTTTGGTCGCTTACATCCTTCAGTCTCTACGCTTTTTCCTGGCCGCTATTTCTGTTGGCAATGGGAAATGTTGTTTTGGATTTTGCTGTAAACAACCTCTCTTTAAGTGCCATCGATAGTATTGTAATGGTCTATGATATTCTCTGGTGGTTTCTGCCTCCGGTATTGATAAACATTGCTATTGAACGGTTTGTCTGGAAACCGCTTGAGCGACGTACTGAGCAGATTGTACCAAATATCATCCGTAAATTTGTCTCGGTACTTTTCTATCTGTTTGCCATTTTGGGGATTATCGCATTTGTCTTTGGCCAGGCACTAACCAGCCTTCTTGCTACAGGTGGTCTGCTTACCATGATCATCGGTCTGGCTGTGCAGTCCAACATTGCCAATGTCTTCTCCGGTATTGTTGTCAATATTGAGCGGCCATTTTCTGTTGGTGATTGGATTCGAGTGGGTGAACTGGACGATGCTCAGGTTATCGATATCACATGGAGGACTCTGCGCCTTAAAACACTCTGCGGAGAGATTATCAGCGTTCCAAACGGTATGGCATCTGATGCAGCAGTAACAAACTATACTGTTGGCGGTGCGACAAAAGTCAAGATCCCCATATATGTCTCAACATCTTATGATCCAGAAGATATCATCGGTTATCTAGGCGAGATCTGTGATAATGTTCCCCGGGCTTCGGAAGTAAAACCATGTATGTGTGTCAACAAAGGGATAGAAAACTTTTTCAGGCAGTGGGTCGCAAAATATGAGATCTGGTACTGGCTGGAAGATTATGAAGACGGCAGTATTACCAGAGCTTTGTGGGTAGAGGTTTTTCGTTATTTTGCCGAGAGGAACATCCAGCTTGATGTCGGCTCTAAAGGGGAGGCTTTTGATGATGATATCCAAGAACAAGGCTTTAAAGAGGCTAAAGAAGATGAATGGAACGAGACCCTGTTAGAGGAGTTGGTTGATTAAATGGGGGTGCTCGCAACATTAATCAGGACAAAACCGGCTCTGTTCTGTTATCTGGGATGCATTTCCATCTCCATGCTGTTGCTGGTTCCGTCACCACTTCTTGCGAGTGTGCAGAGATTGGAGCCTCTGTTGGTTGACCTTCTTAAAAACAATAAAAAGATTAAGGGGACAAAGGTAGACTTTGCTGCAGAAAAAGATCGCCTTAAAATGGAAAAGGGTAAACTATTTCCAGTTATTGATGTGACGATAAACAGAGGTTTTGAGCAGATAGATGGTGAAGGTACTTCATCTGATAGCAATTTAGATTTTCATGAGGTAGACCTCTCTCTTACCCAGACCGTTTGGGATTTTGGTGCAACACTATCTGACATCAGAAAAGGCGAGCAGGGGGTGGATGGGAAGTCACTGTTGATGGATCAGCAGATGCAGGAGAGTCTAGTTGAAGGTATTACGGCATTTTTAGAGGTTAAGCGAGCAGCTATAGTTTTGGACTATGCAAAACTATCTGAAGCTAATATCAGGCGTAAAACCGGCCTGGAGGAGATTCTAATAGAGGGTGGAGCTGGTCTCACATCAGATCTGATCGAGGCAAAAAAACAGCTAGCCGAATCTCAAACCAAGCTGTTTAACTCTGAATTGGCTATGGTCACCCAGAGTAATAACTTTAAAAAGATTTTTGCGTCAACTCCAGTTGATGTTAACAGCTTTGAAGATATTGATTTTGCCATTTTGAGCCATATTCCACTAACTCTCCATGAGGCAATTACCAGAGTTGAGAACAATAACCGTGATATTAAGCTGGCTTTGGTTGATGTAGAGTCGGCTCAAAATGAGAGTGATGCTCTGCGTAGTCGGTCATTCTTCCCAAAAATTGAGGCTGTTCTTGAGCAGAAATGGAAACAGAATGTTGGTGGCACTGCTGGCAATAAAAAGGAGACACTTGGTAAGCTTGAGTTGACCTTTCCTATCAGTTTGGGGATGACAGAACTCAATGAGTACAGGGCGTCTATCAAGGATAAAGACTCCCTGACCATAACCATGGAGTCCCTAAGAGATGATATGGTTGAAGAGGTTGGAAACGCTTGGCAGAAGCTTATCACCTCAACTATGGTCTGGACCTCGATCAGGCGGCAGGCTGACCTTGCTGCTGCTTCTCTGGAGATATCATACTCCCAGAGTAACCTGGGGATGAGTTCCCAGATTCAGGTTTTAACCGCAGAGACTGCTCTGTTAACCGCCCAGAGTGATGCAAGCTCGGCAAGGATAGATATTTTAATTAATGCCCTATCTCTGCTTAAAATTATGGGTGATGTGAAAATTGGTATATTATCCAAGGTAGATCTGAAAAAGGGCAGTATCAAAGAGGAATCGCTACCATATTTTCATCGAGATCTCTCTTTAGAGCCGTCAAGCAGGGTTGTCGCGAGTTTGCAAAAAATCACTGATAAGGCACTGTCTAAGGCGAAAACAGCTACACCTGAAGTTGTAGAAGAGAGCTCTGATAGTGATCCGTTAATAGATACTCAAGATCCTGACTCCATGCTCTCTGAAGAGGAGCGGAAGATGCAAGAGGAGTATCTGGTTCCTGATACAGAACCAATTTCTGGGGGGCAGAAACCGGTTGACGACTCACCAGAACAGGATGGTCAAGCCCCCACATATGAGGATTTTGATTCTGAGTATGAAAAACCACCATATGAAGTTCCACCTGATGAGATAGAGCCAGAAGAGATAGGTAGTATTGAGAGCCTGCCTCCTGTTTATGATCTGCCGGATAAAGAGCCGCTATCTGACGAGAGAGCATCATACGGTACGCCGGCAGGTGTAAGAGCATCATACGGTATGCCAGCGGATGCAAGAGCATCATACGGTACGCCGGCAGGGGCAAGAGCTTCATATGATGCTCCACTTTAAGATAATCAGCAGGCTTTAGCTGTTCACCCATTAATGTTTGTAAATAATTGACCGTTATGAATGATACAAATCCCCAACAATCTTTACCTGACAGTGTCATGCTTACCTCTGGCAATCATATTTTTTTGTTTGTCATATGCTTTGGTTTTCTGGCACTTCTGGCTTGGTCTGCTATAGGTCGTCTGGATATTGTCAGCAGTGCCACCGGGGAGGTGATTCCGGCCAGCCAGATAAAAGAGATTCAACATCTGGAGGGTGGTATTGTCAGTAAAATTATGGTTAAAGAGGGTGATAGGGTGGTTGCTGGTCAACCTCTGATTGCTCTGGAGTCAGTTGGTGCTGAGTCTGATGTGGTGGATCTGAAAATCAGGCGGATAAATGCTAAAATCAAAACTATACGTCTAAAGGCTGAGCTGTCCGGTGCTACCTCTTTGGTTTTTCCTGAAGAGTTGCAAGAGCAGTTTCCCAATTTGGTGAGGCGGAGTACTGATCTTTTTATCTCCAGACTGAAGCGACGTGATAGTCAGGTGCAGGCACAAAAAGAGGTTGTTTTACAGCGAAAGCACGAAATAGCTGGAACCTTAGCCAGACTGAAATCGAACCGTACCATTGCAAATCTTTTTCGTGAACAGATTAAAATCAGTAAAAAGCTTCTCAAGAAGGATCTTGCCAACCGGATGCAGCATATCACTCTGCTTATAGACGAAGCTCGCTTGCAAGGGCAGATATCTGAAGATCAAGAGGCGTTACGGAGAATTAAATCTTCGATTCAAGAGGCAGAAGCCAAAGAGAAAACAATTTGGAATGCTTTTCAGGAGGAGGCACAAAAAGAGCTGATTGAGACGGTGAGTGAGGAGGAGAAACTCTCCCAGCAACTGCTTAAATTTGAAGATAGCTTTAAACGTGCTGTGCTTTTGGCTCCGGTTGATGGGGTGATTAAAACCCTGCATGTGGTAACTGTTGGTGGCGTGGTTCCTCCTGGCGGCACAGTGATCGAACTAGTTCCAGGAAAAGATCAGTTAATTATTGAAGCGGAGTTGCAAACCCAAGATATTGGGTTTGTCCAGGTTGGACAGAAGGTAACTATCAGGCTGGCATCAGCCGATGCTGCAAGGCTGGGAATTATTGAAGGTTCTGTAAGTTCAATCAGCCCTGATACCTACATTAATAAAGATGGACTGTCTTTTTATAAAATTCAGGTAACAACAAAGCAGTACTATTTTGAACAGCAGGGGGCTAAATATCCCCTTGTTCCCGGCATGCAGGTAATATGCAGTATTATAACCGGAGACAGAACTGTGCTTAACTTCTTTCTGGAACCCTTACTTGGGTCAGCAGGAACTGCTTTACAGGAGCGATAGAAGGAAATGAGCGATTCAAACACTCCGTCGACAAAAGTTACGTTGCTTGAAAAAGCTACTAACGATTTTAACGATAAACTCATTACCAATTTTAATACAATTGATGAAATATGGAAGAAGATTGTCGAATCCCCTGAGGATTATGATCTGCAAAAAACCTTTAAACGGTTGGTGCAGAATCTAGGTGATAGAAGTGGGATTTTTTCGGTAGCAAAAGTTAAAGATCTGGCCCTGGAAATTGAGAAGATACTCTCTTATCCGTTATGGGGTGGCGGCAGTGATCAAACTTTGCAAATTGAAAAAATCAGCAGCTTTCTGGAGCAGATAGGCCAGGCGTGCCGGGCCGCTATAAGCAGAGATCAAGATGGTTTCAAGGCTGAAGATTATGGCTGGAGATCAAAAAACCGCCTTGATGAGTTGATTATAGTCATTGTTGAAGAGGATGCCGAGTTTGTTGCTGGTGTTACCAAAAAACTAAGACAGAATGAGATGCGGGTAAAGCATCTCACATCTATTGATGGTCTGGCTGATATTCTTTCAAACATGGAGCCAGCGACAATCATAGTCAACAATGAGATGGCTCAGAAGAGTAAAATTCCTTTTGAGACCATGGTTAGTCAATCGGGTCAGGTTCCACCACCTATTATAATGATCTCTGATGTTGATGATATGCAAAAAAGGTTTGATACCTTAAGGAGTGGAGCTAGTTTTTTTCTGCCAAAAGCTGCTGGTCCAGAGCGTATAGTCATGGCTCTCAACTCTGTTTTAGAGACCAAAAAAACTGGCGATCTTAAAATCATGGTGGTTGGAGAGTCACGATATCTGGCCGAACATATTGCCATGGTTTTCCATAATATTGGTGCCAGGGTTGCAATTGTTGCCAAACCCATGGAGATGTTGCCGCCAATGCGTCGTTTTCGCCCTGATGTTCTGCTTATCGACCTGCGTATGTCCATGTGTTCCGGCTTTGAGTTGCAAAGAGTTATAAGGCAAGAGCTTGGTTTTGCTCAAACACCAATCATGTTTCTCTCCAGCGATCCTGTCGAGGTTGGTCTTACCTATGAGAGAAATCTCGATATTACCAATTTTATACCGTTACCAACTTCACAAGTTCGGCTGGTGCGGGCAGTTTTAAACGCTATTAAAATTTCCAAGAAAAAAATATTGAACACCAATACCGATGCTTTTAGCGGTCATCTAAACCATGAGGCTTTTTTAGAGAAAATCGATGGTGAGCTGATACGCTGCCAGCGGAGTAAAAATAATTTTTGTGTCGCTCTTTTAGAGCTTGATTCATCTGGTGGCAACAAAACTGCTGTCTCTGAGTCCGCCTTGAAGGGGTTGAGCGAGGTTATGAAGAAATCACTGCGCAACTCCGATTTTATCGGCCGGATAGATGAAGGTATGTTTGGGGTTTTGTTGATTGATTCCGATGCTGACGGGGCGATGGTGGCTATAGATAAAACCAGAGAGATGTGGCACAAACTACAAAAAGAGAATCCAGACCTTCTCGCTTTTAAATCAATCTCGGCAGGGATTGCCATGTATCCGGCATATAATAAATCCAGGGCACTGCTGCGTGGTGCTCAGGCCTCACTAGATTCAGCTAAGCTTAGTGGTGGTGGTAATACCATGATCGCTGTTAAATAGTCTTATGGTGGACGTAGTGAAAAAGCGGGGGATATCCAGTTGCCTATGAGTTGGCAAAAATTTAGAGAATTGCTTGGCAAGTTAGGTAGCTATCTGCCGCAACCGGCTGAGCAGTTGAAGTTTAAAACATGGTTGCAAAATGTTGAACAATCTCCTCTTTTTCAATCCATAAAACTTAAAACAGCCAGATATTCAGCAAAGCTTTGGGTGCAGGTTACTGCCGGTATTGTAGGCTTTATAATTAGCGGCCTGCTGGTATGGAGCTTTACTGAAGTTCCTGATTCTGAAAAAAAACATAGAAATAGCTCGACGGTTGTTCGTCGTGTTTCTGTTGTTAAACAAAAACCTGTCGCCAAAAAAACAAATATAAAAACGGGCAGCAGTCAAACAACTGCTAAACAAAAACCTGCCAATATTCTTGGTTACGGTGAGTTTAAGGTTGAGTCAATACCCTCTGGAGCCAGCGTCATCATAGATGGTAAACTTGTAGGGATAACCCCATATTTAGAAGAGCAAATGGCTGCTGGTCTCCACCGGCTGTTTGTTGAAAAACGTTACTACACACCGGAAAAAGAGGCGGTTAGAGTGGAGAAGGGGGTGGTTACCAAACGTAGTTATGTGCTAAAGAGCGGTAGTGGAAAAATATCGGTCTTGAGTACGCCAGCAGGGGCGTCAATAAGCATTGATGATCAACCTCGTAAGGAAAAAACCCCGGCAATACTAAACCAGCTTAAAGCTGGTAAACATAAAATTAGTTTAGCCTATGGTCCCTGTGCAAAAATTTCTACCGATTTTGATCTCTCCCACGGTCAAACAATTCAGCTAGATTTAATCCTTGAAGGTGCTGATACCAGTAAATATGAGGGAGAGTGTTTGAGTCAGGTGGAAATTTTTGAACGTGAGGAGAAAAAACGGCTGATAGCAGAAGAGTTGAAAAAAATTGAAGATGAGCGACTTCGTCAAGAGGCTGTGGCGAGAAAAATTGAAGAAGAGCAGATAAAGCAGTTGAAAATCAAAGAGCTGCTAGATGGTATCCAAGAGGGGCAGGGGGCTGGAGAGATGAACAGTCAACTGTGGTTGAATAATTTATCTAGATATCAAGAGGTGCTAACCCTGGACCCAGGAAATGTTCAGGCCAGGGCTGGTATGGCCAAGATAGCTGAGAAGTATGTGCTGTTGGCAGAGGTGGTGCTGAGAAAATCTGACTGGACAAAGGTGGAGGAGTTCTTGAGCATGGCTTCTGAGTTGAGTCCAGAGTTGGAGTCGATAAAAAGCGTAAAGTCCAGACTTGCAGAAGCTCGTAAATTGGAGCAGAGCCGCAGCCCAGAGTCGGCCCCGGTCTGGGTAGAGCCAAAAACCGGTATGGAGTTTGTCTGGATTTATCCTGGTTGCAACTTTATGGGTAGTGATTTGTCTAATTCAGATCAAAAACCTCGCCATGAGGTATGCCATGAGGGTTTTTGGCTTGGTAAATATGAGGTTACAAACAGACAGTACCGGATGTTTAAAAGCAAACACGATAGTAAAAGCTGGTCTGGCTACACCTTGAATGGTGAACAACAGCCTGTGGTCTATGTCAGTTGGCAAGATGCAAACAACTTTGCTAAATGGTTATCAAAAAATTCCAGTGGCAGCTACCGTCTGCCAACAGAAGCTGAGTGGGAGTATGGGGCGAGGGCAGGCTCTAAAAATGAGACTCCTTGGGGTGAGTCAGAGACTAACATTTGTCAATATGGCAATTTTTTAACCCCAGAAGCCAAAACTGAATTTGGTTGGTCATGGCAGGCTTTCAACTGTGAAGACAGATTCAAGGTAACGGCTCCTGTGGGTAGGTTCCGTGGCAATAAATTTGGTCTCTTTGATATGTTGGGTAATGCTTGTGAGTGGGTTGCAGATTGGTACGATGAAAATTACTACCAAAACTCTCCCCGCAACAGGCCAAACGGTCCTCTCAAGGGGTTCTTTAAAGGAAGTCGGGGCGGTTGTTGGAATAGTGGACCAGAAAATATCAGTTTTGCCCATCGCCGTAACTATCTACCATCATACAGTATTGATTATACCGGTTTTAGGTTGGTGAGAGAGCCATGAGGATTAAACTCCTTTGCTAAAAACAGCAAAGGCGATAGTTATAAAATAGTTAGCTTGTATGGATGTTGGAAAGATTCTTGCGTACTTTATATTTTTTGGTGCTTTGCAATAGCTCTGTTTTGCAATCTATGCCATCTAATATTTTACTGTAAAAGTATAGAGAATAATATGTCATCAACTACTAATGAACAGATTATAACAGCTATTGAGGAGATTGTTGCTAAAGGCGGCAACCCTACTTTGGCAGCCATTCGGGCCAAGGTTGGCGGCTCTTTTTCGTCAATCGGTCCGGTTCTAACAGAGTGGAAAAAAAAGAACCGGGTGGTGAAGATAGTAGAAGCGCCAAAAATACCTGAGCAGATTCTCTCTGTTCTTGAGAGAGTAACAGCAGAACTTTGGCAGTCGGCAAGTCAGGAATCAGACGAATGGTCTGAACATATCCGTTTAGCCCACGCTGAGGTTCAACAATATTCTGATGCTTTGGCCGCAGAAAAAAAAGAGAATATTGAAGCTATTGAAGCTCTTAAACGTGAACATATTGCAACAACTGAAGCCTTGAAACGTGAACTGATTGAATTTGAAGACAAATCTGAGCGTGAAAAACGTAAGATGTCGGCAGCATATGATGATGAAAAACGGAAGATAACAGAGGCACATAAAGCCTTGGAAGGCAGGCTAAGAAAAAAAGTTTCTGTCTTGGCAAAAAATTATGCCGCTTCTGAGAAAAAACTTAAAGCAGCAGAAGAGCAAATCAAGACTATGAGAGAGAGCTTGGCAAAAGCCAAAAGAGAGATTCGTTCCCGGATTGTAAAATGGTCTGGTGCTTAGTAGTCGTAAATAAATAGTAAAAACCGTCTATAGTGATCAGTGATCGGGATAAATGAAGAAGAGTATAAATAAATCTTTTTATTCATCAATTTTTACTGCTGTCATTGCCACTTTTGTCGGTTGGTATACTGCTGATGGTAAAGATGACCTTATAACATGGTTTCAGTCAGATTATGACGCATCGTTGGTATGGGTTGTTGGTGGTTTGATCATTGGCTGGGTCATAGGTTCCCTGCTGTCAGAGGGTGATGAAATCAAACATTGTTAAAAAAATTTTAATGGAAGCATTCGATTTGTATATGCTGTATAGTACTGATTTTATTGCTAATAAACTAGATTGGATTAAGAGAAAAATCTATTGATAGATTATTTGTTATAAAAATCAAGATAAAACATTGTTGCACTGCAGCAATAGTGTTAGATTTAAAACATAGGGGTCAATTTTTGTTTAGGTGTATAAATGTCTAAGATAGGTAAGCTTTGTTCTAAATGTCATTATTGGGTTCCTAATAAGTCACATCCGTTAAGCAGAAAATATTTTGGTGATGTCTGTCTTGAGCATGTGGTTAAAGGTCACTCATTTCTCCCGTCAAAACCAAATAGTTGTACCCAGTTTCAAGAGGTTTCAGTTGACCCGAGAATAGCACAAACCATCTCCCAGACTTCTCTGCAGCGGCATAAAATCACAAGTTAATCGGTTATGGTGTAAACAAAAATAGCAGGAGCCACAGAACCATCAGGACCAATACTATCCGGTATATTGATTCAATGACAATTTTGTTCGTACTGGTTATATTTGACATAACAGGCCCTATTGCTTTTCAAACAGTTGAAAGACCATCTATAACAGTAGACAGTAAAACACCGTGTACAGTTCCAGATGCTCTTTAGCCATGACTTGAAAATTAGCATGAGTAAAAATAATGAGTACAAAATTTATAATATCTGCCACAGCAACGACAAAATATATGGAGTCGCGTTCAGACCCGGAAAATGACGAGTATGCTTTTGCCTACACTGTTACCATAAAAAATGATGGAGATATTCCTGCCCGCCTGCTTCGTCGGCATTGGCTTGTCAAAAGTGATAACGGTAATGTTCAGGAGGTTAAAGGTGAAGGTGTGGTTGGTGAGCAGCCATTAATCAAACCGGCAGGTGTTTTCAAATATAGCAGCTGGGTCACCCTGCAATCAGCAACTGGTCATATGGAGGGGCGGTTTTTCTTCATCACTGACGATGGGCAGCAATCCTGGATGGATGTTACCCCATTCTTCTTCGAAGTACCAAATTCTCGAGTGTTAAACTAGATTATTCTCAGCTTTTTAGGAAAGTTTTAGCAACTCGGTTTTAAAAATCAACACCTCATTGGGACCGATTATATCCTCGGCCCCTTTAGCACCATAGGCCAGCTCTGATGGGATGAAAAGTTGGTAGATGCTGCCGGGGTTCATCAATTTCAGTGCCTCTGACCAGCCGCTAATCAGCTCATTGAGGGCAAAGGTTGCTGGGCCACTTTCTTCGTCAGTGCTATCAAACTCCACCCCGTTGATGAATCTACCCTGGTAGTGAACTGTCACTCTTTGCCACCCTTTGGTTTTTTGTCCACACCCTTGCCGTATGACTCTATATTGCAAACCACTTGAAGTGGTAGTGATCCCAGCTTTTTTACTATTCTCCAGTAAAAATTTTCGGCCTGCTTTAAGGTTGTTTTTAGCCAAACGCTTTTTTGATAAGTTAGAGAGTAGACCCATATTGCAGCACTCCTGCACATGCCTAGATAGAGCTTAAACAACATGCTGCACCTAACAATCCTGGTTATGCCGCCCTAAGCCACATCAGCACTGTGTTGCCGGTTAAAATTGATCGAATCACGTACATGAAGTACGCTCACCGGTCAATTTTCATCAGTGTCTTGTTCTGATGCAGTATGGAATAGCTTTCCGGGCATAATTCATGTTACATGCATGTCAATCTATCATGAATATGTTCAAATAAAAAAATCATACCTGTCCAAAATATATTTTTGGACAGGAACTAAACAGCCATCGGCCAAAGAGATTGGATTTAAACCTTATGCATGAAAAAAGAAAGCCCGATGGTTTAGAGAGCCTTAATATGGCAGCTAAACTGAGTGTTAACTTTTTCTGGTCATGGAGTAACTATCTGGGATATGAGGTTTTAAACCATGACTATTAATTGTACAACAAATACCTTCGGCTTCCTTCGAACAAGGCATTCAGAGCATCATCACTATCCAAATCTTTTGATGTATTACGCATCCATACCGGTGAAGACATCACCAGTCTGACCAAGTCATGTTGTCGAGCAGTATTGGTCTTGCCGAATACCGCCTTCAGATGTGAACGGGCAGTGTGGTCGGAAATCTCAAGAGCCGTTGCTGCCTCTTGAAGGGTGCGGCCCATGACCAACTGAGCGGTAAGTTCCGCTTCCCGGCTGGTCAATCCGAACAAGCGTTGTACCAATTCCGGTGGTGTCTCCTGCGGCAGGGTTGGATCTGTTGCAAACACCACCGCCAAAGGAATATCCAGATGATCCATGCCTTGGGGCAGGTAACTTTTGGATAACGGGGAAACCAGAAGGGAAAAACTACTCTCGCAACTTTCCCGGCTCACTGCTAGCGTGCGGGAATCCGCAGGCGACTTCAAATCACCATCCCTTATCACAGCTTGTTCGATTAGCTCTCGTAGTTCAGTGTTTTCCCTACTGTTAATCAGAGTCAAATGTTTCTGGTTGTCAAGAAACCCATCATTCTGTTTCAAAAACGATTTTGCCATAGCGTTGGCGAACCGTATCTGGTTTTGACCATCTACTATGAACAGGCCCATAGGAATATGATCCAGTGCTCTGGAGGCCATATGTTCATACAGCGATGCTTCACTCAATCGTTTTTGGATAGCGAAAGATCTTTTGAGATGAGGCACCAGCTCACCCATTAAGTCGCAATCAGTTTGGTTAAACTCACTCTTTTCAGGCGGACGGAACACTCCTAGTCCGGTCAATGTTTCGTTTTTAGCATCAGGCAACATGATCATCATGGAATATTCGGCCCGAGAGAACTGTAACACCTCCTGGTAAACAGAAGATTCATGGAGCTCCTGGTCGGTTAGATACTGCCGACAAGAGATGGGCTTGCCTGGATATTGGTTGCAGAGGATGGTGCGAGGGTCCTCCGGTAGCAAGCGTTCCAGGTTTTTCTGCAACGTATCGTTCCAGTGCATGTTTCCCTCCGTGAAAAGGATGGAAACATTGAACTGCATGTTTTTTTGATCGAAATGACCCAGATGACCGGCATCTGCTCCCAAAAGTTCACAGATGCTTTTAAGTGCGCGCTGCCAATGGCTTGGATCAGTAGAGGCATCATAAATCGCATCAATAACATCCAGAATGCGCCGGTTAATGGTTCCGTTGTTTGTCATGACTTTCCTCTGTTCTCCAGGCCAAGGTGCAGCCTATTTTATGTTATTAAACAAACTGCACTAAATTGATGAGCTGTTTGGCTCAAGTTGACTTGATCGTTAAAAAATATAAAAAATCGAAAAATTCTTACTCTACCCAAAATGGGTGACGCTTTGTCCATAATAGCAAGTCATTCTCACACAGTTAATCTGGAAAAGCTAGTTGCCGATGTTACTCATATTTGTAGTGTGAACTGAGTTGTATGAGTAAAGCAGACTTATGCGAAACATATACAACTCTCAAGTAGAATCATAAAGGTATGGAGGTCAAATCACAGCAATATTGCAGATTTCTCTAATGACAGTGATGATCAAGCGTCTTAAAATATGGACCAGGATGGGGCATTGAATATCCTGCACGCCACGCTTCTGCATAAGCCTTGGTATGCCCCTGAAGGCAAGTATGTTAAGCTTTTGTCCACAAATGACAAAAGCATGGTCTCAACCACAGAATCCGTTCAAAACGGGTCTCAAACCGCACCAGTAAAGGGCTGTAACTGACACAGGCAATTATATTGGGCAGCAGTTTGAAAAACATAAAGATATAAGATGATTGTAATGAATAGATGTAGAGTGGTAGAGTCATCGAAATTCCATGTTTTTTTTAAATAGATTTTGTTGATAGTTCAAATAGTAACACTCCTGTTTTTCCTCCAAAATATCGGTTGCTGGTGGTGAGCTATGAGTTTAAGATTTTCAGGATTTTTATTGGAGTTCTGGCGTTGGATTCTGTTGATTGTACTATTTTTACCTAGTGCGGCAGTCGTATCTCTACTTCTTCCGTCAATTGATGTCTGGACAGTTGATGATACCGATTCTGTCCCTGACTATTTTGGTGTTATCGCAGTAGTAGATAGTAGTAAAAAAAGTCCAGAGAAGTTTTTGCAGTACATTAGGTTGGATGGAGTTAGCCAGTTTACAGATAATAATAGCCGGTACTCATTTTCTCTGCCGGCTGGTAAAGGTATGATCGATCTTTCAACATCAGATCCATATTATAAGCAAGAGGTATATTATGAGGTTGTTGCCATTGAGACTGGTGGTAAACGGGTAAAAATTAATTATGTTGATGATGATTACAGCATGTTTTTCGAATATATTTGGAATAAGGGCCAAATATATCCATTGAGTGTCCGGCAAATAGGGCCATTTCAGTCATTCATCGCTACTATTCTAACAATTGTTGCTTTTATAGCGGTTAAAAAAATTTATAAGCATAGGATTAAAAAAATACCAAATGGCTCTCCCAGTTCACCTTTATCGAGATTCTTGAACTTTCTTTGTGGTAAATAGTTTGTGAAAAATATGTTTGTCCACTTTAAAGCTATGAGAAGAATGCGATTTAGTTGGCTATCAATCTGTATGGTACCAGCAATTTTTCAAGCCAACCGTAGAACTCCAGGCTTTATAAGAGAAATATTAAACATTCATTAATTGAATCTGATCCCTTGAAAGAATTTTGCTGAAACTGCATGATCTATGACTCTAATTAAAGCCTAGAATAAAGGTTGAGAGCTATGACTTGCCCTGAGGATTGCTGTATCGGCATTACTGGAACGTTGGTTACCATGACCATTGATGAAGCCATCAGGCTTATACATGAGGCTGGGTGTGCCTATGCCTACACTATAAATAAGAATACTACATGTTTAGTTGTTGGTAGCCATCCAGGGGAGCATGCATTGACAATGGCAGAGACGTATAATATTGAGATGGTTTGGGAAGAGCAGTTTACCGTTAAGATAAGTAAACAGCGTTGTGGAGGTGAGTAGTTAGCACAATGCACATAAACTCCTTGCCTGCTCTACTCGGTTTAACCTACCTGTTTAGTATTGTAACAGTTGTTCATCATATAAGCCTCGGTATAAGAGACCCCTGGGGTTATTATGATTTTACAAAAAAAATTGAAACGACACCATTTGTTGGTCGTATATATTTTGGAATTTTAATCGTTGGCTGGGGAAGTTTGATCTATTTGGGTTCTGTTGGAGTTCTGCTTTTGATACCAGATAGTTTTTGGTTTGGATGGGATTCCATGGCGGTTAAGAGGGTTGTAGCTGTTACATTTGCATTCATATCTTTATATGTTTTAAAGGTTCTGGATGGTTATGCAGTTGATCAAGTAAATAGAGATGTTTGGGAAAATGAGCGGTCGGAGCTTGAGAAACTGCACGACGGTTTGTTATTTACTTGGGGCGAAAGATCTAAAAGCACCAACTTTTTAGAATCTAAAAAGAGGGACTATCTTGAGAAAGCCCGTAATGCAAAGCATGATGAGTATAGCTTCATGTATAGTGGGCTGGTTGACCGTTGTGATGAGTATACAGGCCGTTTAAAAAACCATACTTGACTCCATACTGATTGAACTTACAAGGTTAAAAACTTACCTAAGAACCTTGGACCTATAGAACTCCATGCTACAACAGAGCAGCACATACCTTTCCTGGCCAGCATGTCGCCATTTCTAGATTTCATTAATTTTAAACGTTATATATACTGTTAATGAAGTTTTTGTTATATTGTTACCAGTAATTTACAAAGGTTAAATATTGCTACGGACTATTTTGGCGGTGGCTCTAGATAGAGTTTTATCTGCTAGATACGGTTGTTGTCTCTGTTTTTTAAATAAAATGAGGTATAAGCATGTCTAAAGTTGCAAAGATTGGCTTGGTGTTTCCGTTACTGTTTCTGGTGGTTCTACTAAGCCATCCTGTAGTGGCTATTGCAGACTCTGAAAAGAAATTTGGTCCGGTTCCTGGGGAAAAACTGGTCTTTAATGTTCGTTGGGGATTTGTGCCTTCCGGGACAGCGATTATGCGTTTTAATCGGGTTGGTGCGTCAGGTTATCGATTGGAGTCCAGCCTGAAATCATATGGTGCCATGGATTTTTTCTTTCCCATTAAGGATAACTTTGTGGTGACTGGTCGTGATATGTCAGACCAGCTTCTTGCTGATGTTTACACAAAAGAACAAGATGAAAATGGCAAACAGCGAACCATTCAATTTCGTTTTGATCGGCCTAACAAACGGATACTGTTTAGTCGTGACGAGGAGAGTCGAGAGATTCCGGTTGAGGGGGCAATCAATGACTATCTGTCAGCGGTCTATTCTGTACGTAAAACTGATCTTAAACCAGGTGATAACTTCAAGACCACAATTGTCCTGGAAAAAGAGACCCTTTATGAGGCCCATATCTGGGCTGAAAAACGTGAGGGTCTAGCTACACCTGTTGGTTATCTAAGGACTCTTCCGATCAGTCTTGTCGTGCCAAATTCAAAACACTTCAAAAACCGTGGTGACTTTGTATTTTGGTTTACCGATGATGAACGGCACATGTTGGTGCGGATACAGATCAAGACAGGTGTTGGCTCTATAGGTATGGACCTGATGGAGTACGAAGATGGTCGAGGAGGTAGTTCAAAAGATCTTGAAGTTGATGGGTAGGGGGCTATCTAATCATATTTTTACTTAAAAAATATGCAGAAATGACCGATGGGGTAGTTTAGCAGATAGTCTCTGGAAAAACTCTCTTATGCGATTAAGTCAACTATTCTTGGAATATCCATTCCGCCACTAGGTTCAAAACTACCTGAGACATCACGGCTCTCTCGGCTAAGCTTGGCAAGCTCTTGGGCCATATCTTGAGGAGTAGAGCGGGGGGTAGTGCTGGTATTTTGGATGTTAACCACATCTTCTGCAGAGATTAGGGCTGAAATGTTGGAGGTGCTTTGGGTGTTGTTGGCAAGGTCAGTAACACCTGCAGATGGAGTATTGCGGGCGGCATCACCGCCAGGAAAAAGGGCTGGACTGGTGAGATTGCTAACTATTGTTGACATTTTTAACGTCCTCCCAACTCATCTATTAATCAAACCCCCATATACGCACTCTATAGAGCTTTTAATAAAAAATCAACCCAAACAAATATTGGTTTGGTAAGATATAGTCTTGAGTTTCAATAATTTAGCTTTGTTTTGTCTTGGCAGGCAAACCTCTGCTGCCACTACAGTGATAGATAAAACACTGCCCATATTGCAAAGATTATTAATACTGCTTTGCCAGACATGTGCCTGATAATCCGTCTTTGGGTAAAAAATACTTTAGCATCTTTGTTTATCAACATTCCCATCATATATCTCCACAAAGTTTTAGTAACACTGTTTATTTATCTGTTACTTTCACTAAGTGCTTGATCCATGCCAATGATTCTAAACATTCAATAACAATAAATTAATGAGAATAAGTAGCATCTATATAGATGGTTGAGGTAGAACTCGTTTGGGCGATACAAGCAATAATTGCCTAATAAGTGGGAAGAAGTTTTCTTATAAATTTAGTTTTAATATTTTGAGTGTTTTGGTTTGTTATATTACCAACAGCTATGATCAATAGTGTGGAGTATAAATATCAAGCGACGGTAAAGAGGCTTACCGTCTCTGATACTCCCTTCAGACTTGCCTCTGTAACCTTTTTTACATCAATATCTTTTGCAATTAATTCAGCAACTTTGTCACTAAAAAGAAGCGGTGGGTTCGGTGCTTTGGTTTGGCTCTCAATACGGGCAGCCAGATTTACCGCATGGCCTATTACAGTGAACTCTAAACGTTCCTTGCTACCAATATATCCGGCAACAACCTCTCCAACATGGATGCCAATACCGTTTTCTATGGATGGTTTTCCACTGCTGGATTGAGCTTTATTGAAACTCTCCAGCCTTTTGCGCATCTCAATAGCTGCTAATACTGCATCTTTTGCATAGTTTGGGTGCTTATCGCTCAGGCCAAACACAACCATGATGGCATCACCAATAAATTTATCAACCATACCACCGTGCATCTGTACACCGGCAACCATTTCACTGAAATAGCCGTTGATTAACATGGTTATCTCTTCTGGTTCCATAGATTCTGATAGCTTTGTAAAATCTCTAATATCTGCCATCAAGATGGCTACCTCTTGACGTTTACCACCCATTTTAATAGTTGAGCCACTCTCAGAAAAGCTTTTTATAAAAGAGTCTGCAACTTCAGGGTTGACAAAGCGGCCAAACGCATCACGAATTTTCTCACGCAAAAGTAGGCCGTTAGCCATTATATTTATACCGTTGGCAACTCTCCCCAGATCATCTGAGCGTGATGTATCAACATTTATTTCAAAGCGGCCTTCAGAGACCTCATTAACCGCCTCTGTTAGATGGTCGCAATCCTCTCTTAATGCTTGTCCATACTGCCAAGAGACAAATAGTCCAGCTACCACAAAACAGCCGCCCAGAAATAGAACTTCAACTGCGGCTGCACGGTTGGTAAACCCCTCAAAAACAAAACGGAAACTAACCAAGATCATCATCAATGCAGGAACTACAGTAAAAACAGCGAAGCTCTCCATCAGGCGGCTGGTTATCTTTTCATTTACAGTTTGTTGAGGGCCGAGCTGCAGTCCTCTAAAATGTTTTTCTAAAACAACATACTCCAGTTGAGATAAAATACCTGCCCCTAGACCCCAATAGCCTGACAGAAGCTTTAGATGGCTGGCCCAGTGAAAATCGGTATAAAGATAGGAGTGGAGCAGACTAGCTGCAACTCCGGCTAAAAGCCAAGTTACTACAGATACATGGAAACCGTGTCGTGATGTAGATACAGCTAATAGAGGGGTTGGAAACAGGAGGTAGAAAAGTTCTCGAATGACTATTTGGAAAACATAGACAATACCCAATACATAGAGAATACGGCCAAAGGTTAGAGTATCAATAAACGGGCAGACAACTTTGCCATAGATACTCAGAAAAACAACTGTTAATCCAGTCATAATGTGCAGTCGAATCCGCACTGCGAATGTGACCTGCTTTAAGGTTGCAGCATAATTCATAGATTATTTCCAATAAAAAAACTAACCATTTGATAGCTGTTTAGAGCGTAGTGCTTTTTCTACAATTGGAATATCCTCTGGTGTATTGACTCCATGAGTTTCTGTCTTGGTTTCAGAAACAAAAATTTGTTTGCCATACTCTATTGCCCGTAACTGTTCCAACGATTCAGCTAACTCCAATGGACCACGTGGTAGATCTTTGAACTCCAGGATAAATGAACGTCTAAATCCATAAACTCCTTTATTTCTATAGTAGTGATCTGTCCTGTTTCTTGGGTAGGGAATTGGATGTCTGGAGAAGTATATGGCACAATCATTTTTATCTGTCACTACTTTTATAATCGATGGATCGTGTAACTCTTCTTGATTTGTAATTCGTCCTTTTAGTGCTGTCATGTGGATGCCAGGGTTCTCCACTAAAGGGGTTGCAAGTTGGTCAACCATCTCCCCGGTTACTAAAGGCTCATCACCCTGAATGTTCAAGATTATATCATATTCGGCTAGTTTTTCTGCAACTTCAGCAACCCTTTCTGTACCGGTATTGTGACTAGAAGAGGTTAGGACTGCTTGACCACCAAAGCTTCGCACGCAGTCAATTATATTCTGAGAATCAGTTGCAACGATGAACTGGTCAATTTTTTTTGAAGTTTGTACACCTTCGTAAACATGTTGAATAAGTGGTCGGCCCAAAAGCTTCAAAAGAGGTTTGCCTGGAAGTCTTGAGGCGTTCATGCGACATGGTATGACTCCCAGAATCTTCATCTATTCTTTCTCAAGAGTTATCTTTAACTTCCAGCCAAGAGTTGGGATCTTTACTGTAAGGCTTTTCACATCCTTTTTTACAGTAGCCGAAGGTCTGTAGATTTGTGATGGATAGTCCCCCTCAAACTCATGAGTTTGACCTGCTCTATTTTCACCGCTATTGGGGTGTTTTCTTGCTTGTTTAGTAGGTTTAAAACCTGACTGCTGAACTGCATCTGATTTAGGTGGGTTATATATCTGAGTTGGATAAAAGTCTTTAAAAAGATTCTCATCGTCACGATCAGATGGGCGTAGAGAGCGGTTCCTGTCTGTATATTCTGTCTGAATGATATTTTTTTTGATGGTAAAAACAACTGCCAGCCCTAAAAACATAACTGTAAATACAAGCCATAAAAAACTAAAGCCGATAACTGGAGCTGACTCGACAATTTCATCTTGTGGGTTTTCTGGATTATAGTAAACAGGGGTTGATTTCCCAACTGGGTAGCGGTCTACCATACCTTGGGCAAATCGTTTGAAAATGAATGTTTTTCCAGCAATTCCATACTGGATTCTATTTCCGGAAAGTTTTTTGTCGGCAACTTCGTAGTCGAAAGTAATGTCGATGTTGTAGACTTTGATAAGGCCTAGAAGTCTGGAATCGTGCTCTGTTAATTCTGATTTGGTAATGATCCCGATAACAGAGGGCCAGTCAGATGTTTTTTGATACTGCAAAAAAGGATAAATCGAAAGAACAAAGAAGCTTACGCCTAGCAGGACAAAAAAATTTCTCAAAAAATATAGGAATTTAAAATCCATGCAACCTCCAGCTTTATTCAATAAAGCTTGCTAGTTAGTTAGATCGCCAACATATGGTCATATTACTAGCATAATCCTAGAAACGGTAGTTAGAAGCAGGTACCCAGAATAATCTATAGATTGGTACAGCATATCACGGAAAAATCTTATCACCAACTAGGGAGTGCAATTTTCCATGATACATAAGAAAATTTATAGATTGTGCCATAAGCCTATTTCCAACTGCAATTTTAGAAAGTGATCAAATTTCCAGACTAAACAGTTCGACTATTCATTAATCAAAGTTGTGTGATAGGTGACTCTCAAAGCAAGAATCGCAGCAATACGGTAATGAATATGATTGCCTATAGAGTCATTTTCTTCACATAGAGAAAATAGCTTTTTGCCGTCAACAACAAGCATTTTACTTTCCCCATCGCTTGAGACTTCTGCAGATGGTGCAGTACCAAGCAACCAGCCGACCTCTCCAAACACTTCGTTGTCAATTGCCTTGATGTCTATTCTTTTCCAAGGGCGTAATTTTGAAACACGCTTTCTAACCCTTATTGTTCCATCTATCAGTAAAAATAGATCTCGAACAACCTCTTCGCCAACGTCATACAAAATTACCTCACCGTCGGTATACTCTTTTATGGTGCAGAACTCAGAAATTGCCTGTAATTCATCATCACTCAAATCTATAAAAAGATTTATCTGCTTTAATTTCTGCACATCTACCATTATTTATTCCTTTTCAAAAAAAGCCAAATAATAACCTGTTAAATTACAGTATCAGAAATTTACCGTCAATACCCATATTGACAATAAACGAGTATAGTAATAACGTCTAAATCTAAACTAAATAATTAACTTTAAAGGTTTTTATATTGGTGTTTAATTAGTGAATCTGTCATCTGGCTGGTCCAATCGTCCCATGTAAGTATAGAGTGGCTAGAGGTGATGCTGTGAATACGTGTTTGATCGGTTCGACTTAGGCCATATTGGTAACGTTTGTCGTAATATTTAAGCAGGCGGTTTACTACCAGAACCAGATCTCCTTTATTAAGATTATCCAATATCTGCTTGGTATCAGCTAAACCAAGCTTTTTGCTGATTTTATTAACCGCTGCCTCTATCTTCTCCTTGGGTTGGGTGCCATAAAGCTCTATAAGGTACTGGACTCGTAGCTCTAAAGGAGCACTCAATATAAACAGAGGAGCCTTTTTCATCTGGGCAAGAAGTGGTTCAGGGACGGTCACCCGGCCAATACAGAGGCTCTCGTTTTCTATCCATATGGTCCGGGTATGGTCAAGTCGCCGCCACCTTTCCCATAGTTGATTGCAAAATTGCTCATTAGTTGGTTGCTTTTGTTGGCCAATGCCGCCAAATGCCGACCCCCTGTGGTTAGCTAACCCTTCCAGATCAAGTATCTGTTCACCATGTTGTTGTAACTGTTTAAGAACCTCCGTCTTGCCACTGCCAGTATGCCCGCCAATAACAACAATATTGGCCGGTTCTGATAACTGTTGCATAGCCTGTTGCCGGTAGCTACGATAACCGCCTTGTAAAATGTTTATCTGCAAGCCAGCCTGTTGTAACAGCCATCCTACACTTTGAGAACGTTTTCCACCTCGCCAGCAGTAAATATTCAACTGGCTATTATGGCTAAGTTTTTCACCCTCAGAAACAAAGTGAGACATCTTAGGCCCAACAAAGTCCAACCCCATCTGGAAAGCCTCTTTTGCTCCGACCTTTTTGTAGGTTGTGCCAACTTGGCAGCGTTCGTCATCAGTGAATAGGGGTAGACTCACTGCCCCAGGAATATGGCCCTGGAGATACTCACCAGGAGATCGCACATCTATCATAGGTATATCGTCAGTCAGAAACGATTCTACTCCAGTAATCATTTGGTCAGCATCCTGAAATGGGGTTGCATTTAATGAATATGCTTTCCACCAATAATCCTAGATTCGGCAGTTGTTCGTACATCACTGGTGCAACCTCTTGATTCACCTGGCAA
>JADFZU010000002.1 GCA_015232365.1 Magnetococcales bacterium | reverse complement strand
TAGGTTGTAGCTCAAAAAAATTGACACGGCATCCGCCATTGGCGTATAATTCATCATGAAGATCATTGAAACCTCAGTTTTCACTCGTCAGATCCAGGCATTGATGGTGGATGATGATTACAGACTGCTGCAAGAGGCTTTGGTGATACGCCCGGAGTTGGGGAATATCATTCCTGGCAGTGGTGGTGTTCGGAAGATGCGTTGGAGTGCTCAAGGCCGTGGAAAACGTGGTGGGGCTAGGGTGGTCTATTATTGGGCTGTGGATGATGAGACTCTATTCATGCTTCTGGCCTATGGCAAGAGCAGCCAGGAGAATATGACTCAGGCCCAGGTTAAGATGTTACGGAAAATTGTAGAAGAGGAGTTCAACAATGGATGATTCCCTTTTTAGTGAGTTGACCCAGAGTGTAAAAGAGGCTGGAAGCATCAAACGAGGTGAGAAGAAACCTTCTCGTGAGTTTGCTTTTGCTGCTCCAGATGTAAAAGCTATCAGGAAAAAGACCGGGCTTTCCCAATCTCGATTTTCGCAGTTGCTTGGAGTCAGTATCAAGACTCTGCAAAACTGGGAGCAAGGTAGGCGACATCCCCAAGGGCCAGCTAGGGTGCTGTTGACAGTTTTTCGCTCAAATCCCAATGCGGTAACTTCTGCGTTGGGTGATGCACACTTAACTCATTAACTGCTGTAAATGGCTATTATTAGGAGTACACAGAATGATAGAGCAGAATAGGGTAAAAACTGAGAACAAATTAAAACAACAAAGTCAGCAGTTGAAACTTGAGAAGTTACAACGAGATCTTGACCTAGGGATTGCTTCGGCTGACAGAGGTGAGCTGTTTGATGCTGATGAAGTATTCAAAGAGCTACTACAAGGTTTGCCATATGGAAAAAATCTCAGGAAATGAGCCAGTTTTCGGTACAATCCTCGGTACAATTTCGGTACAGTAAGAATTCACAGCCACCGTAATTCAAAATTATCAATCTTGACTGTTAGTGAAAATTCATGTTAATATTCAACCATATACAACATTATCCGTGATCGTCCAAGAGTACCGATTATTACTAAAGTCCGATTCCTAATCTGTAGGCCGTGCGTTCAAATCGCGCCGGGGACACCATTAAAACAACAAGCTAGGAGATTGCTTTTTCCAGTGGAACCATTGCGGAGCCACACGAAATAAAGTCAAATACACTTCAGCAAGTCATCATACAATGCTTTAATAAACTGTGGGAGGTGTTTGCGTGGGAGGTTGGGGTTGCCCTCATGAAGTTGACGGTCTTTGCATCAAGGTTGCTAAACTTCCCTGTGATCCAGGCATGAAGGGATGTGTGTTGGCTGGCAGGTTCACATTTAGTAAGCCAGAGAAGAACCGTCCAAAACGAGATAAAAATGGACGGCGTATTGAGCCGGATAAAAAGTAGAACTGTGCTTTACCCATCCTCTCGCCACTATAGCCCACTGAGGCTCCTTCAAGTAGTGTTTATGCAATAACGATTCAGTTACCTTAAGTGGAGTTTGTTATCTGGCAATCCACAGAATCACTACTATAACATAGAGTTATTTTTGTACAGTAATGTCAAATTCAAACCCAGAATGTTCAGATTCTCCAGGTGGGTGAAACTTCACTACCCAAGCAATTTCAGGTTCAACACTTTTGAAGGATGAAAGAGGTTCAGCTATTTTTCCAGTAGATTGGGGTTGGTCGAATGGAATGGTGGCTTGGAAAACAACTTGCTGACCTTGTGGTGATAATTGAACTGGTAAGGATTGTTCTTTTTTCCAAAGAATCTTAACCTCCTGCATGTGATCCTGTTGGTCGCTATCGTCTGTATATATCTTCCAAGTTCTTTCTTCACAATAGAGTACGGCTGTAACATCATCTCCTTCCTGGATTCCTCTTTCAAAGCTAGCTGTTATGCTGGTCTCCTGGCCCAAAATGGCCGGATTTGGGAAAATGTCGATGGTAACTGTGCCATATTTTTGATATCGCTTCCAATGGTATACAGCAACAGCTGTGATAACTGCTACTATCACAATTGCAACTATATACTTCATATTTACTCCTAAAAGCGTTGCCAATTTATGGTTCTCTTGCTGGTGTCCAGGTTTAGAAAGCAGGTTGCCAGTATGCTACATTACTAGCTAATTACTAAGCAACATAAACAGACCAAGAAAGCTATTAGCTCATATCAAATGACTAAAGGCCTGCCTGTAGATGGTAAAGCTACAGAATCTTTTCTAAAATTGTATTGAAGTTTTATTATAAATGATTGATTAAAGCTGTCGTTATGTTAGCTCCATCTCTGTGAGGTGTTCTTGTATTTTTTGGGCAATCTCATACCTTTGGTCGAATGTTAGTGTTTTTTCCCCAACACGCTGTAGACTAAGCATTGTAGCTCGGTAATGTGAATAATAGAGTTTTTGATCCTCGCTACGCTGTTGAGCTTCCATATATCTTATCTTCCTGCTCTTTTCTTCCAATTCAGAAAGATAGTCAAGTAACCCGTCCAACATCCTAGCATGGAGTTCTTCTTCTTCCTTCTTGGTACGCTTGATAAAAAATTCTTCATTCTTATGACTCACATCAGCTTACCTCCCTATAAACATAGCCTTTCACTCCCTCTACCTTCTGTTACTGCCTACCTCGCACCTCCACTCTAGTAAAATTTTCTTTCGATATAAAGCAATCAGAGCAGCTCCAATAATCAGGCAGGTCGCTCCATTTTTTTCCTGGATAAATGAGATAACCTGCTCTCCTCATTGTGGTTCTGTAATTAATGGATTTTATACCTGTTACCAATTCTAAAACTCTAATCCACGATCCTGAGGGTGGGCACGTCAATACATAATGTCTAGAATCTAAATTAGAAGTAGAGTTTCTAGTTTAAATTTTCAGCTTATTGACTTCTAATCTATACCATTGTACATTTAGTGAATAATTAATTTAGCCTTTCAATTCACAGTGTCTTTAGGACTACTGTTCTAGCCTTGTAAGCTAAGACGTTCAACTCATCTATAAGCTTATTCGTCAAAAATAGTATAAATTCCATTTCGCACAACTTCCGTGCGCCTTGGGCTTTTTGCCTCTAGCACATATTTGAGACTGACCAGAAATCAGCCTCCTAAAAGGAAACAAAATGGAATTAACAATTACTCAAAAAATTATTGGCGGTATAATAATTGTTGCCTTGGCCGGACTTGCGGTATCAATGGCATTGAATGATCTTAAAAACAGCAAAATAACTAACGATAATCAGAACATTGAAAAATCTGTTATAGACGAGCCAGCTACAAAATAGACTATATTTACAATTACTGTGGTGTTTTGTACTCCCCCGGGAGAAACCATCTAATAAGATGGGAACGTGGAAAGCCGTCCTCTTCAAGAATTTATTGGAAAACATATACTTGGATTTTCTTGTTTGGTTCCGAAGAGTAGTGCAGTTCATATCAACCCACTATCGGGCTTTTACCCAAACTATGTTATACTACTTGAAGTTTAGAAACCCTGGCAGGTAGATAATTTAAGCCTAGATTCGGCAGTTGTTCGCACATCACTGGCACAACCCTATGATTCACCTGGTAAATCAGAAAAAAGTCTCATAACCAACTTAAGGCGACTTCGATTCATTCTGATTTACCTGATAAATCAATATGTTGCACCATTAGTGTACGTCCAACTGTCGAATCTAGGATAATCAAAACCCAAGAGACTTTTAGAGCTTCCGGGGCATGACAGATTTACTTCTTATGGCCTTTTCCTCTACCCTTATTCCGACCTTTTCCATGTTTACCATCGTCATCTTCGTCATAACTTTTTTTTAGCTTCTTCCAACTTTTTTCACCATTATCCCGCTGATGTGTGGAGCGTTCACTACCTAGTGCCTTACCTCCTGCCTCTTTGGCCCGGTCCCAGCCCTTTGAACGATCCCGGCTATCATCACCCTCTTTAGAGTGGTGATCTTTTTCTCTCTTTTTCTCAGGCTCTTTTTTACCTTCAACCACTTCAGCAGTCTCGACACTTTTTTCACCAATGTCTTTTACACGCTCCCAAGTACCACGTATTTTTTCCGACCAACTCGACTCTGCTTGAGCATGACTGATGAGCAAGGGGGCAATAAAGCAAAAGGTAAGCATGATTTTTATAGTTTTCATAATGAACCTATTTTAATGCGAATTTGTTAAAAAATATCCTGGCAATTTAGCTATAACCGTTATTCTTATTTAAAAATACAGCTCTTTGCATAATCTTTGGCTTCATTGCTTGACCATTCACCTTTGGCTTTTTTATCCATTTTTTCACACCACTCCTTGCTGCCAACTTTGGGAGAACAGCCTGCAACAAAGGTTAGTAGAATAGATATCAGTATGAACCGTTTCAATAGTTTATGCATAATAACAAGTCCTTAATTCAAAGTTAAAATTGCTTACAATACTAATCTTGCGATACAACCATCTAGCGTAGCCCTTTAAAAAACTCCCCTACCGCTTTTGCACCCTGCTCTTCATGGATTTTTATCGCTGCAGTTCCTACTACGGCAATTTCAGCCAACTCACTTAACTGGCTGACATCAGCAGCCGATTTCACTCCGAAACCAACCGCCAAAGGCAGGTTGGTAGCGGCCCGGCAGCGTTTTATGAATTTTGCCAGATCATCACCAAAGTCGGTCTTTTTACCAGTGACGCCTTTTCTGGCGACACAGTAGACAAAGCCACTGGCATTTTTACCAATCTCAGCCAAACGTGCGTCACTGCTGGTAGGGGTCATTAGCTGAATCCAATCAAGCTCTCCCTGACCATATTTCTGACAAAAAGCAATCGCTTCTGTTGCCTCTTGAGGGGGCAAGTCGGGAATTATCAACCCTTTTACACCGATTCTTGCCGCCTCTTTAATAAACTCTTCTACCCCATAGGCCATTAAAATATTGTAATAGGTCATTATTAAAAAAGGGATTTTATGGGCTTTTACCGCCTCAGCAACAAAATCCAGACCTGCACGCACCTTGAAACCGTTGTCAAGTGCGTCTTGGTTGGCCTTGGCAATCATCGGGCCATCGGCAATTGGTTCTGAGAAAGGAATTTGCAGTTCCATGAGGTCAACCCCGCCTGCCACCATCTCAGCAATCACCTGGCGGTTTTCTTCGATCCCCGGATAGCCCAAAACCAGGTGGGACATTAACAAAATAGGTTTTTTTGTACTGCGTATCATCTTTTCCATATTATGATGACTCCCCGGCATACTGCTTGGCTTTCTGGGCAATAAACTGTCGCCAGCCAGGATCTCCCAAAGCATCAGCTACTGTAAAAATATCCTTATCCCCCCGTCCCGACAGGTTGATGATAACCACCGAACCATCAGCCAACCCATCCATCTCTGCCAACGCCCCAGCTACGGCATGGCTAGACTCCAATGCAGCAATTAAACCTTCGTTTTTCATTAAAAACTTAAGAGCCTCTACCACCGCATCATCGGTTGCAGCAATAAAGCGTACCCGGCCTTTACTGTGCAAATCGGCAAGAATTGGTGAGACACCAACATAATCCAGACCTGCTGCCACAGAGTGGGTGTCCAGCATCTGACCATCTGAATCCTGGAGAAAAAAGGTTCGGTAGCCCTGAGCAACGCCGTCAGTGGCATCTGATGAAGCCAGACGAGCCGCATGTTGACCGGTAGAGATCCCCTTGCCCCCAGCCTCAACCCCTATTAACTCAACCTCCTGGTTCTCTAAAAAACCCTGGAACACCCCCATGGCGTTAGAGCCGCCGCCAACACAGGCATAGACCCGGTCCGGCAGTCGTCCGGCTAGTTTAATTATCTGCTCACGGGCCTCTTTTCCTATTACTGATTGAAACCAGGAGACCATCTCCGGGAATGGGTGTGCACCGCAAGCTGTGCCCAGCACATAGTGGGTGGTGTCCATGCTGCCGACCCAATCCCTGAGGGCCTCATTGACTGCATCTTTCAAGGTTTGCGAGCCAGATGTAACCGGAACTACTTTAGCCCCCAACTGCTGCATCCAAAAAACATTTGGCCGCTGCCGTTCTACATCTACCGCCCCCATATATATAGTGCACTCAAAACCCATTCTTGCTGCCATGGTTGCCGTTGCTACTCCGTGTTGGCCAGCTCCGGTTTCGGCAATCACCCTGGTTTTACCCATTCTTTTAACCAGCAGTCCCTGACCCATGACATTATTGGCTTTATGTGCCCCGGTCTGGTTGAGATCCTCACGTTTGATGTAGATCTCTTTGTTAAGCTGTTTTGATAAGTTGGCAGCATATGTGAGCGGAGTCGGGCGACCGGAGTAGTTCTCCATCAGTGCGATATACTCTGCCCAAAAAGCCGGGTCACTACGAGCCGCCTCATACTGGGCGGTTAACTGCTGGAAGGTCTCATGCAAAATTTCGGGAATAAACGCACCGCCGTAAGAGCCAAAATAGCCTTTTTTCATTATCTGTCCTGTGGCAAAACCAATTTTTTTAATATGTAGTTTAAGGTTTGGGTTCTTTTTTACTTTTTTTTCTTTTTTCTTTTTTCCAAACCCATCCCATTAATAAAAACTACTTCGGGGGTCCGGGGGAGATCATCTCCCCCAATGGGGGTTTGGGGGCAAAGCCCCCGAATTTATCTGTAAAATCAGTATACCCTTTTAAAGTTCGACCATTCAAGGCAAACTACTCGGATGAAAGATTTACTGTTTCTCAGCCATCGTATCCCCTATCCACCAAATAAAGGGGATAAAATACGCTCGTTCCATCTTTTGCAATCTCTGGCTCGCAACTATAGGGTCCATTTAGGAACCTTCGTTGACGCAGAAGAGGATTGGCAATATGTGGAGGCTGTTAAAGAGATGATTTCCGGGGAGAGCTTTTTTGCCAAATTAAACCCAGCCACAGCAAAACTACGCTCTCTTTCCGGTTTTTTAACCGGGGAAGCACTCACCTTTCCCTACTATAAAAGTGCAAAAATGGCCCGCTTTGTTGCCAAAACATTGGAGAGCCAGCCCATTGCAAAAATTGTAGTCTACTCGGCTGCATTGTGCCAGTACGTGGATGGAAAAAAGGCCCAGACAGCAGATAGAGTGGTTGACTTTGTCGATGTTGATTCCGACAAATGGGCACAATATGCAAAAGATATGAGTGGAGCAAAAAAATGGTTTTTTGCTCGTGAGGCGGAGAAACTTCTAACCCAAGAGCGTAAAATAGCAGCAACTTTTAATAACTCATTCTTTGTTAGCAGAGCCGAGGCCAACCTATTTAAGCAGCTAGCTCCAGAGTCAGTTTCTAAAACAGACTACTATGAAAATGGGGTCGATCAAGAGTTTTTTTCACCAAAACGAGAGTATAAAAACCCCTATCCGCCAAAGCAGATCCCTTTGGTTTTCACCGGGGCTATGGGTTACCGGCCCAATGTTGATGCGGTGGTCTGGTTTGCCACAGAGATTCTACCCATAATTCGACAGCAGATAGAGGCGTGCCATTTTTTTATAGTTGGCGGAGGAGCAAACCAGGAGGTTGAAAACCTACAACGGCTACCAGGAGTTACCGTTGTCGGTGCGGTAGATGATATCCGCCCCTATATAGCTTATGCAGCAGTCTCGGTTGCTCCCCTGCGTCTGGCCCGTGGCATACAAAACAAGGTTCTAGAGGCCATGGCCATGGCCCGTCCCGTGGTGGCAACCAGTCAGGCCATGGAAGGTATCACCCTTCTTCCCGGTATGGAGGGGTGGATATGCGACCAAGCAGATATATTTGCTAAAGAGGTGTTGAAATTTCTTGGGAAAAACCGCCAACCAGGAGATCCTGACAACCAAATAGCTATCAAGGCCGGAGCTACTGGGTTACGCTGTGTGGCAGAACACTATAACTGGGATAAGAACCTCAAACGGGTTATGAAGGTTTTAGAGGGGTAGGCCAATGTTGGTTGTTCATTTGCTCTACCGGTTTGATATCGGTGGCCTGGAGACGGTAGTGGTTAATTTAATCAACCGTCTGCCTGCTGATGAGTTTTCCCATGTGGTTATCTCACTCACTGAGTGTTCCAACTTCAAAGAGCGGATTAAAGATTCTACAGTTGCTGTTTATCAGTTAGAGAAAAAAGAGGGCAAAGATATAGCTGTCTGGTGGCGGTTGTGGAAACTTTTGAAAAAAATAAACCCTGATATTCTCCACACCTGCAACCTATCCGCTCTGGAGGGGGTCATTCCAGCAAGGTTGGCAGGAGTTCCAGTGGTTATCCATGCCGAGCATGGCCGTGATGGTTATGATCTGGATGGCAGCAATAAAAAATATCTTCTTTTAAGACGGCTATTACTACCTTTTGTTGACCGGGTTGTTCCGGTTTCAGAAGATCTTGCTCTCTGGCTGGAGAGAGTGGTCAGAGTGCCTAAAGGCAAGATAAAAAAAATCATCAACAGTATCGACAGCCAGCTTCCTCCCCGAAGCAAAGCACAGCGGTTGCCTCTGCCGGATCAAAAATTTGCTAATGAAGATAGCTTCATTATAGGCACTGTTGGTCGGCTCTGGCCGGTAAAAGATCAAGGCAATCTGCTAAAAGCTTTTGCCCAACTTAAGGTTATGGCTGGCGAGGGTGGCAGGCGGTTGCGTCTGATTTTAGTCGGTGACGGTCCCCAGCGGGCAGAGCTTGAAAGGTTAGCCGACCAGCTTGGCATAACTAAACAGCTCTGGATAACCGGCTGGCGAGAAGATGTCTCCCAACTTCTCCGTGGTATGGATGTTTTTGCTCTTCCATCTATGGCAGAAGGGACACCTTTGACTATTTTAGAGGCAATGGCTGCCGGGTTGCCGGTAGTTGCAACCCAGGTTGGCGGGGTGGCTGAAATGGTTGTTCCTGGTAAAACCGGATTATTGGTTGCTCCACAAAACCATCAAGATTTGGCTCTGGCTCTCTATTCTTACGTTAACAACCCCGATTTAGCCCCGATTCATGGAGCGGCTGGCAGAGAACTGTTTTTACAAAAGTTCAGTTTGGAACAGATGGTGCATCAATATAAGATACTGTTTATAGGTAGTTTGCAGGGAAAAATAGACTGACAGCCCAATTCAAGTTTTGATTTTTTTTTGTAAAGAGGTTAAACTTGCGAGATTCATTATAGAAACTTAGTATCAAGGAAATCCACATGGCCGATCAACCTACAGATAGCCCAACACAACCGGAGCGGAAAGAGCCGGATTCTGGGCAATCTAACCAACCAGAGTTAAGTCCAGAAGATCTTAAACTGGCTAGACGGCGGAAGCTGCTCAAAGGGTTGGCGGCAGGTGTTCCGGCGATTATCACCCTGCAAAGTGGTGCGGCACTGGCTGCCTCATCCAACGGCAACGCATGTGTGGTTGAAAATGATGGATCAAAGTTTACAAAAATTGGTGGTGGTGCTGTAAGCAAACGTTGTGTTACTGCTGCTGCCCATACCACCGGCTTTAATGGCTGGGTATATAAGAAGCATACGATTACAGCTAATGATATTGCTGTATGGGGAACCGGCAATACTACGGGACCAGGAAATGCAAACAGTTGGTGTTTGGTCTACATGACATCAGGTGGATCATTTCAAGCTGGAGCCCCTTGGGGTGCTGATGTTACGGCTGGTGCTGGTGCTGCTGCAGAAATAACTGCTGAACCGGCTGCCGGATATTATGCTATTACAACATCTTGTTGGACATCATTTTATTAATAACTAAAATATGGTTATTTGATTGGCTGTAAGTGGATAAATCTAAAACCTCATGGGTCGTACCTGATCAGTGCTGCCTTTTATGGGAGCAGTTTGATAACGGCACTCTGATATTCAACCCCCTATCTGGCACTACCCATCTTCTTTTTGAACCAGCAGTAACAATTATTCAACTTCTTCAACAAAAACAGATGACTTTTCCTGAGTTGATCCAGGGGTTGGATTTTGGTCTGGAGGTTGGAGAAGAGAGCCTGGAGATAGAGGAAAGAGTTTGGCAGATTCTCTTGGATCTGGATAAATTGGGAATAGTTCATCCAACTGCCATAGCAGCCAGCAGCATTATTGAGTCAGCCGTTTCATGATAATTGCTGATTTAACCAGTAAAGAGCTGGCAACTATAATGGCTGGTCCAGGTCTGCGTTGGGGTTGTGGTCCTTTCACCATGCAGCTCAAAACCGCAATTTCCTATTTTTTCGATTATTTTCAGCTAATATACGGTCGTCACCCAATAATTGAAGAGCCTTGGTCGGATATTGCCGATTTTCATATCCAGTTGACCTCCAGCACAAAACATCGACGTTTCTGGCGGCCCCAGGTCTTTTTTCAGCTTGATGGCATGGTCCAACTGGCCCCTTTTCCCAAGGACCACGCCCCGCCCATGTTTGAGTGGGGCTGGAACTTTGCTATTGCTGGCCGGGCCAACCATTTTTTAATACTCCATACGGCAGTGGTGGCTAAAGGTGGCCGGGCAATGATTTTGCCGGGAATTCCCGGTAGTGGTAAAAGCACTCTCTGTGCTGCTTTGTCACTCCGTGGTTGGCGACTACTCTCTGACGAGTTCGCCCTGCTCCGTCCGGGTGATGGCCTGGTATTTCCAACTGCTCGACCTGTGGCTCTGAAAAACCAATCAATTGATATTATCCGGGAGTTTGATAAACAGGCGGTTTTGGGGCCAGAGTTTTCTAAAACCCGTAAGGGGACTGTTTCCCACCTCCAGCCTTCAGAAGATAGTGTCATGCTGATGGAACAGCCAGCCCTGCCTGCCTGGGTAGTAAGCCCACAGTATCAAGAGGGGCAAACCCCCATATTACAACAGGTTCCCAAAGAGCACTCTTTTTTGCGTATTGCTGGCAACGCCTTTAATTATGAGACTTTGGGTGGGGATGGATTCAAAGCTGTGGCCCGAATAGTCCGTAGCTGCAACATGTATGATTTTCGCTATAGCAACCTAGAAGAGGCGGTAGATACTTTAGAGAGAATGGTTGAGGACTCTCCATGACCCTCAAACTCTTTAAGCAGAGAATCTTGTTTCTGCCACTTTTTTTGCAGCGGCGGAAATGGCCGTGGCTGGCAGAGAAACTCTGCTATTTTTTTCTCCGTTTACAGCCCAACCATCCTGAACTTCTCCATCAACTGGTGCGGATCTTAGCAGTTAGAGGTCAGACCGGGAAGGTGATCAGGTTTTTACGCAGCTCACTACAACATAGCCCTGATAATCCTTATCTGCATAGTAGCCTAGGCAGTGCACTTTTATCTTGTCAGCGATTTGAAGATGGAGTGACCCACCTTCGCAAGGCCCTAGAGTTAAAACCGAAAATGATCGGACCTCTTCTTGATCTGGGTAATGGGCTGAACCAATTGGGTCGAAAGGAGTCTGCCATGGACTGTTTAAGGCAGGTTATTACCTTAGAGCCAACGTTTGCCAACGGCTATTATAATATGGGCACAGTTTTAATGGCAGATAACCAGCCCAGTGCAGCTATCACCTATTTTGAAAAAGCTAACCGGCTCAACCCTAACCTGGCTAATGTCCATATAGGTATGGGCAACGCTTTTACCCAGTTGGGACGTTTTAAAGAGGCAGAAGAGTCCATGTTAAGAGGCTTGGCTCTGGAGCCACGCCACGCTTCAGCTATCTGCGGTCTTAGCCAACTTAAATCTAGAGGCCAATCCAGCCTCCACCTTGAGAATCTAGAAAAATTGTTGGAAGAGGGTCATTTCTCTATTTTCGATCAAACCATCATGCACTTCTCTCTTGCCAAAGCCTATATGGACATGGGAAAAGGTGAGCTGGGTTTTAATTTTCTCACTCGTGGCAACCAGCTTAGGCGGGCCATTTTTCATTATGAGTCAAATAACGACTCTGCTTTTTTCAACCGTATTATCCAGAGTTTTGATAGCCATCTGTTTGAACAGAGAAAGGGGTGCGGCTCTCCATCCAGAGTGCCAATTTTTATTGTCGGCATGCCCCGTTCTGGAACCACCCTTGTCGAGCAGATTATAGCAAGCCATTCCCAGGTTTTTGGGGCTGGTGAAGGGGAGGGGCTTTGGCATTTAACCAATGAGATGGCCCTATTGACTAAAAGTAAAAAGGGCTTTCCTGAGGGGGTTGGGGAGATAAGCCAGAAACAGTGGCATGATCTGGCCCTGGCTTATGAGGGTGGGCTGCGGGTAGAGGCGATGGACGCAGAGCATGTTACCGATAAAATGCCACATAATTTCATGAATATCGGACTGATACACTTGATGTTTCCCAACGCAGTAATCATCCACTGTCGCCGGGAGCCGGTGGATACCTGCTTGAGTATCTATATGCAAATTTTTTCAGGTCACCACCCCTACGCTTATGATCTAGCCGAACTCGGTGCTCACTATCGCCTCTATGATGGAGTTATGAGACATTGGCGACAGGTGCTCCCCAATCGTCTGCTAGAGGTTCAGTATGAGCAGATGGTGGCGGAGCCGGAGGCTATGGCTAGAAAAATTATTTCTGGATGTGGGTTGTCATGGGAGGATGCTTGCCTTGACTTTCATAAATCAAAACGTCCGGTTAACACTGCCAGCTTGATACAGGTGCGGCAGCCGATTTACAATAGTTCGGTTGGGCGGTGGAAAAAATATCAACAGCAGCTAAAACCGCTCCTTGATGCTTTGGGACCACTTGCCCCAGAGCTGGCAAATAGAGACGAGAGCCAATCAACCCATGGCTAAAACCCAAACCCCAGGCGAGATGTTTCTTTTGGTCTGGAAAGATCCGACTCTCTTTCCGGCCCTGAAAATTGCTGATCAGGATCTTTTCTTACGTATGGCCCGCCGGGCCGGGCTGATATCCCGATTTGCCAACCGTCTGGATAGTGAAGACTTTACCGGCTCTCTTAGCCCCAAAGTGCAGAACCATCTACAAGGGGCCAGAATGGTAGCCCAGGAAGATGCCAGAATGTTGCGTTGGGAGGTTAACCGTATAAAACGGGCCTTTTTAGGAACCTCTCTGCCGGTGATTCTCCTTAAAGGTGCTGCCTACCTTTTGTCCGATCTACCCATGGCCCGGGGGCGTCTGGTGGCAGATGTGGATATTCTTTGTCATTTTTCCGACCTGGCCAAGGTTGAGGAGCTTCTGACTGCCAACGGTTGGCAGGGGGTAAAGCTGGAGCCGTACGATCAACGCTACTATAGAGACTGGATGCATGAGCTACCCCCAATGCGTCATAAAGAGCGGTTGACCGAGGTTGATATCCACCATGCAATCCTGCCCAGAACCGGCAGGCTCAATCCTGACTCAACCCTACTGTTAGCCGATAAAATACTATTGCCGGGAGAGGATGATATCTGGACTCTATCTCCGGTAGATATGGCCCTGCATGGGGTGGTGCATCTTTTTTACGATAGCGACTTTGACAAAGGTCTGCGGGGTTTAACCGACCTTGACGGCCTTTTTCGCCATTTTGGCCAGCAAGAAGATTTTTGGCAAACCTTGATTCCCCGAGCCAGACAACTTAACTTAGCCCGCCCTCTCTACTATGCTGTGCAAACCGGGGTTGAGATTGTCGCAACCCCAGTTCCGGCAGAGATACGGGAGGCTATAAAAGTCCACGCCCCCTCCCGGCCTGTGGACTTGCTAATGCAGCTTTTAATTCGGCGGATGATGGTTCCCAACCACCCAGAAGAGAGAGACCTCCTCTCTTGGCTGGCTTGGTTGCTGCTTTTTATCCGTTCCCACTGGTTGCGGATGCCACCAGGACTTCTTCTATCGCATTTGACCAAAAAATGGGTCAGAAAGTGGCGTTTTGATGTGCGGAATCGTCGGACTGTTTGATATCAGAGGCCAGCGTGAACCCGACCGGGATACACTGGCTGGTATGAATAACGCAATTCGCCACCGGGGGCCGGATGGTGATGGGCTGTTTGCCAGCCCTGGGGTTGGCCTTGGTCATCGCAGACTCTCTATTATCGATCTGGCAGGTGGCGGGCAGCCTATTTTCAACGAAGATGGCACAGTAGCAGTGGTTTTTAATGGTGAGATATATAACTATCAAACATTAACCACACAGCTTGAGTCTCTTGGCCACCTTTTTCGCACACTTTCAGACACAGAAGTCCTGGTCCACGCTTGGGAGGAGTGGGGAGAAGGGTGTGTGAAGCGGCTCCAGGGCATGTTCTCCTTTGCTATTTGGGACCAGAAACGGGAGGTAATGTTTCTAGCCCGTGACCATCTTGGTATCAAACCGCTCCACTACGCTTTTCTTCCTAATGGCTGGCTGATTTTTGGCTCAGAGCTAAAAGCTCTTGCTGCTCACCCAGAACTAGAGCGGAGTTTGGACCCAAGAAGCGTTGAGTGTTATTTTGCCTTTGGTTATGTGCCAGATCCTAGAACCATCTACAAAAACGTCTTTAAACTACCTCCAGGCAGCTTGATGACTGTCCACCGTAGAGCAGGAGAGAGCAAACCCCGCCTCTATTGGGATCTCACGTTCAACCAATCCAACTCTATATCTGCCAAAGAGGCTTCTGCCACCTTGGTAGAGCGGCTGCGAGAGTCGGTAAAATCCCAGATGATCTCTGATGTTCCAATTGGTTCGTTCCTCTCTGGCGGGATCGACTCCAGCGCTGTTACTGCCCTTATGGCCCAATCATCACATAAGCCTATTACCGCCTGTACCGTCTCTTTTGATGCTGAGAATTTTGATGAGGCCATATATGCCCAGCAGATGGCTAAACAGTATGGTCTAAACCATTTTATTGCTCAGGCCGACCCCAACCACCACCACCTTATTGACCTAGTCGCCCACCATCACGATGAACCTTTTGCCGACAACTCAGCCCTACCTACCTGGCTGGTCTGCAAGATGGCTAGAGACCGGGTTAAAGTGGTTCTCTCCGGTGATGGAGGTGATGAGTCTCTGGCCGGGTATGAACGGTACCGTTTTTTTATGGCCGAAGAGAAAGTAAGAGCTGCCATGCCACAGTGGGTTCGCAGCTCTCTGTTTGCCCCTATGGGTTGGGCCTATCCCAAAGCCGATAACCTGCCCCGTATCTTACGAGCCAAAACAACTCTACAGTCGTTGGGTTTAGATGCTACTGCCGGTTATCTGCATGGTGTATCCATGATCTCCGGTGATATTCGCAGCCAGATATTCAGCCGCCAATTTCACCGGGAACTGCAAGGGTTTAATGCTGTACAGGTTTTGCGGGATCTTGAGAAAAGTGCTCCAGAAGAGCCTTTATCCCGGATTCAATATTTTGATTTTAAAACCTTCTTGGCTGCCAGGGTGTTGACTAAAGTAGATAGGGCAAGCATGGCCCATGGTCTGGAGGTAAGAGTTCCTCTTCTTGACCACAAGCTTGTCGACTGGATGGCCAGCCTGCCCCCAGATTTAAAGCTTAACGAAGGGAGTGGCAAGCATATCTTCAAGGAGGGGCTGAGGGGTTTGGTTCCAGGGGATATTCTCACCAGGAAAAAGCAGGGGTTTAATGTGCCTGCTGCACAATGGCTGCGAGATCCTTTACGGCAACGGCTACGGAGCTGCTTTACCAGCAAACGTCTAGCTCAGACCGGTTTTTTCGATATGGACTATCTGGAGGTGTTGGAAGAGCGGCATTTGGGGGGCAAGCGGGACTATAGCGGCCCTCTCTGGGCCGTGTTGATGTTTGATGCTTTTTTGAAAAAAGAGATGGGTGGCAACCCTGGCTAGCTTTTAAGTTGCAGAAATATTCTTATGGGTTATGATCAACCGGCTGATGTATTAATTATTATTTTTAATAACATAAACATCCCCATAAAATCTTTTTTAAAGGCAAACTAATGAAACAGCAAATCCAGCCTCTGCGTATTGGTCTTATTATCGCTATGTTAACTATCCTGTTTGGTATGGGTATGGGAGTGCTTTTTGGTATGTATGAGGATGGTGTAAAGGGCTGGATCAAAGATGGTATTGCCCAGCATCAGGAACTGCATGATGAGAAAAGTTTCTCTAAAATATGGCGTTATTCCCAACGGTCACATTTTCACGCTATGGGACTGGGGGCTACCACTACTGCTCTTATTCTGGTTGTTGGCATTAGCTCTATGCGTCGTAAGCTTAAAAAAACCGCTTCGATCCTTATAAGTTTAGGTGGTCTCTATCCACTCTCATGGTTTTGTATGTTTTTGTTGGCCCCATCCATGGGTAGAGGGGAGGCGCACCACGCCTTTATTACCTCACTATTTGCTCATGTTGGTGTAACCAGTATGTTTATCGGTATATGTATGCTAATGGCAAACCTTGTTTTTGCTATGGGACAAGAAGCTGAATAATATTAATTCAAAAAAGAGTAAAACTTCCCTGGATGATAGTATGGACGCTCCATACCCTATCATGCGGCGTTTTACCCTGCGTATTGTTCCGGTACTGTTACTGTTCATCACCGTATTGGTTGTCACCACCTCCATGGCTACTAAAACAGTGCTGGAGACTATCTATCTTCAGTTGGCTACATCACGGGCTGAGGGTATTGCTGATGGGGTAAAACGGATTGCTCCGGTGAGTTGGGCTAAGCTATTGTCTGGTGAAAACCTGGACGCTAAGGATAGTGAAGCTTTAAATGATGCTTTCCATGATGAACGGATCGAGTTCAGAGTTTCCAAGATTAAGGTCTATGACTTAAACAGGCTCACCATCTATGCTACCGACCAAAATAAAATCGGTCAGATAGAGAACGGCCCAGGGTTGTTAAAGGTTATCAAGACCGGGTTAGGTAATATCAATAGCAAAACCTTGCCAGACGGGGAGCAGCTATATGAGCTGTATGTTCCTCTCTACGTAGATGGCAAAATCAAGACTATTTTTGAGCTTTACGAGCCGGTATCCTACCTAGACGCTATTTTAGTGCAATCATCCAGGCATGTTATTATCTACCCTGGTATTCTATTTTTAATTCTTATTGCCTCTCTATATGCGATAGTAAGCCAATCCCAGAAAAATATAGACAACCGGACCGAGACCATAAACCGTCTTAGGCATCGCCTTGAAAGTTTGGTTTCCCGTAGTGCTGTAAAGGCGGTCCGGCGTAGTGAGCATGGGGGTGAGATTCCTTCTGAGCTGGTTGAAAACAGCTTGCTCTATTCAGATATAAGGAGTTTTACAAGTTTTTCCGAACAGCATACACCAGGTGAGGTTGTTGAGTTTTTAAACAAAATTATCGGTCTCCAGGTGAAGATTATCCATGATTGTGGCGGCGATGTTGATAAAATGATCGGCGACGCGGTTCTTGCCCGTTTTCAGGGAGCAAATAGAGAGAGTGACGCTATCAATGCTGCTGACCGGATTCAAACCATGTTGGTTGGTGGCGATTATGCCCGTGGTTTGGGAATTGGTATCTTCAGTGGGCAGGTTATTGCAGGAGGTATCGGTCCCAAAGACCGGCTTGACTATACTATCATTGGTGATGCGGTTAATGTCTCAGCCCGGCTCTGCTCTCTGGCCCAAGAGGGGGAGATTGTTGTTGATGCTGAAACTTTAAGAAAGAGCTCCCATAGCAGTTTTGGTGAGGAGCACTCGGTTTCGGTAAAAGGCCGGGTTGGTAATCTTAAAATTCACAAAAAAATAGTGACCGGCTCCTAACCCGGATACTGTCCTGGCATCATTCGGACTACAAATCCTGGTTAAGCAATCCAATCTTGGTTGATACACCCCAAATATGTTGCAGATTTTTTATTCTCTTTCAACCAGGGTTTTAAACAAGAGCCTATTGCAGGATAGAGAGGGACTTTAACAACCTCTTCCGGGTTTAACCAAACCAACTCCAACGCCTTGGTCTCATCTGGATTTAAAAGGGGAGAGCCAACCATGGATTCGACCTTAAACAGCAGGTGCAGAACCTCCCGGCCAGCAACTAACGTCTCCGCTGTCCATAAAAGATCCCCAACCTCTACAACTACTCCCAACTCTTCGGCAAACTCCCTGACCAGTCCAGCTTTAATCTCTTCACCAAACTCCTGGTTACCGCCAGGAAGGTTGAACCGGTCCCGCCCACTATATTGATAACGCATGGTCAGAACCTGACCATCTACTACCCAGATACCTGCAGGACGAACAATCATCTATCTGCTCCTTCTTCACCATAGTTGCCAGCTACAGGTGAATCAATAGGTTGTGTCAACTGTGTATTTCCAACTGCTGTTTCTACAGTAAATCAATGCCATTACCCTAGATCCAGGACTACTCTACCACTCTTTTAAAGACCGCTCTGTTGAAAGCTCATAGAGATAGCCGTCCCAGTCGTTATATATAGGAGTATCCATTGATGCCGGATATTTAACTACTTGCCTGTGGGGAATAGCTGCTAGCTCTGGTGGCGGCGACCAGGGTCTAACTTTGTGCAAAATAAATTTGTAGTAGGAACTACGCTCTGGAGAGGCTCCATATAACTCAGGACCAAGATTCTCCTGGAGAAAATTCCAATTCTCCCTGCGTTTTTTTTCCTGCTCGGCAAAAACCGCCATCACATAAATTGCTGCTTTAATCTGAATGCGACTGGCACGAAATCCGTAGAATCTGAACCTCTCCATCCATGGTGAACTTTTAAGACCCATACGAACCCGCATAAGATTCCGGGAGGCAGGGTCAAAACGACGTATGCTATTTAAATTCTCTTCTTCTATTACAGCTTCAGAAACTCCAGTCACCAGAGCCCCGGTTGCTGCAGTTGTTGCTTTCCCCTGACCAAAGCTGATCACTCCCCCCTGGTCATACTCAACAATGGAGCGACCCTTATACTCCAAACCATAAGATTGGGCTGCATCATGAATCAGTGGAATCCGGTTTTCGGTAGAGAAATCACGAAACAGCTCAGTATCAGGGTTGGCTATTCCATATAGATGGGGCAAAATTATTGCATCCGGTTTGAGCTTTTTTAACTGTTCCGGGTTACAACGCATAAAAAAATTCTCAGGATCAATATCAATAAAAAGTGGGGTCAACTTTTCAGCAACTATCCCCTCCACCACCATTGGACATATCAACGCTGGAATTGCCACCAATGCCCCTTTTTTTAAGTTTAAAGAGCGGAGCAGCAGGCGTAGGCCGTGGCTCCCGGAGGCGACAAAATGGGCTTTTCCTACTTTGGATGCCACCGGTTGGGCTAGAATCTCAGGAAGATCTTGGGGCTTTAATGGTCCTAAAAAAATCCCGCTCACTACTCCCCCTCCTCTACCACACTATTAAAAAGATCCAGATAGCCTTGGGCCATGATTTGCGAGCTATATTTTTCTTTAACGGTCTGCAACAGACCCTGGCCCAGCTCTTTTGCCCACTCCGGTTTTAAAACCAAACTTTCAACAGCATTGGCAAGAGACTCCTCATCTCCGTTAGCAGCTATAAGGCCATTTTTTCCCGGATCTATAATCTCGGTAAAAGCAGGAATATCATTACAAACCACCGGCATAGCCACTGCTCCAGCCTCAAGAAGAACATATGGCAAACCCTCTTGCAGAGATGGAAAAATCAGACCATAAGCCCTTTCCATCAAATCTCTCACTACCTCGGGACTCTGGGTTCCAGCAAAGTGGACCTGTTGTTGACAACCCAGCTCTGCCACCAGGGCTTTAATGCTCTCCAGATAACCGGGCCAGAACGGTTCTCCAGGTTTTTTATAGGCTTGGTCGCCAATAAAAAGCAGATGAATATCCGGGTTTTTCCGCTGCAACAAAGCCCAGGCTCTGACAGCTAGATCACAACCTTTTGGCGGCTCTATCCAGCCAACAATGATAAAAAACTTTTCAGGCAGCAGGTTAAAAAGAGCCTGGGTTGCAGCGGTTGGCTCCACTCTGGCTGGTGGTGTTAAATCAATACCGTTGGGTATATAGTGGATCGTTTCCCGGCCATTTGGACAGTGAGCCAGTCTCTGGGCATAGTCACGGGATACCGAGGTGAGATGATCCATTCCCTTAACAATCCAACTGATCAAGCCCATACCAGGATGGCTACCGTCGGCATAGATTAAAGCATCGGTTCCATGGAAGGTTAAAACCATCGGGGGACCGCCAAACCAACGTAATAACCGAAAATATACCTGATAATCTCTTGGTGTGTGGAGATGGATCAGATCCACCGCCTCTTTTTTGCAAAATTTTCTTAGTTGCAGAAGAGTTAAGGGAAACTCAAGCACTCCACCAACAAACCCTCGCAGGGAGCGGTGGGGGTAGGATGGAATACGCAGCCGTTTTTTATACACTGTAACCTGGCCATGGCTCTCCTCAAGCCAGCTATCATCTGACCAGCTACCAGGAACAAACAGCGAAACCCGTTCTCCTTTAGCTGTCCACTCCTTGGCAAGGGTTGCAATCATGGTATTGATGCCCCCTTGGGGTTTTGGGTAGGTTGCGTGAAAGACAATCAGGATATGCAATAATCACCAAACCTTTCTCTGCAAACCAGGCAACTTTAACAATAAACCCAAAGAGAAAAAAGAGCAGAGTAGCAAGCAATGCAATTGCCAGCTACCACTGTAAAACCATAGAAAAGATATCATTAATCAGATATAGTTAACCAGGGATTTCACATTAGGTACAACTTGGTTTTACTCTTGGGTTTCTAAAATACAACTCCAAAAGTTAAAGGTTTAAAGCTTTTTGGTTATAGCGTATCGCCTGTACAACTTTTTAAAAGTGAGGCACTCTGAGTCATGCAACCAGAAATCACAATTGATGACCTGGCTATTTTTATTAGAAATGTCCAAGGTTTCGATACGTTGTCTGCTAAAGAGGTTGGCAGCTTGATCGCTCCAATTATCAGTATCGTAATGTATGCACCGGGACAGGCTATTATTAATCATGGAGATATAGGCAGGTCTATATTTTTTCTCTACCAAGGGGTTGTCAGAGCAGATATTCATATCAATAAACTTAAAACCGAGCATTATGATATGCAAAAGGGTGAGATTTTTGGTGACCTGGCCCTTGTCACCAATGCCAAGAGAAGTGCTGATGTTATTGCTGTTACAGAGGCATGCTGTTTAGTAATAGATATTGAGACATTTCAGGAATTAATGAAAAATAATTGGAAAATCACCCAATCCATAGCAAGTTTGGTAGGCCGTCGAAGGATAGAGCAGCGACCTGGTTATTAGCTTCTCAATTAGTGTAACTACCAAAAAAACTAGGCAGTTTTGGCCTAAAATAGTTTATGGTTTATAAATAAGGAGCTTAATCAACATACAGGATGTACTCAGCCTTTTTGACCGTCACACCATTTTTGCCAAAGCTGCCGATAGACCGCCTCAACTTCCGCAACATATAGTTTTGAATTTCCTAGAGCAGATTCAACAAAAAGTTTAGGCAGCTTCCGCTTTAGAGCTGTTATGCTATCAATATCTTTGGCAAATTTAATCGCCAGCTCCAGATACTCTGCTTCATCCCTGGCTCGCCAGTCATCCAGCCCCAAAACATGTAAAATTGAGGCACTGGTTGGACAGCGGGTTTTGCTCTCACAAGTCAAGACCGGGACCCCCATCCTTACCGACTCCAGGGTGGTCATCCCACCATTATGGGGAAAAGGGTCCAACATTATGTCAATCTGGTTATGGGCCTCCAGGTGTTCTTGTTTAGAGGTTTTTCCCTGTAAAATCAAACGCTCTTTACCTATTCCCAACTGTGAAAAAATTGCTTCCAACTCCTGCTTTTGCTGAGAGGAGTTGGTTTTACCGGTTTTAATCAAAAGTTTTGATTTTGGCAATCTGAGCAGAATCTTTGCCCACAATGAGAAAACCACAAGGTTATGTTTTTCCAGGCGGTTGAAGGAGCCAAAGGTAACTTCTCCAGCCTCTTTGGCAGGGGGTTTTTCTACTTTTGGAAAAGGGATGTTTTCATCTAGATGAATAACACATGAGAGATCAATAATCTGCTCTGAATATTTGCTGCGTTCTGATAAAGGGATGAAAATTGAGTCTGCAAAGAGATAATCCATGGCAGTCATGGAGGTTCCGTGTGGATAACCCCAGGCGGTTATCTGGATTGGGGCCGGTTTTCTGGCAAAGGTCAAGAGACGGTTGCCTCCGCTATGACCGGCAAGGTCTACCAGGATATCAATTTCATCGCTTCTGATTTTTGTTGCCAGTGCAGCATCATCCATATAAGCGGTCGACAGCCATTGGCTGGATTTTTGTCGGAACTCTTCGGTCAGCCAATCTTCATCTATGTTGCCAGCATAACAGTAAACTTGGAACTTTTTGGAGTCATGCTGCAAAATTGCCGGACCAAATATGTTGGCTGCTGAGTGCTCTCTAAAATCGGCCCCTACATAACCAATGCGAATTTTTCGTGTAGAAGTTGCTATGTTGTTGAAATTTTTCCACCCTGCCAAAAGAGGTTCTGCATGTTGTTTGGCCCAGCGTTTTCGCTCAATTAGATACAGATCTGAATCTACAGGGGAGAACAGATCGATGCAGAAAATCAGATTGTTGTGGGCATCGACAAAACCGGGATCAATGGCCAGGGCTTTCTGGTAGCATTTACTTGCTTCTGGCAGCTTCCCCTGGTCTTTAAAAATGTTACCAAGGTTGCTGTGGGCGATGGCATAATCCGGATTGATGGTTAGAGCTTTTCGATAGAATAAAACCGCCTCTTCAAACTCTCCCCTCTTTTTTGCAATTACACCAAGATTACATAGTGCTTTGGCATCACCAGGGGTTAGAGAGAGGGTTTTTTTATAGCATAAAACCGCCTCATCCAGATCCCCTTGTTCTTGCAATATGACGCCAAGATTGTAGTGTGAACTACTATACCCGGGGTTTATTGAGATGGCTTTTTTGTAACAGGTAATAGCTTGAGAAAGGTTGCCCTGACGACGAAAGGTGTTGCCAAGCTCCATATGGGCTTCGAAAAAACCCGGCTCTATTCTTATTAAATCATTGAATAATTCAATTGCTGCACCAACTCTTCCTTGGGATCTAAGTGCTGCACCAAAATGTAGATAAGCTTCAACATAATCTGGGATAATAGCGATTGCTTTTTGTAGAGCTTCTATGGCAAAGCTGAATTTTTTCTGCTTTATAAAAATAATAGCTAAATTTTTATAAGCCTGGGCGTAGTTTGGTTTGAGGTGGATGGCTTTTTCAAGAGAATCAATAGCCTTGCCAAGATCACCTTTTATAGTCAGAGCTATGCCAAGGTTGTTGTAGGCCTCCTCATATTTACCGTTTAGTGCAGTTGAGTTGTTAAAGTGGCGGATTGCCGGCTCCAGGTTGCCCTGTTTCAACAGGGCATAACCAAGAGCACATTGAGTTTCTGCAGTGTCGTTTAATGCCAAAGATTTCTTGAAATAAGAGCTTGCTTCGAGATATTTTCCACTCTTGATAAGTTCTGCACCAAGGTTATGCAGAGCTTTTGCATCTAAATTTTTTGAGACATTACCTGTGCTCTTTTTGCTCATAAATCATTCTATACAAAACTGATAATGGCTCAATTTAAAATGGCTTGAAATCCAGGTTAACCAATAAACGGGTTTACAAGTCGGCGGAAAACTCTCGTCTGCTTGAAACTCTTGTACAATCTGTTCTCTTGTAGGCGGCTATACAGAGGGGAGTTCTCCAAAAATGTCCAGATCGAGAAATCCAAAATCGCACAAGCTAATTTAAGATCTATGGGAAAGGCGAAAAAATTGTGCCGCAGCCGGAACAGCACCAGAGGCCGCAAAATCTCAAAAAGCCTTTTTTTGTAACCATCAATATAACGGAAACGCTTATTATAGGCGAATTCGACAAAAAAATCAGCGTTAGAACAGATGAAATGAGCCTTTGGAGATAACCATGGATAGTGGACCCCTTTGTCGATAAAACCGTTCATATTCTCTGGCTTCAGGTAGCGTTCTGCCCAACCCTCCAGAGATTGGGGAACACGATAATCATACTCTTCAATGACGGTATTATAGAGTTCTCCACCTGGATATATACGAAAATTTTGTGGTCCGATAATGTGGGTGTTGGGTACATCCATCTGGATCTGTCCAGCCAAGCTGATGGTGGCGCACATCTCCTCGTAGGTCTCTCCAGGAAAGCCGACAATCCATGAGCAGTTTAACTGGATACGGTCTTTATCCCGGTTGAGGTTGGCAAACCGTTCGCTGGTATTTATAATATCCTTTAGCTGAATCCCCTTCTTGATTTTTTTCAGCATCCGGTCCGATGCTGTTTCAAAGCCGAACTTCAGGGTCTCACACCCGGCCTCAGCCAGCTCAAAGAGTATCTCATCACTTAAAATATTTTTACGAAAATCGGTAGCTCTTATGGATGCCCGCCATTTAAATCTGAAATTGTTGCTTTTATAAAAATCGATCAGCTCTTTAATGCGCTTTTTATCGTGGAAAAATAGTTCATCTCGGAAATAGATACGGTTTGGGTCGTAGGTCGCAACGGCACTTTTGATCTCTTCCCCAAGCATCTCTATGGGTTTTCCCCGCCATTTTTGACCTGAAATGGTATTAAAACAGAAGGTACATTTAAAAGGGCAGCCCCGGCCAGCAAGAATGTCCATACTGCCTTTGAATGTTGCCTGCACTCTCTCATCAAGCAGAGTGTAGTCCGTCGGATAGTGCTCAACCGGAGTCGGTGGCACTGTTCGTACCACTGAGCCGTTATCCAGGTAGAGCAGGCCAGGAACTCTTTCCCATTCATGGCGGCCGGACTCCATCTCCTCCATTAATCCGGCAAAAGTCTCTTCACCGTCAGAATAGGCGACAAAATCTATGTTGGGGTGGTGAATGGTCTCTTCAGGACAGAGAATGGCGTGGGGGCCGCCAAGAATAATCTTGCAGTTGCGGTTCTCTTCTTTAACCATCTTGCAAAGGTTTACAACGAAAGGAGCGTTGGAAGAGAAAGCACTAATCCCCAACAGGTCCAGGGTGGGCAGTTTTTGGCGTATTTTATGGAACAGCCCCTCTTCACCCTCAACATTTCCATCAAGAAGCTCTATTTCATATCCCTTTATATGTTTGATATAACTACCGATTGCCAGAATACCCCAAGGAGTTGCACTGAGATATCCTAAATCCGGGTTAACCAAAAGTGACTTCACTTTATTCCACCTTTACCTACAAAAAAAGACTGCAATTTTGCACAAATACTAGAACAACACTACCTTGATCAATGATAACAAATTGGCAACAATAATCCAGATTCAGCAGTTGTGCACGTATCAAAGGCACAACATATTGGTTTATCTGGTGAATCAGGAAAAATCGAAATCACCTTGTTGGTGATAGGACTTATTTCTGGTTTGCCAGGTGAATCAAGAGATTGTGCCAGTGATGTGCCATCAACTACCGAACCTGGATAGTGGTAAATATAGTCACACATAAAGATAATAAGAGCAAACAGTTATTAAAATATTAACAGGAGTTTTTTGGGGAAATCCGCCAAATATAATCCAGAAAATTTGGCAGTGTAGTTTCCAGTCATAGGTCTACATAACACTTTAGTTTAGTCATGACCGCAAATATTGAAAAATAGCCAGCAGTTGAATAGCCTTCTCCTTGGGGCTGCCTTTCTCGAGAAAGTCTAGCCACTTGGCCATAGATTAGACACTGAAGTCTCTCTCTAAAAATGGTACAACATCAGAGCTAGATAACTAAACTATATTGTTACATCCTTATGACGGATATAAAAATGAATAAACAGCAGCCAATATCCTCTCAACAGGCACAAGCTGAAGTTATGCAGGTTACGACTGAATCTCCCATACCAGGTTTTTTTCTTAAAAACAGCCAACAAAACCGTAAACTGCAAGTTATTATGGCTCAGATTAATACCGATTATGGCGGCCAGGTGAATTTGCCTTATAGCGTTGGCACTCTACAGGCCTACGCTGAAAAATTTACAGAAATCAGAGAAAATGTTGAGTTTTGCGGTTTTATTTTTAAACGGGATTCTGTAGCAGATATTCTTGATAGAATCGGTTCTGCTGATCTGGTTGCCTTCTCATGTTATATGTGGAATTGGCAGCTAAATATTGCTGTAGCAAAAGAGCTGCGAAAAAAAAACCCAAATATTTTCCTGGTTTTCGGCGGCCCGCATATTCCAAACAATATGGATGGTTTCTTTGCAGAACACGCATATATTGACTTTGCCTGCCATGAGGAAGGAGAGGCAACTTTCTACAATATTCTAACAGCTATTATCCGTGGAGACTCTTTTACCAACATTACCGGGCTATCCTTTTATGACCGGGAATCAGAGCAGGTTTATCATAATAAAAGACAAGAAAAATTTATAGATCTAGATGAGATTCCTTCACCATACCTTACAGGTGTTTTTGACTCCCTCATGACCAGGGAGACCGGATTTCGCTGGATGGCTCTGTGGGAGAGCAACCGGGGCTGCCCATATGGATGCACTTTTTGTGACTGGGGCAGTGATACTCTCTCCAAAGTACGCCGTTTCAGCATGGGGAGGTTGCAACAAGAGATCGCTTGGTTTGGAGAGAAAAACATCGCCTTTCTTTTTGGCTGCGATGCCAACTTTGGGATTCTTCCCAGAGATTATGAAATTGCCCAAATGTTGGTGGATATAAAGAAAAAAACCGGCTTTCCAGAAAAATTCCGGGTCTCTTTTGCCAAAAAAACCAACGAAAAAGTTTTGGATATTGCTAAAAAGCTTGATGAAGAGGGGCTTAACAAAGGGATCTCAATCAGCCTCCAGAGCCTAAATTCGCAAACCCTTAACTATATCAAGCGCACCAACATCAATTCAGAAAGTTTTGCCAGCCTTCAGGCAAAGTTTATGTTCCACGGCATTCCCACCTTTACCGAGCTGGTATTATGTCTGCCAGGGGAGAGCTATGACTCCTTTCTTGATGGTGTTGCAGAACTTTTGGATAACGGCCAACATTATGGAATAAATATATTTTTCTGTAGTATTTTACCAAACTCAGATATTGCCAGACCAGCCTATCAAAAAGAGCATGGGATTAAATCTGTAAAAATACCAATTTTTCTCGCACACAGATCCCGAACTTCAGAAGTTGGTTTTCCCGTGGAAAACGACCTCATTGTCTACCAGACCAACTCAATGCCTGTTGCCGACTGGAAACGGGTATATATATTCTCATGGACTGTGCAATGTTTTCATGTGCTTGGCATGCTGCAATACACCTCAATAATTCTAAATAGTCATCTGGGTATCAGTTATCGTGATTTTTACGAAACACTTACCCTATTCGCAAGGAACAACCCAGACTCTTTGCTTGGAGAAGAGCTTAAAATTATAGATACAATATTAGACAATATACTGGCAGGCAGAGGGTTTGATCAGTTTATTGATGGTTTTACAGATGCTAACTGGCCCACTGAAGAGGCTTCGTTCTTGCGTCTATCCAGAAACATAGAGACCTTTTATGAAGAGGCATCCAGTTTTCTTGCTCTGTTAATTGATAGAAGCGGCATCTCTCTAGTCGAAGAGAATCTTTTAGAAGATCTCATTCTGTTTCAAAAGAGTATTTTAAAACGCTATGACCGTGTGGACAATCTGGTTATTGAAGTAGGTTTTAACTTTCTTGAGTATGTTCAGGGAACTCTTTTTTCCAATCCGGTCCCTTTCCAGTCTGGCAGGTTTCGCTATCGGGTTTTGACCGGTTCACAGTGGGGCCAGGACCCGGTCAAGTTTTCCAGAGAGGTGGTCTGGTATGGGCGCAAGGGTGGAAAATTTTATTTTCCAGTTGAACAGCTGCAGGTTGATGAATAAATTTTGGCGTTGCCCAAAACCATATTGGGAATGGCAACGCCCCCTTCCCAAACCAATCCAATGACTTACTACTGCGGGGGTTTGGTGCTAAGCCCCTCTACTACACCACTCTACCCACGAACTACGCAAAAGAGTCTCCAAGCTTTTAGCAAAACCTTTCTGGTCACAAAGTGGTGAGTTGATCATTCTATTCCTCAGTGATTTATGCAACTCTGTTAGACGTTTCTTGTCGGCAGCCAGATCAACAGCTATTTTGCAATATTCAGACTCACTCTCTGCAATCAATGACTCCATACCAACCTGTGTCAGCAAACTCGCCCCTACCCGTGCCGCATGGTAATCCCCTCGTAATACAATCAGCGGCACACCCATCCACATCGCTTCACAGGTTGTAGTGGCACCGTTGTATGGAAATGGGTCAAGGCAGATGTCAATTTGAGAATATAGGCTTAAATGTTCCTCTAGAGTTGGTATTTTAGGTAGCATTTTTATCTGTTCATGAGCGACGCCAAACCTTTCAAACAGCTCTAAAAACTGACCCTTGGTTGTTTCGCAACTTAGAGCTTGATATTTAAGAAGCAGAGTCGACCCGGAAATCTGCTTCAAGATTGTTGACCACGCCTTAATTGTCTGAACTGTCAGCTTGGAGGTGTTGTTGAAGCTACCAAAGATAGTTCCCCTCCCGGAGTTGCTGGAAAATGGGGCTACTGCCGGGGCTGTATCCGGAGGGCGATAGCAATATAGCCCTTGTGGTAGCCTCATAAGACGTTCCGAGTACAACTCTTCATCCACACCAGGAGGGTCGGCTATTGGGTCAGTCAAACGGTAGTCCATGGCGCTCAAGCCAGTTGTATTGGCATGGCCTAACCAGTTGATCTGTATAGGGGCAGGCTTCTGCGCAAAAACAAGAAGCCGATTATTGGCAGAGTGGCCAGAAAGGTCTATCAAAATATCAATTTCATCATGGCGAACTGCTTTAACAACCTTCTCATCGCTCCATTCAGTTATATTTCGCCAACCTTCAGAGCAAGATTGCAAACGGGTAGTCACCTCATCTTCAGAAAAATTGTTTGAGTAGCAATAAAAAGCGAAAGATTTTCTATCATGGTAGGTAATGAATGGTTCAAAGAAAAAGGCAATTGAGTGACAACGTAAATCACCTGAGACGATTCCAATCTTTAATAGACGGTTGGGGTTGGCACTATTGGTATGCGGAGAGATCAGCTCCTCCAACGGGACAGCATGCTGTTGATTCCAACGGATGCTCTCCTTATATATTTGTTCTTGATCAAATTTCCCATATTGCATTGCCATCAGTAAATTACTGTGTGCCTGGGCAAAACCTGGTCTTATTGCAATAGCTTTTTGATAACTTGCTACCGCTTCATCCAGTTTGCCTTGAAACTGTAAGGCAACACCAAGATTGGCATATGCTTCGGCAAAATCAGCCTTGATTGTAATGGCTTTTTGCAGATTGACAACCGCTTTATCAAGCTGACCCAGCTCTTGGAAGGCAACCCCAAGATTGGAGTAGGCTTCGGCAAAATCAGCCTTAATTGCAATAGCTTTTTCAAAGCTGGCAATAGCTTCATTCTGCTTGCCTAGATCTATTAAGACGCTACCAAGATTGTAATATTCAACTTCTGAATCTGGGGTAATTGCAATGGCTTTTTCGAAGCTGGCAACAGCTTCATCGAGTCTGCCTTGCTCTTTCAGGGTGTTGCCAAGGTTGGCGTAGGCTTCGGCAAAATCACCTTTAATTGCAACGGCTTTTTTGAGGCTGGCAACAGCTTCCTCGAGTCTTCCCTGCTTTTTTAACACACCACCAAGATTGTAGTATTCAACTGCTGAATCTGGGGCAATTACAATGGCTTTTTCGAAACTGGCAACAGCTTCATCGAGTCTGCCTTGCTCTTTTAGGGTATTGCCAAGGTTGGAGTAGGCAACTGCAAAATCTGGTTTGATTTCAATAGCTTTTTCAAAACTGGCAACAGCTTCATCCAGTTTGCCCTGGTCTTTAAGTGCACTACCAAGATTGTAGCAGATAATCGCAGAGTCCGGTGTAATTTCAATGGCTTTTTCAAAACTGGCAACAGCTTCATCCAGTTTGCCCTGGTCTTTAAGTGCACTACCAAGGTTGGAGTAGGCATCTGCAAAATCTGGTTTAATTAAGATTGCTCTCCTGCAACTGATTACAGCCTCATCTAGCCTGCCTTTACTACGCAAAGCAAATCCCATGTTTGAAAGAGCTGAGATATTTTCAGGATTAATATTCAAAGCAGTTTGATAACAGTCTATTGCTTCGTCCAAATGACCAGATTGATGCAGGGAGACTGCTTGATTTAATGCTTTTTCCTCACTGCCTGCTCTATTCTCTGTCTCCCCGTTTTGGTCTGAAGAGTTAATAATAGAGTTAAGATAGCCGGCAATTTGACTATTGCCAGGCTCCAATGCCAATGCTGTTTTAAAAGCTCTTATTGAGTTATCCCTTTGACCCTGCAGATACAGGGAGATTCCAAGGTTGTAATGTAAAACAGCTCTGCCACCATCAATATTAATAGCCCGTTGAAACAGCTCAATTGCTATATCATGACGGTTGACTTTTTGGCCGATAATCCCAAGAAGATTAATGGCATCTATATGATTTGGTGTATCTTGAATAATTGCAGTGCAGAGTTGATCAGCTTGGGAGTAGCGTCCAGAGTTGAAATGGTCAAGTGCCTGTTTATATGCGTCATCAATTGTAAGTTGTGGTTCTGGCTCCAGCCTATTTTCCGTCATTATCTTCTCACTATATCCCTAGCAACGGCCTTTAGAAGCATGTATCCAGTGCAATCTATTGATTCACCTGGTATTACTATAAAAAACCTTGTAACCAATAAGGTGGTGGTAATTTCTCAAACTATATGTGGTAAATCAATAAGTTAAACAGTGTAGCAACCTCCAACCACTATTTCTAGGATCGTTCAATAATTGTACAGGTTAGAGCCCCCGTAATTTTAAATGAAGCTAACTCAAATCGGATTTGGAATATTGTGAAATTTATGGGTAATGGTAAATTTTTCACTGATATGCTCACCTAACGCCTGAACCCCAAACATCTCTGTACGGTGATGACCGGCAGCGATGAAGTTTATCCCCTCCTCCCTGGCATAGTGATAGACAAACTCAGAAGCCTCTCCAGTAATAAACAGATCCGCCCCACACTCCTTGGCCTCACGAATCATCTCCGGTGCACCACCACTACAGATCGCTACCTTCTTGATTTTTTTAGGGCCAAAATCGAGAATTAACGGTGACCCACCAAAACATTTTTTTACCCTCTTGGCAAAATCAACCATAGAGATTGCCTCTTTAGGCATGCCGCAAAAAGAGATAGATCCCCCTTTATAACGACCAAAAGGCTCTCCCTGAACTAAATCCAACCTGTTGATAATCTGGGCATTGTTCCCAAAAACCGGGTGGGCATCCAAGGGAAGGTGAAAAGCCATTAATGTAAGATCATCTTCAAGCAGCAGTTGTAAACGCTTTTTATAACTCCCGGTCACCACTCGAGAATCTCTATCCCAAAGAATCCCGTGATGGACCAAAAGCAGGTCCGCCTTCCAGGTAATAGCCGCTTTGATCAAAGCTTGGCTGGCTGAAACCCCGCTCATTACCCGTTTAACAGTTTTTCGCCCAGAGAGCTGAATGCCGTTTGGACAATAGTCGGCAATCTTTGCAACACCCAACTCAGCATTCAAATATTTATCTAATACTTCTAATGATATAGACATTATACCACCCTCATTGTGTGTGTTATAATGGATGATTCCGTTAAATCAGTGTAAACTGGGGATATTTATATAATGTAATATTATTAGTCTAACCCATATAATGCATAAAAATATATGGGTTTATAGCTTAAAATCTGTATGTATCAATAAATGGGAGGAGAGACAGTCCCAAATGAAGAAACTGTTTTTGGAAGAGATTAAAGAGCAGAAAATTGAAGGTGGGATACCGTTTCCAAGAAACCTTTCACCTCAACAACTGATTATTACCGGACCGCCAGGCTCTGGGAAAACCACTATTCTCAACGCTATAAATGGCTGGCCGGAAGAGGGCTACGTTGATATCTCCATGAGTGACTGGTGGCGGTCACCAGCTCTGGCCAACAGACCACGAGAGCTGCATTTTGGTGTTCCGTTTCTTGGTTATGATAAAGCAGTGCCGGTCTATGATGTTGACTCCCTGGATGACTCCAGCTATCTGGAGATCGATTTTTTGCGGGTCCGCCTGCCACCGCCAAAGGGGTCTCTTCTATCGGGGAATTTTCGCAAGAATATTGTTGTAGAGTTTATTCTACTACCAGCAAAACAGCTCTATAAACTCAGAAAAAAACGGGCTGAAAAAGGCACGCACCATGTTGATGCCGATCTAACGTTGCAAAAAGTGGTCGAAGAGTCGGATTTTTATAGTGCACTGGCTCTCTACTTCCACCAAAGTGGAATGAACGTCTATGTTCGCAATAAACTTGGTGGTCCGCCAATGCGGATTAAGGATGAATCAAAGCAGGACGATCCATTTGAAATTGCCCGTAAAAAGAACCTTCCAAAACAGGATATCTACCATATCCATGACCAACTCAGGCTAAAACAGCGGATTATGAACCGCTCCTGGAGTGCCCGGGGCAACCGGGAGTTGATAGATCTTTTTGCCAGCCTGCTACCAGACGCTCTGGATGCGGAGCGGTGTAATATTTTTCTTGGCACCCCAGGTAGTGAAGAGGCCTGGCTTATGTCCGGCACCAATTTAGATAGCCAAAAAATTAAAGAGTGCCGAATGTGGGACCAGGTCAACCAGGTTATATCCAGTGGTGAGTATATGGTCCACGAAAACATGGAAAAAGATAAGGATTTTAAAACCCCTGGGGTTAACAACCCAACATTGGTCCTGCGTAACTCACTGCTTGTTCCCATAAAAAGCGTCATGGGTAATGGCAATACCGGAGCTATTCAGCTCATAAACAAAAAAAATCGCAAACATTTTGTCGAGGAAGACCGCATGATGTTGGAGAAGGTTGCCCAACATCTTGAACTGGCAATTGAGAACGTCTACCTTAGACGGGAGATGATGGATTTTTCTGAGATCTTGTCCACCGAGGCGGGTCAGACAACAACAATATTCAAAATTATCATGGCCCTCCTTTCAGTTGCTCTTATCGCCTCACTTGGGGTCAACTACTATCTGCTGGCTCCACCATTTATGGAGCTTCTGAGTATCCTGCCATAACGTGAAAATCATCCACACTGCCGACTGGCACCTAGGTCACGAACTTCACGGCTTTAACCGCCGGGCAGAGCAAGATGCCTTTCTGCAGTGGCTCTCTGCCACCATGGTTGAGCAGGAGGCTGATGTGCTTATTGTTGCTGGAGATCTATTTAATACCGTCAACCCTCCAGCTTCAGCATATAAACAGCTCTACCAGTTTATTCAGCAAAACCGGCAGAAGATTCCAAACCTTCAGACCATTCTTATCGGTGGCAACCACGACTCACCAAGCCGTATGGAGGCTCCGACCCCACTTTTTCAACAATTTGGGGTTAGCTCTATTGGCCGTCTGCCGAAAAAAGATGACGATAGCTTGGATTTTGAGAAGATTTTAATACCGCTGTTGAATAGAAATGGTCAAACAAAAGCTCTTCTAGCTGCGGTCCCCTATCTACGGCAGAGTGACCTTCCACCACCATCTAAATTTGACGGCGATCCCCTTGTTGCTGGGGTTAGCTGGGTCTATGCACAGATTATTGAAGAGGCAAAAAAACAGTTAAACTCTGATTGTGGACTTATTTTAACCGGACACTGTTATATGCAGGGCGGAGATATCTCCCAGTTTAGCGAACTGCGTATTCTCGGCGGTGGAGAGCACGCCCTGCCCGTTGATCTTTTTCCACAAGCTGTTGACTATGTGGCTCTGGGCCATCTCCATAAAGCACAGAAAGTTGGAGAACGAGATGAGGTTCGCTACTCTGGCTCCCCTCTACCCCTCTCGGTGACCGAGCGGGATTACCACCACGCCATCCGGGTTATAGAGCTTGATGACAAAGGCAGTGTCGCAAGACAAGAATCCATAAAAGTACCAAGGGTTGTTGAGTATCTTCGGGTTCCCAACCGGGGTAGTTTAAGTTTAAAAGATGCAGTAGCAGCTTTGGAAAAACTACCGTTGGCCCCCCAAGATCCCGGCCTGGATCTAAGGCCGTTTTTAGAGGTAGTGGTAGAGCTAACCGGGCCAGAGCCGGGACTAGGCAGCAAGATAAACCAAGCCCTGGAGGGAAAAGCGGTCCGGCTTGCCGGTATTCAGGCTCTAACCACAGGGGCAGAAAACTCACTAGCCGACACCACGACTGCCCACTCTTTAGAAGAGATCAACCCAGAAGAGGTTTTTAGTCAGCTACATATCCAAAAATATCAAAAAGAGCCAGAGCTGGAGTTGATAAAAGCCTTTGCTGAAATAAGGGATGGCTTGGGGGAAGAATCATGAAAATTTTGGCGGTTCGGGGAGCCAACCTTGCCAGCCTGGCCGGAGAGTTTGAGATTGATTTTACCAAGCAACCCTTGGCTGATAGCGGTATTTTTGCCATTACCGGCCGGACTGGCTCTGGCAAAAGCACCCTCCTCGATGCCATCTCCCTGGCTCTATACAACAAAATAGCCCGAACCAATAAACTGGAGAAGGTCAGCCACAATGCCGCTGCCGGAAGCTCTCTGCCGCCTGCCCATGATGTGCGAACCATCCTACGCAGTGGAGCTGGTGATGGTTTTGCCGAGGTGGATTTTATCGGCTTGGAAAAAAAACAGTACCGGGCAAAATGGCAGGTACGCCGTGCCAGGAAAAAAGCCAGCGGCAATCTGCAAGAAGTTGAAATGTCCTTGCAAGATCTAGCCAGCGGCAAACAGATTGGCGGAAAAAGAACTGAAACACTAGAAGAGATTAAAAAGAGTATTGGTCTGGATTTTGAGCAGTTCAGCCGGACGGTTATCCTCTCCCAAGGCGAGTTTGATGCTTTTTTAAAAGCCAGGGAGAGTGAACGCAGCCTGCTGCTGGAGGCGTTGACCGGAACCTCAATCTACTCCCGAATTTCCAGGGAGGTAAACCGCAGAGCCAGGGAGGAGAACAACGCTCTTACAGAGATTAAAATTCAACTTGGCGAGAACCGCCCCCTGACTTTAGAGGAGCGCAAAGAGGCCGAGGCTAGTGAAAGGTTGCTGAAAAACCGGGTAGCAGAAATTAAAAAAACCTTGGCCCGCCTGCTAAGAGAGCAAGAGTGGTATCAACAACAAAGCCTGCTTCAAGATAAGATAGAAACTGCCAAAACCGAGCTTGATACCGCAAAAAAAGAGCAGGAACAGAGCCAGCCACAAAAAGAGAACCTGGAGCTGGTAATAAAAGCCCAAACCCTGCGTCCCGACCATCAGGCCGTTGTCCAAGGCTTGAAAAAACAGGCCCAACTAAAGATAGATCTGAAAAAGCTCCAAGAGGAGCTTGGAAGAGCCGCCAAAGAGGGGCTGAGAAACCAAACCGCTCTAGAGCAAGCGGTACTTCACCTGCAAAATAGCAAGAAAGATCTCGCCAATAACCGGGAAGAGCTTAAAAAAGCCACGGCACTTGATACCCAGCTTTCTGATTCAGCCAGATCTTTAGAGCAGGTTTCTGCAACAGTTTCATCCACCCAAGAGCGGTTACTAACGGTTGCAGAGGGAGAGAAAAAGCTCCTGGAAGAACAGAACATAATCAAAGAGAGAAACAGAGAGAAAGAGCTGTGGCTGCTAGAGAATCAACACCTGCAAATTCTTGAAGACCGCTCGGATGAGATTGAGCAGGATATTCTTTTATTTACCAGTATAAACAGTAAAATTTGCGATATTGACAAGGAAACCCCAGGGTCAGAGAGTGAGTTGAAACTGCTAGATGAAAAAATTATTCAACTGAACTCAGATAAAAAAATCGTGCTCGCAGCTATCCACCAAGATAGCGAGCAGCAGGCAACTCTGCAAAAACAAATCGCTGCCGCCCCCAACCTGTTAACCCTGCAAGAGCAGCAGCAAAACAGCAGCAGCCAGAGCCATGAACTAAGCCAGCTTTTAGCAACTGCTGAGCTTTTTATCAATAACTCTGAGAAAATTACCAGGGCTGAAAAATCGGCAGAGATTAATAGCCAAGAGATAGAACAGCTTAACAGCTCTAAAATTGAGACCGAAAAACAGCTAGGCAAAACAGCTATTCAGCTAGAAGAGGCAAGACAGGGCTACCAACTGGCCCAGGCCACGGCAAGCGATGCGGCCCTGCATCTAAGAACCCTATTAACAGATGACTCACCATGCCCGGTCTGCGGAGCTTTTGAGCACCCATTAAAGGGCCAAGATGATCAATTCACCATCTTGGCAAAAGCCCAGAAAGAGCGGGTGGATATGCTGGTTGAGCAGGAGAGGCAACTTCGCCGGCAGCAAGAGCAGCTCATTAAAGATCTGCAAAAAAACCAATCTGAGCAACAGCACCATGAGCAATCTATAAAAACTTTGTCAAAAGAGCAGAATAATCTATCCCAGCAGTGGCTGGCTCTTGAGCTGGCAGATAGCAACGGCCTGTTTAAAAAGCTAAGACTTGGCAAGCAGCCGCAGCAACAAGAGACAATTAAAAACGCCTTGGCTCTAGCCCAAAACCAGATGCAGAGCAGTTCAGCCCGGTTAAAAGCTGTTTATGCCGACAGAGAAAAGAGCCAACGCCTAGAGCAAGCCATTAATAAAAACCGTGAGTTAAACAGTCAAATTGAGAAAAAAATCATCAGCCATCAGGCCCAGATTGCAAGCGTAGAACAGAGGATAGCTACCGCAGCCGATGCCAAAAAAATTCATCAAGAACATTTGCAGAATCTAAAACAGAGATTAGATAACTACAATATTCTTGTCCCCAACTGGCAACAGCTTATAAGCACAGATCCGGCTGCGGTTATTGATGGCTGTAAGCAGAAAAAGATCCTATGGCTTGCGACCAAAGCCACAACCAGAGCCGCCGCTGACTCTCTGGAAATAAACATAAAAGCCCTTCAAACCATAAAAGAGAACCTGCTAGTAGAACGGTCAGCGCTACAAGAGTGCAAAACCCGGCAGATTGAAGCCCAGAAGCAGCTAAACACTATGAAAAAAGAGCGACTCAAGCTATTAAACGGCGAGAAGTGCCAGGACGTACAGAGTAGATTGGATGGAGCGATAAGCAGGGCTGAAAACCAGCAGCAGGAGATTTTAAAGGTTAAAAACCAGAATCAGGCCGATATAGACCGTTTAAAAGGTGGCGAAGAGGCAATTAAACAGCAGCTTGAGCAGGCAGAAAGAGATGTGCGGTCAAACCAGAAAAAACTGGATGAAAAATGCAAAAAACGGCAGATCTCCATGGATGAGCTAGTGCAGGGGCTAAACTGGAGCGAAGAACAGATAGAGGCTGAAGCAAAAAAACTTGACCAGATCAGGGAGGCTGTAACCCTTAAAAAGCAGTACCTTGAATACCAGCAAAAAGCCTTGAGTGATCTAAACAGGCAGAACCGTCCGTCTTTAGAGTTGGAACAGCTAAAAAAATGTTCCCAACAGCAACAGAGCCTACTAGATCAAGAGGAGGTAGAGCTAGCCAAGGCCCAAGGCATTATTCATCACGATAACCAGATTAGACAACGGGCGACAACCCTGCTAACCAGTCTGGAAAAACAGCAGGAACAGAGTAGCCTTTGGGATAAAATGAACTATCTTATCGGTTCTAGTAATGGTGATAAGTTTAGAAAATTTGCCCAGAGCATCACCCTGGACCGTCTAATTGAGCAGGCCAACTTCCACCTAACCGAGCTAACCCCACGTTATCGTCTACAGCGGGCTGCTCAGGGCGATCTCTCCCTAGAGGTTGTTGATCTGGAGATGGGCAGCGAGGTAAGGGGTATTGCCAACCTCTCCGGCGGCGAACGTTTTTTAACCTCCCTGGCCATGGCTCTTGGTCTGGCAGGTATGAGCAGCAACAGAGGCATTCAGGTAGAGAGCCTCTTTATTGACGAGGGTTTTGGAGCCTTGGACGAAACCAGCCTCAACATGGCGATCTCTGCCTTGGAAGCCCTGCAAGCAACTGGAAGGGTGATAGGAATAATCTCCCACATCCAGGCTCTAACTGAGCGAATCGGAGTCCAGATCCAGATCCAGAACCAAGGCGGAGGGAGAAGCCGCATTGAACTGGCTGTTGTTTAATGACAATCCATGCAACTTCTGCTATCTCTATACGCTGATTTATAAATTTAAAAAAGGATAGAATTAAATGGCTGTTTTTTCGGATCGCTTGATAGATAAAGCTTTGACTAACAACTCACGGGTTATTGTTGGCCTTGATCCTACAATTGAGCGGTTTCCTGCCTATCTTAAGGCACAACTTAAAAAAGAACCTACTGACGAAAAACTTGAGGATCTGCTATTTGAGTTTAATAGAGCGGTTATTGAGGCGACAGAGAAAATAGCAGTAGCCTATAAACCCCAAGCGGCATTTTATGAGCAGTATGGTTTGGCTGGTATCAAGGCTCTACAGCGAACAATAACCTTTATGCGGGTAAAGGGGCTTTTAACCATTATTGATGCTAAACGTAACGATATCGCCCATACAGCCGGTGCTTATGCTAAAGCCTGGATTGGTGCTAGCCATCCGATATTTAATACCCCAAACCTGTGGCAATCGGATGCCATTACCATCAACGGTTATCTGGGCCGGGACGGTATCGATCCATTTTTGGCTACCAACCCGAATGCCGGTCTTTTTGTTCTGGCTAAAACCTCCAACCCTTCATCGGGGGAGTTGCAGGATCTAGCATTGGCTACTGGAGAGACAGTTGCGGAAAAAATGGCTGCTTTGGCACAACAGTGGGGAGAGGCATCTATTGGCAAGCATGGTTTTTCCACTATTGGCATAGTGGTTGGGGCTACCTATCCTGAATTTTCGACTAAACTTAGGAATATTGCCCCTAATGCACCGTTTCTTATGCCGGGCATTGGTGCTCAGGGCGGCTCTCTTGATGCTATTGCTGCTGCCGCTGGAAAAGATGGTCTTGGGGCTTATGCCTCTTCATCACGGGGGGTGATGTATCCATTTAAAGCTGATGAGCTGGTAGGATCTGACTGGTATGTTTTAGCTAAAGAACAGATAGGAGAAGCAGCAGAAGAGTTGCGAGAGGCGATTCAGAAAAAGCTGAATTAGCCATAGGGGTCCATGGGGGTTATCTTCCTGGTGGGTTTGGGTAAAGCCCAAGGTTTTGCTTTTAATATTTTTATACTTACAATTAGGGCGTTGCCCCAAACCCCATTGGGAAGGGGCATGCACCCTTCCCAAACCCATCCCATTACTTTTTTTATAGTGGATACTTTGCTATAAAGCTTGCTTCATCCAGTACCTCTACCCCTAGCTCCTCAGCCTTTTTTAACTTAGAACCAGCTTTATCCCCAGCTACCACCAACCCAGTTCGCTTGGATACACTTCCCGATACCTTTGCCCCCAGAGACTCCAAACGGGCCTTGGCCTGCTGTCTTGTCATCTGCTCCAACGTACCAGTCAGAACGACAGTCACCCCCTCCAAAGGTCGTAAGCCTACAGAGCCACTCTCCTCAACCTGCCACCAGTTGCTACCCTCTATCTGCTGCAACTGGGCAATTACCTCCCGGTTATGGGGCTGCTTGAAAAAATCCAGCAGTGAATCTGCAACTACACTACCCACATCAGCAGCACCCTGTAGTGCCTCCTGATCAGCCTCTTCAAGGCGTTTCCAACTCTTGAAATGTCTTGCCAGGTTTCTTGCCGTAGTCTCGCCAACCTCCCTAATGCCCAAAGCAAACAGAAACCTACTCATATCCCGGCTACGGCTGGCAGCAATACTGGCTAAAAGATTATCTACCGACTTCTCACCCATGCGTTCCATATCAAGAAGTTGGGCTTTTTTTGCCTCCAAACCAAACAGATCAGCAACCGACTTAACAAAGCCATGCTCAATTAGAGAGGCAACAAGCTTATCGCCAAGACCATCAATATCCATGGCTCTACGGCCGACAAAATGTCTGATCGCCCCAAGACGCTGTGCCGGACAAGCCAGACTGTCACCACAACGGGCCACAACCTCTCCCTTCGGCCAGACCACCGGAGAACCACAAACCGGACAGCTAGTTGGGACTAAAAATTTTTCTGTATTTTCAGGACGTTTTTCCATAACTACCCTGACCACCTCCGGGATAACATCCCCAGCCCGGCGCACCATAACCCAGTCACCAACCCGCACCTCCTTACGGGCCAACTCCTGAAAATTGTGCAGAGTTGCGTTGGTCACCATGACCCCGCCGACATTTACCGGGAAAAGTCTTGCAACAGGTGTCAATGCACCGGTTCTACCTACCTGGATATCAATAGCCTCAACCGTGGTAGTAACCTCCCTGGCCGGAAACTTATGAGCTGTAGCCCACCTGGGTGCTCTGGCAACAAAACCCAGTTTTTCCCGCTCCAAAAAATTGTCTACCTTATAGACAACGCCGTCAATTTCATAAGGGAGCTTTTCGCGTTTATTATCTAGATCTTTGTAATACGCCAGGCAGCCATCCAACCCAGATACAGCAGCCCCTGCCGGGCAGACCGGAACCCGCCACTCTTTAAGCAGAGCTGTAAGACAACTATGGCTCTCAGGTTTTCCACCACCAACCCACTCCCCAAGGCTGTGAAAATAGAATTGCAACGCTCTTTTAGCGGTTATTTTTGGATCAAGCTGGCGGAGACTTCCTGCTGCAGCATTGCGTGGGTTGGCAAAAGTTTTCTCACCTTCTGCCATAGCCCGCTCATTAAAGGCGTTAAACTCCTTTATCGGGAAAAAAATCTCCCCCCTGATCTCTACCAACTCCGGGTGGCCACTTCCAAAAAGAGCTAGAGGGACCGTTTTGATAGTACGCGCCCCACCGGTCACCTCCTCGCCAATCCGGCCATCACCACGAGTGACCGCTCTAGTTAGCTTTCCCCACTCATAGACCAGACTTACTGCCACCCCATCCAGCTTTGGCTCTACGGCATATTGCACAGGTTTAGCTGCTGCCAAACCTTGACGAACCCGGCGGTCAAACTCTGTTAACTCACTATCAGAAAAAACATTTTCCAAAGATAGCATTGGCTGTTTGTGGGCTACCTTGACAAAACCATCCAGAGGTTCGGCTCCAACTCTCTGGGTAGGAGAGTCGTCTGTTATAAGTTCAGGAAATTTTTTCTCAAGATCGAGTAGTTGCCGAAAAAGAACATCATACTCACTATCACCAATTATAGGATCGTTAAGTACATGATAGCGATAGTTGTGCTGGTTAAGCTCCAGACGCAACCCTGCTATCTTCTCTCTCTCATCTGATGTCGCTTTTACCATTTGTCGTTACTCTTCTCCACTGTAAGGGCTCTGTGTAGCTGTTTTATAAACTGCTCTCTAGGAATCTCCCAAGCACCAAATTTTAGCAGGTGCTCAGTTTTCATCTGACAATCAATCAACTCAACCCCAAGTTTTTCCAGCCGTTTAACCATAGCAACAAAAGCCACCTTTGACGCATCCCGGCGGCAGTGAAACATGGACTCGCCAAAAAAACAGCGGCCCAGGGCAACTCCATAAGCACCCCCAGCCAATACCGGCTGATCATCTTCAAGAAGCCACGCCTCTACTGAGTGGGCATAGCCTAAACGGTGCAGTTCCACATAAGCCTTCAGCATATCGTCAGTAATCCAGGTTCCTCCCTGCTGTTCATCACCACGCTCTGCCTGGGAACAGTTGCGAACCACCGACTCAAAAGCACAATCAAAAGTAACATGAAAGCGATCACGACGAATGGTTTTGGCAAGACTTCTTGAAATATGCAGCCGCTCCGGGGTCAGAATCAGCCGGGGATCAGGACTCCACCATAAAAATGGGTCCCCTTTTGAAAACCAGGGAAAAATTCCCTCGCTGTATGCTGCAATAAGCCGCTCTGGAGACAGATCTCCACCGACAGCAACAAGACCATTGGGTTCTGCCTGTGAAGGTGGGGGAAAGACAGGCTCTTCAGGAAGGTAGTATACCGGCATTATAAATCAGTATTGCTTCTATTATCGAGGGCGAATGTTGGAATTTACGTCAAGCTCTATCCACTTTCTATCTTGGAAAATTTCCATAGGTTTAAACCGGGACTTGTAACGCATTTTTTTACATGCCTCAACCCAATAACCCAAATAGAGCCACTCTTTACCAAGTCGTTTAACCTCCTCTATCTGCCAAAGAATAGCGAAGGTTCCCAGGCTGCGTGCAGACTCAGTTGGATCAAAATAGGTGTAAACCGCAGAGAAGCTGTTCTCCTGCTCATCCATGACTGCCACCATAACCAGCCTTCCGTCAAGTCGAAACTCAACAAACTTGGACTCTCCCCAGGAGCACTCCAAAAAACTTATAAAATCATCTGGGCCAGGGTTGGCCATTGGTCCGTCACCATGGCGATCTTTTATATATAGCTGGTAGAGCTCAAACCGCTCTTGGTTAAAAGCTGCTGGAGAGGTGGTAACAACCAACTCCTGGTTTTTATTTAAAACCCGGCGAAAATTCCGCCCTGGCTTAAACTTCCATACCGGCAGGCGTACCGGAATGCACTCACTACAGCCACCACAGTAGGGCCGGTAGACCTGATTCCCACTGCGGCGAAACCCCTGATTCAACAAAAACTGATAGGTGTCGGCACTCATAGCATAGCCGGGATCTACATATAGGGTCGCAGCAAGCCGGCCCGCAAAATATCCACAGGAGTGGGCGGGAGTTAAATAAAGGGTCAATCTCAGCACGTCAGAGCTGGATGATTGTTCAAAATTCATAGCCGAAACCTCACTTTTTAGGTTATCATGATACCATATCTTTAATTTGATTCCAGAGGCGAAAGAGACATTCATGTTTAAAGGAACCACAATTTTATCGGTTCGGCGGGGAGATTCAGTCGTTTTGGGTGGTGATGGTCAGGTTACTCTTGGCAACATTGTGGTCAAATCAAATGCCCGGAAAGTCAGAACCATGCTTGAGGGCAAGGTACTGGCCGGTTTTGCTGGCTCCACTGCTGATGCTTTTACCCTGTTTGAACGTTTTGAGGGTAAACTATCCAAACATGGAGGCAACTTAACCCGTGCCGCAGTTGAGTTAGCTAAAGATTGGCGTACCGACCGGGCACTCAGGCGACTAGAGGCTATGCTGGCGGTTGTCGATGCCTCAGCAAGCCTGCTAATCTCCGGTACTGGGGATGTTTTGGAGCCGGAAGATGGCATTTTAGCTATTGGCTCAGGCGGTCCCTACGCCCAGTCTGCTGCTAATGCACTGCTTAAAAACACCGAGATGAACCCAAGAGAGATTGTCGAAGAGTCCCTTCGCATTACTGCAGATATTTGCATCTACACCAATCATAACTTTGTCATAGAAGAGCTATAAATGTCCGAATACACGCCCCGTGAAACCGTCTCTGAGTTAGACCGCTACATTATTGGTCAAAATGATGCCAAAAGGGCAGTAGCCATTGCCCTGCGCAACCGTTGGAGACGTCGTCTATTAGACCCGGCAATACGTGAAGAGGTCTACCCGAAGAACATTCTTATGATCGGCCCCACCGGAGTTGGCAAAACCGAGATAGCCCGCCGTTTGGCAAAACTATCCAACGCCCCTTTTATAAAGGTAGAGGCCACCAAGTTTACCGAAGTTGGTTATGTGGGCCGGGATGTAGAGTCAATCATTCGGGACCTTATGGATATGGCTATTAAAATGGCCCACGAAGAGTCGAAAAAATCGGTCACTCGTCAAGCAGAAGATCTGGCAGAGGAGCGGGTTTTGGATGTGTTGCTCTCCCCTGCCCCATCAAAACAGAGCAACTCAAGCAATGCAAGCCATGCTGATGACAACTCCAACACCAGGCAGAAATTCAGAAAAATGCTCCGTGAGGGCCGTCTTGATGAGCGGGAGATAGAGATAGATATTACCGAGCCTAATTCTGGCCCGACAATGGAGGTGTTCACCCCTCAAGGCATGGAAGGAATCAATATTCAAGAGATGCTCGGCGGTATGCTGGGCCGGGGTCAGTCAAGCACCAGACGGGTTAAAATCAAAGAGGCTCTAAAGCTGCTAACCAACGAAGAGGCGGCAAAGTTGGTTGATAAAGAGCAGAGCAAACGCACCGCACTTGAGCGGGTTGAGCAGTTTGGTATTGTCTTTTTAGATGAGCTGGATAAAGTCTGTGCCCGTGGTTCTGAGATGCGTGGCGGCGGAGATGTCTCTCGTGAGGGGGTGCAGCGTGACCTGCTGCCTTTGGTAGAGGGAACCACAGTTACCACCAAACACGGCATGGTCAAGACCGACCATATCCTCTTTATAGCATCTGGTGCTTTTCAGCTCTCCAAACCATCCGATCTTCTGCCGGAACTTCAAGGCCGTCTGCCGATTCGGGTAGAGCTGCAAAACCTGGGAGTAAAGGAGTTTGTCAGGATTCTAACCGAGCCGGAAAACGCCTTGACCACCCAGTATGAAGCTCTTCTTGCCACAGAACAGATAAAACTGGTTTTTCATGAAGATGCCATTCAGGCCATTGCCGAGATAGCTGCCCACGTTAATGAAACAACAGAGAATATTGGTGCAAGACGGCTCCATACGGTAATGGAGAAACTTCTTGACGAGCTATCATTTACCGCTCCTGACCGTCATGGTGAAACAGTCAAAATTGACGGGGATTATGTTCGTACCCAACTAAAAGATCTCTCTGAAAATGAGGATCTCTCCCGGTTTATTTTATAATCTTCTGGGTAGGGAGACTTTCGCAAAATGTTTGCCCAAGTAGCCCTGCCCATTCCCAAGCGGTCACTATTTACCTACCGGCTACCCTCCGGCATGGCTGCAAGGCCCGGCTGCCTGGTGCTGGTTCCGGTAGGTAGAACCGAACGGGTGGGAGTGCTTTGGGAGATTCAAGAAAAACCGGCCTGGAGTGATGGCGAGATTCGCCCAATAACCGAGCTTTTAACCAAAACCCCCCTCTTAGACCAAGATCTCCTCCATCTGCTGGAGTGGATCTCCCGTTATTATCTTAGGCCCATCGGCTCGGTAATCTCCGCTGCAATGCCTGGACATCTACGTTTTAAACGCCATCAAAATGCTATTTGGCTTGGTGAGGGAGATTTGTCAACCCTTACAGCCAAACATAGAGCAATAGCCGAGGCGATTAAAAACAACCACAAAAAAAAGCTGACCATAACCACCTTGGAGAAAAAATTTGGTCGCCAAGGTCTGAAAGCCGACCTTAAAAGCTTGGTTGCCAAGCAAATAATCACCATGGAAGATGAGTGGCGCACCCGTTATGATACCGATAAAAGTTCTGAGCTAGATGAGCAGCATAAGCAAGAACCTACAAAAAAAATCCCTGCTAAAAAAATCACCCTCAACTTGCAACAGAGAGGGTGTGTCGATGCTATTGTTGCCGGAATCGAGAGTGACAAGTTTACCCCGTTTTTACTGCAAGGGGTCACCGGCAGCGGTAAAACCGAGGTCTATTTTCAAGGGGTCGATGCCTGCCTTGCCAAGGGAGAACAAGCTCTACTGCTGGTCCCAGAGATATCTTTAACACCCCAGTTGGAAAAACGCTACCGGGACAGGTTTCAGGTTGAGCTGGCTATTTTTCACTCCGATCAGAGCGATAAAGAGCGGTTTGAACACTGGGTAAATATTCGTGACGGTAAAGCAAGGGTGGTAATTGGTGCACGTAGTGCCATCTTCGCCCCATTTGAGACCCTGGGACTGGTGGTGGTTGATGAAGAGCACGATAGCTCTTATAAGCAGGAGGGGAACGTCCCCTACCAGGGCCGGGATATGGCAGTAGTCAGAGCAAAGCAGGCCAATGCAGTTCTGGTGTTAGGTAGTGCAACCCCATCACTGGAGTCTCTGGTCAACGCTGAAAGTGGCAGGTATACACTGTTGATTCTCAACCAGAGAGCCACCGGAGCCACCCCGCCAACAATGGAGCTTATACATTTAGGCGGCGGTGAGTTAAAAGATAAAATGAGCCGGATGGCCCTACTCAGCCCTCCCCTGATTGAGTCAATAAAAACCACCCTGGCTGCCAAAAACCAGGTTTTACTATTTTTAAACCGCCGGGGTTACGCCCCCTCCCTTCTATGTAGGCAGTGTGGTCAGGGGGTTATGTGTCCCAACTGCTCGGTAACTCTAACTTTTCACCGGGGAAAATCCCGGCTGGTATGCCACTATTGTGATTTTTGGCAAGCTGTTATGGATATCTGCCCTGCCTGTGGACAGTTGAGCCTCTTCTACTTTGGACCCGGTACTGAACAGTTGGAAAGAGAGGCAAAAAAAGAGTTTCCAGATGCTCGCATAGCCAGAATCGACCGGGACTCCATCTCCTCTGGTGATGTGGACCTGACCACAACCTTGACCATGTTTCGTGATGGAGAGCTGGATATTCTTTTAGGGACGCAGATGATCGCCAAAGGCCACCATTTTCCCAGCTTGGCCCTGGTAGGGGTAGTTCAGGCAGAGACCTCCCTCTGCCAGCCAGATTTTCGCAGTTCGGAGAGCACCTTCCAACTTCTGACCCAGGTGGCAGGCCGAGCCGGACGTGAGGATATCCCAGGCCGGGTACTGATCCAGAGTTTTGACCCCAGCCACTATGCTATAAGAGCAGTACTTGAGCAAGATATGGCTGGGTTCATGACCACTGAAAAACAGTTTCGCAAGATGGCCCAATACCCGCCATATCTACGTATGGCCCTGCTTAGAGTCTCCGGTTCCGTACAGAAAAATGGTGAGCTGTTCTGTAAACAGCTAAGAGAGCAGCTAACCTCTAATGCCGATGTAACCTACCTGGGGCCGGCCCCAGCACCGATATTTAAACTCCGCAACCGCTTTCGTTGGCAGCTACTGATAAAAGAGAGTCCCGGCGGCAGGCTGCACCGGGCTTTGGCTCCACTAATGGCCCTGGCAGAACAGCTAGCTGGCTCCCGACTTCGGGTAGAAATGGATGTTGACCCCCACTCTTTTTTATAAGAGGTTGAACTCTAGAAAAAAAACAGGTTTAAATAGAGATGGAATTCTATATTTCTAACTAAGGAAATAATTATTACGATGGCTCTACTGCCCATTTTAACCGCCCCGGATCGCCGTTTGAAACAGATCTCACAACCTGTTGAAGAGGTTTCTGATAAAATAGTAAAACTGATGGATGACATGGTTGAGACCATGTATGCAGCCCCCGGCATCGGCTTGGCTGCTCCTCAGGTAAATGTACTAAAACGGGTAATTGTTGTTGATGTAGAGACCTACGATGGTGAAGATAAACACGATCTTCTGACCCTGGCCAACCCGGAAATTATAGAGCAAACCGGTGAAATCATCTGGGCGGAAGGGTGTCTATCTGTGCCGGAGTTTACCGAAGATGTTGTTAGAGCCGAGCATATTATTGTCCGGGCTTTAGACCGGGACGGAAAAAAAATAGAGATTGAAGCACAAGGGCTTTTAGCAGTCTGTCTACAACATGAAATTGACCATTTAGATGGCAAGCTTTTTATCGACCACATCTCCAGGTTGAAACGGGCGATCATCACCCAAAAACTCAAAAAAAGAAAAAAATCGGAGTAGCTCCATGGAATCGTGGCGTATCGTCTATATGGGAACCCCCGACTTTGCCGTTCTCCCTCTGCAAGCCTTGCTTAGAGGCGATGATCAGATAGTTGGAGTATTTACCCAGCCAGACAGAAAAACCGGACGGGGAATGAAGTTGCAGCCAACCCCGGTAAAAACGGCAGCTCAAGAGGCAGGAATAGCAGTTTTTCAACCCATTAAAATGCGAGAGGCTCAAGCAGTTGAGCAGTTGAAAGCCTTAAAGCCGGATCTGGTAGTTGTTACAGCTTATGGACAGATTCTATCGGAGGAGGTGTTGGCAATCCCCCCCCAAGGCTGCATAAATATTCACGCCTCCCTGCTTCCCCGTTGGCGAGGTGCGGCCCCTCTGCAACGGGCATTGCTGGCCGGGGACTCTGAAAGCGGCATCTCCATAATGCAGATGGAAAAAGGTCTGGATACCGGCCCGGTTCTAAATATGTCCACGGTTCCTATCAAAGGTGATATGACCGGCGGAGAGCTTCATGATCTTCTAGCCAAGGAGGGGGCCAGGCTTTTGACTGAAACAATTCATGCAATGAAAAACGGTAGCTGCAAACCCCAGATTCAACCTCTGGAAGGTGTTACCTATGCCTCTAAACTGACTCGTGATGATGAAAAAATCCATTGGAATAAAAGTGCTAAAGAGATAAAAAACCAGATTTTTGCCCTGAATCCCTGGCCCTCAGCATCGAGTCAGTTGGGTAATAAACGTATTAAAATCTTTGCCTGTAAGTTTGGAGAAGGACAAGCCAAACAGCCTGGAGAGATTATCGCCCTCCACAAAGATGGCCCGGAGGTCTCCTGCAAAGATGGAACCCTGATTTTAACCCAGGTGCAAAACCCCGGTAAAAAAAGAGTCGCCGCTGCCGACTGGTTAAGAGGTCGTCCGGTTGCTGTTGGGGATATTTTTGAGTAGTAATTTTTAAAAAACTACACCATGTATTTGGTGTAAAACCAAAAACAGCAATTTTATTATCCTAGATTATAAAAAAAGGACCCCCGAAGGGGTCCAAAATAGTGCGATGGCTCAATATCGCAACACAAACTTTTTTATAGCCACAGCCTGTAGATATGGGGCTATAAAGATATCTATAATCCCGATGCCTCATCGGTAACAAAATTAAATACCAGTACATCTGCTACCCGGCCTGGAGTGGGAGAGGTAGCCATCATTTTATTTAGCTTACTGTTTAACCGCTCTACCTCCTCAGGAGAGTCATCAACTATCAAAGTGGCATCAATCCGCTCTGGTGACACCTCAGGGATTCCACGATAGTTAATGGTTTTTATCTGCTTGCGCTCTTTCTCCAGAATATTCATGGCCAAAGATTGCAGATGCTCGACATGGTCGTCAGAGATACCGAATTTTTCCAACAAAGCCCCATTTTTAGCAATACTCTCTGCCTCCTTAAATGGTCGCTCAGGATTTATCTGGCTCCAGCGGGTTATCCAGCGCACCCCCTCTTGAATCCTTCCCGATGCCAGGGAAGAGATAATCAACTCAGCCAAAACTCCTAGATCTTTCTGATCATGCTGATAGATTATCTCGTACTGCTTCCTGGCCTCAATATAATTGCCCATACGAGAGAGACATGCGGCAAATCCATGCCGGACATCAGGATCGTTGTTGCTGTGAATCAGTGAGTTGTAAAAATTATTCATCATTCCATCTTTATCTTCCTGCAGAGTTGCAACCAACCCCAAAAGATAGAACGCACGAATAGGATCATTCTGTCTATAGCCCTTGATAACCCTCTCTAAACGCTTTACTTCCAACTCAAATCTGAAAAACGGAAGAGGAGAGCTCCATATCCCCTGTAGCCGCGTCAAAGCATCATCCAGGACCTCTTGATTGTCTGTGGTCATTTATAGTCACCTATAACGGATTGTTAGCAAAAAAACTGCTTGTTCTTTTTATCGACATTTATTAAATATGCATTAGAAAAAAATTACAGAAAAACCAAAACAGTTGCTGTTGAAAAGCAGATATGAAGGGGTACATGTTTGTTTTAACAATGTTTTTTGTTTATATATTTTTTTGAATTTTTTTAATAAAAATTATTGAAAAAATTTAGGAGCTGCTCTGAACCTACCCATTGACTTATATGTTGTTGGGGTTTTGGGGGAGAGCCGCACATGTATTCTGATATCTTGGATTATTGCTATTTGCAGCATTCTTCCTTAACTCTATTACACACAAAGGAATTTTTTGAAATTGGCTGATCAACAAGGATTGCACATACAGAAAAGTTCCTTTTTCTATCAACTGTTTACATAACAAAATATGTATTTTATTAAATATAAAAAATAAGAGCTATAACAGACGAAAAACCCGGTGCTAAGTCTCTATAATATGTTATCCTGTTCTCTGTCATTATAGTAGCTTCTCTTCAGTATTATGTTTTAGTGCTTTGCTAATGTCAGAGAAGTGTAGTTTTGCCTGTTTGAAAAACATTGTAACCATCTGCTTGACCAAAACCAGATGCAGACTGGTCGCATATTTTTTTATTGATAAACCCTAAAAACCGATTGACTGTTAAGATTTATGGATAAAATTTGGCCACAGGTCATGACGACCATCCAGAAACAGATAGCCCCGCAAATATACGATTTGTGGCTAAGACCGTTGCGTCCTGGCGTAAAGCTGGCTAATGGCAAGATGGAGGTTCTGACCAAGAACGATTTTTCTGCTGAGTATGTCCGGGATAACTACGGCCTGCTCTTGGAGTCTGCCTACCAAGAGGCTAGCGGGCAAAAGGTCCGTCTGGCTTTTCGTACCGACCCTGACGCAACTCCATTGGCTCCACCACCAGCACCAGAACCAGCAGCAGTACAGACCAAGCAGCCTGAAGCCCCGGTTAATGCCAGCCCTGCTGATATCGGACTTTTAGACCGTTATACCTTCGATACTTTCGTTGTTGGCGACTGCAACTCCTTTGCCCACGCCGCTGCCGCTAAAGTTGCCGATACCCCGGCCAAGTTCTACAACCCCTTATATATTCATGGCGGAGTTGGTCTAGGCAAAACCCATCTACTCCACGCTATTGCCCATAAGATTCTTGAAAAACATCCACACCTTAAAATCAAGTTGATCTCATCAGAGACATTCATGACCATGTTTGTTGAGTCGATCCGCAATAGTACCGCCAACCAATTTAAAGAACAGTTTCGCTCGATAGATATTCTTCTAGTGGACGACATCCAATTTTTTGCAGGTAAAACCGGTACTCAAGTTGAGTTTTTTCACACGTTTAACGCCCTCTATGGGGCCAACAAGCAGATTATTCTCACATCTGACTCTCTACCCTCAGAGATTGAGTTTTTAGAAGAGCGGCTCCGCTCCCGGTTTGCACAGGGTTTGGTTGTAGACATCTATATGCCGGACATTGAAACCCGTGTTGCCATCTTGAAGAAAAAAGCTCTGCAAGAGGGGATCGACATCAAAGATGATGTCGCATTCTTTCTAGCCGATGCAGTACATACCAACGTTCGTGAACTGGAAGGGGCTTTGGTCCGGCTTTTTGCTCTTGCCTCTATGGAGAATGAGCCGATCACCATGTCTCTGGTAAAAGAGTCCCTACGAAATATTCTTCGTGGCCCGGATAGCAGGCAGACCTCAATTGACGAGATTCAGCGTACGGTTGCCGCTTACTATAAAATTACCCCGCAAGACATTAGATCCAATAAGCGTTCCCGGCTCTTTAGCCATCCTCGACAGGTAGCGATGTACCTATGCAAACAGTTAACCGACAGCTCCTACCCGATAATCGGCAAAGTGTTTGGCAACCGGGACCATACCACAGTTCTGTATGCGGTTGGGCAAGTAGCAAAAAAACTTAAAGTAAACAAAAACTTGGCTAGAGAGCTTAAAGCGTTGACCGAAATGTTGAGCAATTAAAAGGAGCCGCAAACAAATAACTTGAACATCTTGTTGTCTTTTAACCAACCTGTAGCGTTAAGTCTTGAAGCAGCAGTTAAAAGCCCACACCTGGCACAAGTTATTTGTTTACGGCTCCTATGGTAAAACCCGAACTAATATTCACCTAAATTATCAAGGTTTATACATATGGAATTCCATATTAATAAAGATCCGTTGTTAAAGGCTCTAACCCGTATCCAGACAGTGGTAGAGAGACGCAACACCATGCCGATTCTTGGTAATGCACTGCTTGAGACTGGTAAAGGTATCCTAACCGTATCTGCCACAAACTTAGAGGTCTCTTTAAGAACTGTATGTGAAGCGGAAATTGGTGATTCTGGTAGCCTGGCTGTCAATGCCAAAACCCTATTTGAAATTGTCCGGGAGCTTCCCCACGGTGCAATCCATATTCGCAGTGAGGCCAATAACCGCCTTAAATTAACTTCTGGCCAGGCCAAGTTCACAATATCTGGTTTTCCCGGTGAAAATTTTCCTGAAATTCCCGAAGCATCAGGAGATAAACGCCACATCTTCGAACGTGAAGAGCTGCTGGATATGATCAATAAAACCCACTTTGCCATGTCCTATGATGAAACCCGCTTTACTCTCAATGGAGTTTTTTTCCAGCTTGCTCCAGGTGGTGAATCCGGTGGACCGGCCAAAGTGAAAATGGTGGCGACCGATACCCACCGCCTGGCGATGATCGAACAGAATATTGAAGAGTGCACAGTTAGTGACACAGCAGAGATAATCATCCCGAAAAAAGCTGTTTTTGAGATTAAAAAAATCCTTGAAGAGGAGGATGAAAAGGTAGAGCTGGTAATCGGCGATACCCATATCCAGTTTATAAAACCGGACATCACCTTGATCTCCAAGTTGGTTCAGGGGCAGTTCCCAGACTATAGACGGGTTATTCCGCCAAACAACAAACTTCGCCTGACCATGGACCGGGCACAACTTGATGTTGTAGTTAAGCGAATGTCGGTACTATCTCATGAAAAATCACGTGGTATACGCATGTCCATCACGGAAAAATCTATGCTGCTCTCCTCCAACAATCCAGAACAGGAGGCAGGAGAGGAGCCTATTGAAGTGATTTATGAGGGTGGAGAACCTATAACCATAGGATTTAACGCTAGGTATTTAAGAGAAATTTTATCCGCTATGGATGGAGAACGGGTCCGTTTTCTTCTCCAAAATGATGAGGCACCATCTCTGGTTTTTGATCCAGATAAGGATAATGCTCTGTTTGTCCTCATGCCTATGCGTGTTTAACCTTGTTTCTGGAAAAATTGCGCCTGCACAATTTCCGCAATATTACCGACACATCTCTGGAGTTTAGCCCAGGGTTTAACTTAATTATTGGCGAAAATGGTCAGGGAAAAAGCAATCTGTTAGAGGCCATAGCCCTGCTCGCAACCGGGCGGTCATTTCGCAAGGCATCCCCAGAAGCTATGGGTTGTCATGGTAAGCCCGGATACCGCTTGAGTGGCACAACCCAGGCTTTGGATCTACAGCACAAACTAGATTTTACCGGGGAGAAGAAGCGGCAGACGGCAAGATTAAATGGCAAAGCCATGGCCTTGGCCTCAGCCATGGGTCAAGCATTGGCAGCAGTAGTCTCAACCCCTGACTCCCCAGGTCTGGTTCAGGGTGGACCGGGTGAACGGCGAGACTATCTTGATTGGGTGGTTTTTTCCAGTAATCGTCAACACGCTGCCACAGCCAGGGACTACCACGGTGCACTGAAAGCCCGTAACCGGCTTTTAAAAACCGGCTGCACAGACAACAATCAACTGGCAGCCTGGGAGGACCGTTTAGGGGTATTGGGAGCAATAATTACCTGGCGTAGACGGCGAATAGTTAAAAAGATTGAAGAACTGCTACCCGACTATCTAGAGGCTATGGCACTGGACCCGAACCGATTCAGCCTCCGCCTCTCTTGCCAGTTGGATCGGCATAAAGGTGTAGTTGAGCAGCAGGAGTTGGCAGAACATTACCGGCAGATGTTAAAGAACAGCCGTAAATCCGACCAACGGACCATGGCAACATCAATTGGTCCACACCGGGATGATCTGCCTTTTAGTATTGATGGCCGCTTACTGTCCCGGTTTGGCTCAAGAGGACAGAGAAAAAGGTTTATTTTGGCCTTGAAACTAACTGAGGCCAAACTACTACAAGAGACGGTGGGGGAGGCTCCACTATTTTTATTGGATGATCCGGTTGCCGAATTGGACCGGGAAGGAGTTGAAAGGTTGGTTAACCTGCTAACCCAACATGAACAGCAGATTTTCCTAACAGCTTGCAACAGTGGAGAGATCCCAAAGCTAAAAGAACCATCTTCCACCTTTTTGGTGGCTGATGGAGTGTTTCAAACATTGACGGAGCAAATGAACAGATGACCACGCCAGAAGAGCAAAACCCAGAAAACAGTCCCGATACCGAAGTTCCCCATGTACTAAATGGTGATGATTACGGTGCCGACAGCATTAAGGTTTTAAAAGGATTAGAGGCTGTACGCAAACGGCCTGGGATGTATATAGGTGACACCGATGATGGTACCGGCCTTCACCATATGGTCTTTGAGGTGGTTGATAATGCTATCGATGAATCCCTAGCCGGCTATTGTGACCTGATAAATATTATCATCCACCGGGATGGTTCGGTAACAGTTACCGATAATGGCCGGGGGATACCAACTGAGATGCATGAAGATGAGGGCCGCTCGGCGGCTGAGGTTATTATGACCGTTCTTCATGCTGGTGGTAAGTTTGATCAAAACTCCTATAAAATATCCGGTGGTCTGCACGGTGTTGGTGTATCCGTGGTTAATGCTCTTTCAGAAAAGCTAATCTTGACCATCAACCGTGACGGGCATAGGTGGCAGCAGGAGTATAGAGATGGTGATCCTGTAACTCCAATCAAGATTATAGGCAATACCGACAAGACCGGAACTGAAGTGCGGTTTTTGCCAAGCCGAAAGATTTTCACCACTACTGAATACTCCTTTGACCTTCTCTCAAAGCGACTGCGGGAGCTATCTTTTCTCAACTCCGGGGTTAATATCCATATTTCTGATGAAGTATCGGACAAATCCCACCACTTTCAATATGAGGGCGGCATCCGCTCTTTTGTTGAATATCTCAACAAAGCCAAAACTCCAATAATGGATCCTCCGGCCTATTTTACCGCTGATAAAGGCGACGTTTATGCTGAGATTTCCTTGCAGTGGAACGACTCATATCTGGAGAATGTTTTCTGCTATACCAACAACATTCCCCAACGGGATGGTGGTACTCACCTGGCAGGTTTCCGGGCGGCATTAACCAGAACTTTAAACAACTATGCGGTCTCATCAGGAATTCTTAAAAAAGATAAAGGCACTTTAACTGGTGAAGATTGCCGGGAGGGCCTGACCGCAGTTATTTCGGTTAAAGTTCCCGACCCAAAATTCTCTTCACAAACCAAAGAGAAGCTGGTCTCCTCAGAGGTAAGAACTGCTGTTGAGAGTATTGTTGGCGACCGGTTATCTACCTATCTGGAGGAGAATCCCCAGGTAGCAAAGCTGATTGTAGGCAAAACCTTGGAGGCTGCTGCCGCCCGTGATGCTGCCCGGAAAGCTCGTGAGCTTACCCGACGCAAAAGTGCCCTGGACATCTCTTCACTACCGGGAAAGCTGGCTGATTGCCAAGAGAAAGATCCGGCATTGTGTGAACTATATCTGGTGGAGGGAGACTCTGCTGGCGGTTCAGCCAAGCAGGCAAGAGATAGGAAACATCAGGCCATTTTGCCATTGAAGGGTAAAATCCTCAACGTTGAGAAGGCTCGCTTTGACAAGATGATCTCCTCAGCCGAGGTGGGCACACTAATTACGGCTTTAGGCACTGGAATTGGCGAAGAGGAGTATGATATTGCCAAACTCCGTTATCAGCGGATTATTATCATGACCGACGCTGATGTTGACGGCTCCCACATTCGCACCCTGCTTTTGACCTTCTTTTTCCGTCAATACCCTGAAATTGTCGAGCGTGGCTATCTATATATCGCCCAGCCCCCACTCTATAGAGTTAGCAAGGGCAAGAGTTTCCGTTATATAAAAGATGAAGATTCACTCACTGAGATTCTTTTACGGGAGGGTGCTGAAGGTATAGCACTCAACGGTGCGTCTGGACCTTTGAGTGCAGATGAGATTACCACAGTAGTACATGACACACGCCGCTATATCAACTGCCTGAACCGTCTCTCTCGCCACACTGATCGGTCGGTACTGATAGAGGCAACGGGGCAGTCACAGGTAACTCATGCTAGTTTGGCAAATGCCCAAGCTGCCAAGGCAACAGCCGAAACCCTACAGAAAAGGCTGGGAGAAGGTGACGATGTTCGAATGGAGACTTTAATCACCCATGATGATGAGACTGACAGTGAGGTTATCACCATCGACCGTATCATCCGTGGGGTTAGAAACACCTCAACCATAAACATACGTTTGATAAACATGCCGGACTATCAAGACCTTCTAGAGTTATCGACTAAAATTCAAGAGGTGCTCGGCGACTCTCCACAAGTTTCAAAGGCCAATCGTGAGGCAGTAATCAACTCACCTGATGAGTTAATCACATGGATTTCAGCCGAAGGTCGACGAGGCTCGAGCGTGCAGCGCTATAAGGGTCTTGGTGAGATGAATCCTGAGCAACTATGGGAGACGACCATGGACCCTGCTGTCAGAACCCTCCTCCAGGTACGGGTTGAGGATGCGGTTGAGGCAGATCTGGTCTTCACGACATTGATGGGCGACCATGTAGAGCCACGACGTGACTTCATTCAGGAGAATGCCTTGAATGTTACTAATCTGGACGTTTAATTTTAATAAAGTGGGCTGAAGATGATCAGTCATCCAGCTATTAATACGCCATTGGGAGATTTATGGATAGAGGTAGGAGAGGGTGCTATAACCACCCTCTCCTGGCGACCTCTTCCTGAGCCAAGAAACCAAGCTGATAGATTAATCTGGTATCAAGCAATAAAATGGTTATTCAACTATTTTCAATCATTAAAAGCCAAGCAGCCTCCATCACCACCGACATTTTTATTAAAGCCAAAAGGGAGTCCATTTCAACAGTCGGTATGGGACTATCTTTTAACAATCCCCCCTGGCACTACAGCCACCTACGGTGATATAGCAAAAGCACTTAACAGTGCACCAAGAGCAGTTGGGCAGGCAGTTGGAGCCAACCCAATCCCCATTATCATACCCTGCCACCGGGTAGTATCTGCTGATGGGTTGGGTGGATATAGTGGTTTTGGTGGTGTTGAGAGCAAGAAAAAGCTACTGCGTTTGGAATCACTTCTTGAGACTGGAATGTAGCAGGATCTGCCAAAAATCTTGGGATGGGGTTGGGGTTGGGAAGGGAGCACTCACCTTCCCAATGGATTTTTGGGCAACCCACCCAACTTATAAGTTAAAAAGGCAGCTTAAACCCACCGCCAGAACCACCGAGCTTATCCAACAGGCCACCAGCTTTGCCTTTTAATTTTTTATCCAGCTCTTTTTTCAAACGGTCTTTAATAATAGATTTACCAGCTTTGGCAATAGATTTCTGTAACTGCTTATCATCAACAATAATTCCAGGATTATCCAAAGGCCCCCGTACTGTCAGAGGAAGAATAAACTGTTTAACAGGAACAGAACCCTGCCCGGAGATGGTTAAGGTTGTATCTCTAAGAGTGACATCTAATGGAAGGTTCAAATATGCTCCACCACGGTTTTGAATAATACCGTCAATATCTACAGCAAAGGTACCCCCAGAGAGTAGAGGCGGTTTGGAGCCTGATAGCTGCCCAGCTATTTTATCAGTTGGCAGACCTGAGAGATTTAACTTAAGCCGGTTGTCTCCACCAGCAGCACTAACCCCAGCCATGGCTAGATCCATAAAAATAGATTTTTTGCTGGATTTAACCGTGATATTTGCCGCACCAGCAACAAGATGGGGGTGGGTGGAGAGGTTGCTGCCACGCAAGGTTAACGTCTCGTCAATTGCAATGGTGGTAATCTTATCAGCTATAAGCCTCTCAATCTGCAACAGCGGTGCACCTTGAACCAAATGGTTGGCTTTAACATTACCATAACCCTGAGTTTTAATCTGCTGATCAAGCCAGGCATCAAGCTGCTTTTCTGGAGTAATGGCCGCTTTTGTATCAATAACCTCTGCAGCCTGTTTTTTATTCTCGTCAGTCGCCACGCCAGAGAGTTTATCCAGCCATTTTTTAGCCTGAGCCAGGCGCTGTTTCCACTCTTTGGCATTATTCAGATAGCCATCAAGATTTTTACCACCATCTGCTTCTGTAGAGGCTGAGGATTCATTAGACTGCTCAACCTCCTGTTTTGGACCAACAATCACTCCCGGTTTTGCTCTTTTCAGACCGTTGGATGCGGCAGTTATCTCAACTTTCTCTAAATTTACCCTCTTGCGTAAAAGATCACTGGCCCGAATATCAATGGTGATTTTTTCGCTGCGAAACAGGTCGGTTTCCAATGCGTTTGGATCAGCCATCGCCAGCCCGGTTATATCTATACGGCTCTCATCCAGACGCAAATCAAGTGACTTTATATCAACTGTTGCTCCGTTGGCCTTCTCCAGGCTGTTTTTAATGATGGATGCCGCTAACGGACCGTTGGCAAACTGCACTACTGCAAACAGCAGAGCCACAAAAGCCAAGGCTGTAACTACCCCAGAGATACGAATAACAGGCGGTTTTTTATTGAGAAGATCCTGAAATCCATCTTTAGGCAGCCCACCGGACAGACAAAAAAACAGTGCCCGAACCCAAAGCCGTTTCTGCAGATCAGCAAAAGCTTGAGAGTTTGCCTCCATGCTGGCCAGTTTAGTTCTGAGGCCAAAAACCATCTTAACCAGTACAAAGCCAACAACAGCACCAAATACCAGCCCAACAAACAGACCGCCAGTGGTGAAATAGTACTCAAAACCAAATAGAGCAAATATTGGTGCGTTGATCAAGCCGGTAAAAATACTCTGGGTCGGCCCGTCCAAGAATATTCTGCCAATTGCAAAAACAGCCGGAGCAGCAACCCAAGCTACCAGCTTTGCCGCCAGACCTACCAAAAATGCCAGGGTCAGGTTGGTATTCAGTATAAACAGCAGAATTAACAGAAGAACTACCAAACCAAAAGCTTGGCTAATTCCAGGCATAAAACCAAGCATAGCTCCAAGAACCGCTGAGATAACCAACTGTGCTGCACTTACTTCGCTAAAAAATATTTTGAATAATTTGCGAAAAAACATGGTTAGATTACCTTTATGTTAGTTGCGTTTTTAAACCTAGAATCGGAAATTATTTATACACTACCATAACAACTGCCAAATTCAGAATGAAGTGCTGCCCAAAACATCACATTGATGGGCTGAAATCCCAGATATATTACAAAATTTCGCTACTATTACCGCCTTTCTCCAACATATCGCAGACCGGACCAACATGACAGATACAGGTTTTGGAGGTTGGCGGTGCTTCTCCACCATTATTAATACGACAACGGTCACTATGGTCGCCCCTGCTATGGGGAACCTTAAATAACGTGCGTCGATAGGCAGCACAAAGGGACTCAAGTTCGGCTATTTTTCCAGATTCACTCATCTATATTGGAGAGATTAGTGATTTAGCCAAAGCAGCCAAAACCATGTCCTGCTGATCAGTAGTCATGAATGGATGCATAGGTAGAGACAGAACCTCTTTAGCGGCCTGAACTGCTACTGGAAAATCTGCTGTTTTATGTGCAAGATAAGCAAAAACCGGCTGCAGATGAAGAGGTACAGGGTAGTGAATAGCCGTAGGAATTTTTTGATCACTCATATTTTTCTGGACCTGATCACGCTCCTTTACCCGAACAGTAAACTGGGAGAATACGCTCTGGTTGCCGGGGCGTATTGTCGGCGGACGAACCCCTTTCGGCAGGTTGGCCATGTAGTAATCAGCTACCCGCTGCCTACTCTCTATTTCCTCTGTAAAGTATGGAAACTTTGCCAGCAGAATTGCCGCTTGCAGGGTATCCAAACGACCATTACCACCCAACATGGCATGTCTGTAACGTGCTGCCTGACCATGTTCACGAATAATCCGTAAACGACTGGCTAGATTTTCATCATTGGTGAAAACCATTCCACCATCACCATAACAGCCGAGAGGTTTTGCCGGGAAAAAGGAGGTAGCTCCAGCGGTACTCAAGCCACAAGAACGTTCACCCTCATACATAGCACCAAACGATTGGCAGCCATCTTCTAAAACCGGGATTTTATGGCGGCTGGCAATGGTGTTTACAGCATTTAAATTTGCACACTGCCCATAGAGGCTAACGGGAAGAATTGCTTTGGTTTTTTTGGTTATAGCTGCTTCAATCAGCGTCGGGTTGATATTTAAAGTGTTGGGATCAACATCGACAAAAACCGGCTTGGCCCCCAGCACAGCGATTACCTCTGCCGAGGCTATAAAGGTAAAAGGAGTGGTGATAACTTCATCACCAGGACCAATCTCCCAAGCCATCAAGGTGGATTTCAAGCTATCAGTGCCTGAAGAGAAACCAACACCGTGGATGGTTCCAACAAAGTCGGCAAGAACCTGTTCTAACTCCGTTACTTCCGGCCCGCTAATATATTTCGATGAATCCAAAACCCTTTGAATAGCCGCATCAACATCTTTTTTATATTTTTGGTACTGAGCTTGTAGATCAATAAATTGCATTTTATTATATCCGTCAAAAATTGATTTCACCGTAAAAACTTGTCGTAGCTGGCCCGGTCATTATGACATGATCATCCCTACGCCAAAAAATATCTATATCACCACCATCAAGTGTTACAACCACCTGACGCTGGGTATGACCATTTAAAACTGCCGCAACCCCTGCGGCACAGGCTCCAGTACCACAAGCTGGAGTTATACCAACCCCACGCTCCCAAACCCGCATCCGAATTTGCTGGGGATTTATCACCTGAACAAACTCAACGTTGGTCCGGTGGGGAAAACGTTTATGCACCTCCAGCTTCGGACCCTCAACATCAAGGGGGAAATCCGTAAGATCCGGGAGAAAAATCACACAGTGGGGATTACCCATAGAGACCTGGGTAAATTGATAACCGGTCCCACTTCCGGTGGTAATTGACTCTCCAGGCTTGCCATAGACCGGAATCCCCATATCAACCGATTCCAAGCCATCAACCCCAGGTTGAATATGAATTAGACCAGCCAAGGTCTGCAAGGTTAAAGTCTCCGTTGGCAGATTCATAACCTGACGCAGATATTTTGCCACACAACGGGCAGCATTACCACACATCTCTGCCTGGGAGCCGTCACTATTATAGATTAACATCTGGGCATGGGCCAGATAGTCCGGGGCCACAAGTTGAATAATCTGATCACAGCCAACCCCCAAGCGGCGGTCTGCCAGCCTTGCGGCCAACTCCGGGGTTATCTCACGGCGATTCTGACGCTGGTCAAAGATAATAAAATCGTTACCCAGACCATGCATTTTAACAAATGGGGCGTTCATTCTAAAAAATGCTCTCATTTTCCAGAAGCTGGGCAATAGTCTCCCGGCGACGGACCACAGCAAACTTATCACCACGGACCATAACCTCAGCCGCTCTGGGACGACTATTGTAGTTGCTGCTCATAACAAAGCCATAGGCTCCAGCCGAACGCACTGCCATCAACTCACCCTCTTGAAACTCAGGCAGCGTACGGTCACGGGCAAAATAGTCACCAGATTCACAGATCGGCCCCACCACATCACAGACCGACTCTTCCCGGCCAAAACGGCGCACCACCGGCTGTAGGCCATGATAGGCCCCGTAGAGAGCCGGGCGCATCAGGTCACTCATTCCGGCATCGGTGATAATAAACTGCTTCTCTTCACCCTGCTTGATGTATTCAACTCCGGTAACCAATACTCCAGCATTTCCAGCAATAACCCGGCCCGGTTCCAAAATCAGGGTGAGATCAAGATCCACCAGTTCCGCCATCAAGACCCCAGCATAGTGCTCAGGGTGGGGAGGTATCTGCTCCTCCTCATAGGGGATGCCCAGACCACCGCCCAAATCCATATATTTTAGCTTTATTCCCAAGGCAGAGAGTTTTTTTTCCAGATGCAAAACCCGTTTTAAAGCATCAACAAACGGAGTAAGCGAGGTAAGTTGGGAGCCGATATGGCAATCCAGACCCAACACCTCAATATGTTCCATGGCAGCCGCCTCGGTATAAAGGTCCAAGGCTTTGTCAAAAGGTATGCCAAATTTATTGGTACGCATTCCAGTGGAGATATAGGGGTGGGTCTGGGGATCAACATCCGGGTTGACCCTGATGGCAATAGGAGCCTTTTTTGCCATGGACCCTGCGATACTATTCAAACGCAAAAGCTCACTTCTGCTCTCGACATTAAACATTAAAATCCCATACTCCAGAGCTGCTTTTATCTCATCCCGGCCCTTACCAACCCCGGAATAGACTATTCTTTCTCCAGGACAGCCAACTCTCTTGACCCGCTCCAGCTCTCCGGCTGAAACAATATCAAAACCTGCTCCCTCTTTAAAAAGGGTAGATAGAACTGCCAAATTGCTGTTGGCCTTTACCGAATAACAGATCAGATTGGAGATGGGTGCAAAGGCATCTTTGAAGACACGTATATGGTGTTGCAGGGTTTTTTCAGAATAACAGTAGAACGGGGTACCAACCTCCTGAGCAATTTTACTCAAAGGCACCTCTTCACAGTGGAGCAAATTTTCTGAGTAATGAAAATAATCCATAAAAACTCTATTTTAACTTAAATTTGGCAATTGGAGCCATTACTATAACAGTATAGTGGAATCAACTGCTTAATCTATAGTTTAACCGAAGGAAAATTACCCGGCATTTTGCTCAGACTGTTCAGTATCAGAGCCAGGGACAATCAAGTCACCTTTATAGCCACAACCAGAGCTAAATAGTGCCAGTAAAGAAAATAGTAATAAAAAAACCGTACGGGACATGACACTCCCACTCCTTAATAGATAAATCAACAGGTTCCAATATACGGGAACCTTATACCATTCCTAACATGTTAATTTTGCCATGACTTCACCCCATACAGCAATGTATTTGGAGAAAAAGGGGTTTTTTATACTATTTTTGCCAGAACTCAAATAAAATGGTTGTTACAAAGTTTTTTAGATGATTAAACCTGGATTCAACAAACAGAAACCTATAATTCATATAATATCCGAGTATAATGGTATCTTCGGTTGGTATGATAAAGGAGGGGTTGAAATAAAAATGGCAAAGGTTACTAAATCCGGCTTAGCTCTCCTGGCTCTGACAGTGGTGGCATTCACCGCTACAGACGGCTGGGCTTTTTGTGTCCAGAACCAGACGGCAACAACTCTGTTTGCCCGCTCACTGGATTCAACAAAATTCCAGGTCAACATTGGCCCTGGTGAGCAGCAGTGTTGTAGCGACTGCATCAACCGCAGCAGGGGCCAGACAACTCTTCTGATTGTATCTGGTTACGTTCCAATCTCAAAAAACAGCCAGCCCGGCTGGCAGGGTGAGTGCAGGGTAGATACGGATCAAGATGGAAAGATAACTGTTACCGGCTCTAAATCAAAACTTACTTGCCAATGAGGCGGCTACCGGCTCTGGACCCAGACCTGGCGGATGTTCATGCCGCCAAAGCCGGACAGAGTTACGCTTTCACTCTACTTATCGACCGGCTGCAACTCAGGGTATTTCGTTTTATTCTCCGACAGGCCGCCTCCAAGCAGGATGCTGAAGATTTAACTCAGGAGACTTTTCTTGAAGCCTACCGCCGCCTTGACTCCTTCCAGGAGAGTTCCAGATTCTCTACCTGGGTTTTGGGTATTGCCCAAAATCTTGTTCGAAACTATCGCAACCGCTCCCCCCAATTCCTTTATCAAACCGTCCCCAGCGACTCTCTGTTTGATCTAACTGACCAGGGAGAGAACCCAGAGGAGTTGCTGCAACAGAAAAACCGGATGGAGAGACTCAAGAGTGGTATAGAGCAGAATTTAACACCAGAGTTGCAACAGGCTTTAACCTTGGTAACGTTGGAAGGAATGGACTATCAGGAGGTGGCAGAGATTCTCCAGATTCCAGTAGGCACAGTTAAAACCAGGGTCTTTAGAGCCAGGCAGGCCCTTAGAGAACATCTAAAATAGTATTTTCAATCTGGGTTAAAACTTTCTAAACCCTCTTCGAGGAGGACGGAGAGCAGCTCCTGGCCTAAAACCCAGCCCGGAACGAACCGATACCCGCATCCCTTTAACATCCATGGTCTCAATGGGCAGCTCTTTTAAAAACCTTGAAGGCAGGGCAGGCTCATAACGGTTGTATAGGAGGCGACGCCGGGCATGGCAGAGATAGAGCTGCTCTCTGGCTCTGGTCATGCCAACATAAAGAAGGCGACGCTCCTCCTCAAGCCCGGCCTCCCCTTCGTCTACCGCTAGCTTATGGGGGAGAAGGTTCTCCTCCAACCCCACTAAAAAAACTATGGGAAACTCCAGCCCTTTTGCCGAATGCAGAGTGGAGATAACAACTCTATCAGCCTCAATTGTGCCGTTTTCATCACCAGGGTCAGAGTCTAGTACCGCCCTCTCCAAAAAACCCTCCAAATCAGTTTCCTGAGTTAAAAGTACCCGTAACTCCTGAAGATTATCCCGTTTATCAGCTTCACGCTCGGTGTTGTTCAAAGAGTCACTATAACCGGAATTTTCAAGAAGCAGGTCCAGGGCAAGCTCCGGGTGCTCACCAGTGAGCAGTTTTTTGGAAGCATCATCAATAACATCAACAAACTCTTGCAGCTTTGCCCGAACCGCCGGTCCAAGTTTTTTCTGGGCGATAACCTGCCGGGAACCATCTAACAGAGTGCCGTTGCAGTCGTTAGCTGTCTGCTGGATGGCAGCTAGAGCACTTGGGCCGATTTTTCGTTTTGGAGTGTTGATTATACGCTCAAAAGCCAGATCATCACGGTCTGAATAGGCTAATCTTAGATAAGCGACGGCATCTTTAATCTCCGCTCTATCCATAAAACGCAAACCTCCCACCACCCGGTAGGGGATCAACTCCCGGCTTAAAGCCTCCTCTATGGTACGGGTCTGCCTGGAGGCTCTGACCAGGATTGCCGCATTGCCAAAACGACCATTACCACACTGGCGAAAAATCTCCTGGGCGACAAAACGGGCTTCGTCCATACCATCTTCAGCGGTGTATTTTATCAGTTTTGGGCCGTCGCCCCCATCGGTCCAGAGGGTTTTTTCCATCCGCCCGGTGTTGTGGTCGATCAACTGCGATGCCGCTTTGAGAATATTTCCAGTTGAGCGGTAGTTCTGCTCCAGACGAACAATTTTCGCCTTGGGAAAATCCTCCTCAAAGCGGAGAATATTGTCCAGCCTGGCCCCTCGCCAACTATAGATAGATTGATCATCGTCGCCAACTACACAGAGATTGCCATATCCTGATGCAATCTGCTTCATCCAATCATACTGCACCCGGTTGGTATCTTGATACTCATCAACCAGCACATGGATAAACCGGCTACGAAACAGATCTAAAATCTCTGGATGTTTTTGCCACAAATCTAAACATTTACCTAGAAGGTCGCCAAAATCCATGCTGTTTGTGCGGCGTAGTTCGTCTTGATAGAGGTTAAATATAGAGCTTACCTGCTCAAGATCACTTAAAGAGCGGATATGGTCGGTGGTGAGGTCGTCCGGCCCCAAGCCATCATCTTTCCAGCGGGAAAAGGAGTTGGCTAACCGTTTTGGAGTCCAGTAGACATGTTGATAGTTTAGATTTGCCAATATTTTTTTGACAGTTCGCTCCTGCTCGGAGCTGTCGAGAATAATAAAGTTTTTTTCATAACCCAATTTCTCAGCATGCATACGGAGAACTCTTGTCCCCATGCCGTGAAAAGTGCCAATCCATAGAGAGCGGCCAGCAATAGGGTCTAAATCCATAAGCTCTATTACCCGTTCCCGCATCTCTCGTGCCGCTTTGTTGGTGAAGGTAACAGCAAGTATTTGTCCGGGAGATATACCGTCTTCAGTCAGCAGGTGGGCTAAACGCCGGGTTAGCACCCTGGTTTTGCCAGAACCAGCCCCGGCCAGCACCATAAGTGCTCCACCTCTGGCGGTAACCGCCTCTAGTTGGGGTCGATTTAAATTGTCGAGAATATTCTGGGCTGTCATGAAATATCCAGATTAACTGCTAGTTTCCCGTTCCATAAGGGCTTTATTGTAGGCACGAACCATATCATGATTTGTAACAACTCCCAAAACCTGGCCCGGATTGTTTTCAGCAACCACCGGAAGATGCTGGACATCGTTATCATCCATAAGATGAAAGGCGGTTTGCAGATTATCCTTGGGGTTTATGGTCATAACATTTTTGGTTGCAATATCCCGAACCAAAACCAGCTCATCCAAGCCATCTTCAAAGACTTCGCCACGAATATTACGAAAAGAGATAATTCCACAAAGATCACCTTCAGAATCAACCACCAGAAAAACATCCTCCTGACTGTTGTGCATTCTGATTTTAAACTGCTTGATGCTCATGGTGTCGGGTATGGTCTCAAACTCACGGTTGATAATCGAAGCGATGGAGATATGACGCAATAGCCCTACCTCCCGGCCAGAACGCAGATCAATACCGTGACGACGAAGAGCGGCTGTATAGACAGAATCTTTATAGAGTTGATTGATCAGGACTGTAGCGACAATTGAGGCCACCATCAGTGCAAGCATGATGCGATAGTCTCCAGTCAGCTCAAAAAGAATAAGAATTGAAGCGATTGGTGCACCAAGAACCGAAGCCGCCATCGCTCCCATACCAACAAGTGTATAGGCTCCAGGTCCAGCAGAAATAGCAGGAAAAAGCTCGTGGGCAACCACGCCGTAACTACCACCGACCATAGCCCCTAAAAAGAGGCTTGGGGTAAAAACACCACCAGAAAAGCCGCTACCAAGAGTGACTGAAGTGGCAATAATTTTGACAAATATCAGAGTCAACATCAGAGGACCGGCCATCTCTTCCAATAGAGCCATGTTCATGGTGTCATAACCAACACCCATAACCTGAGGGAAGGTTAAAGCGATCACCCCAAGGAGAAAACCGCCAATAATCGGTTTTAAGTACCGGGGAATGGGGATCAAGGCAAAGAGGTCTTCTGATTTAAACAGCACCTTCATAAAGATAATACCGGTAACACCGCAAAGTACGCCAAGCCCCACATAAGCTGGAATTTCCCAGATTGAGACCAAAGTGTAGTGGGGAACGATAAAAGCTGGGAAATCACCGAGATGGAGACGGGCAATGACCGTAGCGATAACCGATGAGAGAACAATTGGTGAGAAGGTTGCCAGGCCGTAATCGGCGAGAATAACCTCAAGAGCAAACATCACCCCGGCTATGGGGGCGTTAAATGAGGCGGCAATACCGGCAGCAGCTCCACATCCGACAATAGTACGCATGTGCCGGGTTGATAGCTGTAGTTTACTACCAAGAAATGAAGAAATTGTCGCTCCAAGGTGGACCACCGGACCTTCCCGGCCTACGGAACCGCCACTGCCGATAGATAGGGAGCAGGCCATCATTTTGCCCAGCCCATCCCGCAGGTTCATTTTTCCGCCATGGAGGGCAACTGCCGACATAACCTCAGGAACACCGTGACCTCTTGAGCCGGGAAATAAAAAATGGACCAGAGGACCGATGATGGCTCCACCGATCATCGGCATGATGATAATATACCACCAGGAAAGATCCGAGAGAATCTCAACAACATTCTCATGACCGCTACCCATGAAGATGTGTTGAAAAATTTCGATTAAAGTTCGGAAAAGAATGGCTCCATAACCAACCACCACCCCGATAACAACAGCTAATATCGATAGGGTAACCGGCTCACTTACGCCAATTTTTTTTGTAAATTGTGACATTAGGATTTCAGCATTTAGTGGTAATGACCGATAAGTGTTAAATAAGAGTTGGCTACATTCTAGTCTGTTCTAGCCACCAGTCACAACTGTTGCATGAATTTTTTTTGTAAATAACAAACTTTGGAGGTGTTATGCTTGTTCCAAGTTCTGCTCCATCAACATCTGTAGTATATGCTAACAGCTCTGCATCAAGCAGCGTTGAGACCACTGCTACAACCGATTCAACATCAAGGCCGGCAGATTCAGTAAAGTTTTCCCAGAGCGGTCTTGCTGCCTCCAGTGGTGAAAAACTCTCAACACGCAATCCAGCAGCATATTCCAATGAGGTCCGGTTGAAAAACGATCTGTCCCGGATTTTAATGGAGACCCTGTTTGGTAAAGAGGGTAGTGACGATGAAGAGAGCAAAAACATCGAAGATAAACTTCTTGCGGAAGTTGAGACCGACCTCTCTCAAGAACAGGCCGCAGTAGATAGTCTGGTCTAATTAGCTATGGGTATAGTTCGCATACTTCTCCTAGCCCTCTTGATATTTGGATTGGTTCGGGTTTTGCAATATTTTATTCGTCGTGTTACAGGCCCGGCATCCCAATCTGAAACCATGGAAGGGCCAGAGTTGCTCCAGTGTATTAAGTGTGGAACCTGGATACCAAAAGAAAACTCCATCATCCAAGAGGGTGAGCCATACTGTTCTGAACAGTGCTCCGACCTGCCAAAAGAGTAGGCTTAACGGCCTATTTCTCTCCTTACTCAATAATAAATTTAAAAAAAGTTAAACATTTTTTAAGCTATGGCTCGTTAATTGCGTGTTAGAGCTTTGACGGATGGTCCGGAGTGGTGGTTTTATCAGGACTATTTAACGTTTCAAGAACTGTTTTAACATCTGCTACCTTGGTGGCAAGTTTTTAGTTTTGGAGAGTATTTTGGCTGCAATAACAATGCCTAACGTCTTTCGACGGATGAAAGGACTAAGTGATCTGATAATGGCATTTGGTATCATCACCATACTAGCGGTGATGATTCTGCCCATGCCTTCATGGATCTTGGATCTCTTTCTTTCTATCAATATCTCCTTTGCGATAGTCATTCTTCTGACGACTGTCTATGTTCATAAGCCTCTGGAATTTTCATCATTTCCAAGTGTGCTGCTGATTACCACCATGTTTCGCTTGGCTCTTAATATATCTACAACCAGGTTGATTCTTCTCCATGGTTCAGAAGGGGAGGCGGCGGCTGGAGAGGTTATCCGCTCATTTGGTCAGTTTGTGGTCGGTGGTAATCCGGTGGTCGGAGTTATCGTCTTCAGCATTCTGGTTATCATCAACTTTGTTGTTATCACTAAAGGTGCGGGCCGTATTGCTGAGGTTGCAGCCCGTTTTACCTTGGATAAAATGCCTGGTAAACAGATGGCTATCGACGCCGACCTTAACTCAGGCCTGATCTCAGAGTCTGAAGCCAAGCAGCGTCGTAAAGATATTGAAGAGGAGTCGGAGTTCTTCGGAGCCATGGACGGTGCTTCAAAATTTGTTCGCGGTGATGCCATTGCCGGTATCTTGATAACCCTGATCAATATTATCGGTGGTTTCATTATCGGTGTCGCCCAACAGGACCTATCTGCAGGTGAATCTGCCAATATCTACACTATTTTAACGGTTGGTGACGGATTGGTGGCACAAATTCCCGCACTGATTATCTCTACCGCTGCCGGTTTCCTGGTTACCAGGGCCTCATCTGATAAAAATCTGGCTGACCACATGGGCTCCCAGATGACAGCTAAACCACGGGTGATTTTAATCAGTTCTGGTGTTTTGGCCCTATTTGCCATTATGCCGGGAATGCCTACAATCCCATTCTCTGTTCTCTCAATAACCTTGGGTATTTGGTCATTTTTCCTCTTCAAAAAACTTGAGGCCAAAGAGCTGGTTAAATTCCAGCAGACAGCTACCAAGGAGAAGGAGGAGAGTACCGAAGAGGAGCCTATCGAAAGCTTTTTGGCTCTGGATTTGCTGCGTCTGGATGTTGGTTACGGCCTGATCTCTCTTGTTGATGAGAGTCAAAACGGTACATTACTTGACAAGATTCGCTCAATTAGAAAACAGTTTGCCTCCGATATGGGCTTTATTGTTCCTCCAATCCATATTAAAGACAATCTTCAGTTTAAACCAGGTCAGTACAGCTTCTATATTAAAGGGGTTGAGGTTGGCTCCGGTGAGTTGAAAGCTGGTCACTATCTGGCCATGGAGGGTGGCACAATCACCGGACATGTTGAGGGAACCGAAACCACAGAACCGGCGTTTGGCCTACCGGCTATCTGGATCTCTGCCAATGATAAAGAGCGGGCTGAGATGCTGGGTTATACCGTTGTCGATGCTGCTACAGTTTTGGCGACCCACATTACCGAGCTGGTTAATGGTCACGCCCATGAGATGTTAAACCGCCAAGAGGTGCAGAACCTTCTTGATCTGGTTTCCAAAGACCAGCCCAAGCTGGTTGATGAGCTTGTACCCAACGTGGTTAACCTTGGCGGCATTCAAAAAGTTCTTCAGGGTCTGCTCAGAGAGCGAGTCTCTATACGCGACATGACCACTGTTTTGGAGACAATGGCCGACTATGCCAAGGTTATCAAACAGCCCCAACAGTTGGTTGAATTGGTGCGTCAATCACTCTCTCGTTCATTGGTAGGCAAATATCTGGATGAGACCGGGAGTATATCAGCATTGGTGATGGGTCCAGAGGCTGAAAATCTAATTGCGGAGGCGATTGTTGATGGGGAGTACGGTTCATACCTCTCTCTTGCCCCCCGCACTACCAGCCTGTTTTTAAATAATGTTCGGGATGCTGTGGAGCAAGTTGCTTCACAAGTTGTCCAACCCATTATAATTACGGGAACCAGAGTTCGGCCTTTTGTAAAACAGGCAACAGAGGCGACGATTCCCCATTTGGTGGTTATCTCACAAAATGAGGTTCCATCGAATATTTCGATTAAATCATTAGGTACTATATCCATCACTTGATAGTAGAATTATGACGGTAGAGATTGGTTAAATTATGAAAATATCAACATTCAGGGCACGGGATATGCGTGAAGCACTGCTTGCAGTCAAAGAAGAGCTTGGTGCTGATGCAGTGATTCTTTCAACACGGTCCATTCGTGATAAAGGAGGAGAGGGTTTAGGTAATACCGTGATTGAGGTCACGGCCTGTCCCAGCCCCACTGCCAATGGAGAGAAATCTCCAGCGAGTGGTGCAGGTGCAGTTACCGGGCAGAAAAAACCAATCAGGCCTGGTCTATCACCAGCAGCCCGGTTTTCAGCTCTAGCCGAATCTCAAGAAGAACGTACTTTTGAGAAACCGCAAAAAGAGTCATCAACTCTCGCCACTCTACGCAGTATCAGAGATGGTCAAAAACTGCAGCAGCAGGCTCCACCTGCCCAGGCGCCCCAAAGCGGTCCAGATCTAAGCAAAATCCAATCCAGCCTCAAGGAGTTGGAAGAGCGGGTTTCTGTGATGCCTAACGGTCTGGTTGGCGGTATTCCCATGGGGGATGTTGCCGGGCTTGACCAAGATGGCCGCCGCTATTACGGCTGGCTGTTGATGCATGGTGTTGAAGAACCTATCGCCAGAAAAATAGTTATGTCGGACCGCTCCCAGTCCATACAGGGTTCAGAGAGCGGTCTGGAAGCGGCACTGAAAAACACCTTGAAGTTTCATGATCCACTAAGCGGTAAAGCCCGTGTTATCTGTCTGGTTGGCCCTACCGGTGTAGGGAAGACTACAACCTTGGCTAAAATTGCTGCTGACTTGATGTTAAACCGGCAGCGTTCTGTGGGTATGATCACCCTGGATACCTTTAGGGTTGGTGCTGTTGCCCAACTGGAGACCTATGCCAAACTGTTACAGGTTCGTCTGGTTGTCGCCCGTACCCTCTCTGAGGTTAAAGCCGGTCTCCATGCTCTCAACCGCTGTGATTATGTGCTGGTTGATACGGTTGGCTCCAGCCCCTACAACCGTCGCCAGGTTAACTCAACAGCCGGTCTTCTGCCGATTATGGGTGATGACCGTGAGGTTATTCTCTGCATGTCGGCCAATGTTAGGGAGACTGAGCAACAGGCAATTCACCGGCGGTTTTCAGTTTTGAACCCAACCGGACTGATTTTTACCAAACTTGATGAGACGGTCACTTATGGTGGCGTGTTAAATGTAGCGGTTAAATCTGGCCTGCCTTTAACTATGTATACCGATGGGCAGCGGGTGCCGGAAAATTTGGGCTGGATGTCAGCAAAAACACTTGCTAACTGGTTTAAAAAAGATACTGCTGCTGCCTTTGCAGATGAGTAGTAATATAACCCGAGTAACGGCAGTTATGAGTAATACATTTGGCACAAAGCCAACTGCCGTTTCTAGTATAACTGGAAAATGAGGATTTCACGTGATTGAGGAACTTGATAACCAAGTAGCTACTTTAAAAGAGTTGGCACGCCAGAAGGATAAGGTTGATTCCCGGCGGAAGTCCCCTGCCCCTTCTCATGCTACATCCATTAGTAAAGCACCATCTGAGCGTAAGGTTCCTCACACCATGGCCATTACCAGTGGCAAGGGTGGAGTGGGTAAAACCCTGGTAACGGTTAATCTTGCTATTAACTATGCCAGACAGGGGCTTAAAGTGCTGCTGATTGATGCCGATCTTGGCCTGGCCAACATTGATGTAGTTTTGGGGGTCACGCCTAAACATACCATCGAGGATGTTTTGAGCGGTGAGTTGACACTGGATGAGGTGGCAATCCCTGGCCCACCAGGTATAACCATCTTGCCTGCGGCATCTGGTGTGGCTGAGTTGAGCAACCTGACTGAAGAGCAGAAACTCTCTTTGATGGACCATATCGACCATTGGCATGCCGATTTTGATGTGGTGCTGGTTGATACCGGGGCAGGAATCTCCCCAAATGTCCGGTTTTTTGTCCTGGCAGTGGAACGGATCATGATTGTCGTCACCCCTGACCCGGCAAGTATTACTGATGCCTATGCCCTGATGAAGGTGATGTTTTTAAACCATCGGGTCTCCCACTTTGATTTAGTGGTCAACCAAGTGAGTAGCGAGAGTGAGGCCAAGGATGTCTACCGGACACTGGCTCAAGTTGCAGACAAATATCTAAATATCGGCATGAATTTTGCTGGATCAATACCAGAGGACCCGCTTCTGGTTAAATCTGTACGTCAACAAAAACCTGTTGCTGATCTGTTTCCTGATTCTCCAGCGTCCAAGGCTTTTATTGCTCTATCCAAGCGAGTGATGCGGATGTGGCAACAGAAACGTCATGATGATGGAAGGATGATCTTTTTTTGGCGCAGACTATTAGATGAATTGCCAAAAAATGGTCAACCAAACGACGAACAAAAAAAGACGAAGGAATAGCCTTATGATGGCCGCAACTACTGAAGAAGCTGAAAAAATCCGGGAGAGCGTAGACTCATGGAACGGAATGACCCGTGACGAGGTTATTATTAAATATTCCCCTATGGTCAAATATGTAGCTGGGCGCATCTCCATGAAACTGCCAGAGTCGATAGAGCTTGACGATCTGATTCAGGTTGGAGTTCTGGGTTTAATAGATGCCGTCTCCAAATATGATCCAAAACGGGGTATTAAATTTCAGACCTATGCTGAATTCCGGGTTAGAGGAGCGATTCTTGACGAGTTGCGGGCAACTGACTGGGTGCCCCGGGCGGTACGTCAGGTAGCATCGCAGATTCAAGGTATCTATCAGGATATTGAAGGTAAAAATGGTGCTCCAGCAGAGGATGAAGATGTTGCCGAGCGTATGGGAGTTTCACTAACTGAGTTCTATCAGCAGTTGGACTCGGTTCGGGGAATCTCCATCATCTCATTTGACGATCTGCGTCCAGCCATGGATGAGGGTGAAGAGTGGGATGTTCTGGATGTGATGGCCGATCCAAATGTTGAAGATCCCATCGAAACCCTTGGCCTGCAAGAGATGCGTCTGGCATTAAGTGAAGCTGTAGGCGGTCTGCCGGAAAAAGAGCGGTTGGTTGTCACTCTCTACTATTTTGAAGGGTTGACCATGCATGAAATTGGCGAGGTACTTGGGCTGACGGAGTCACGGATCTCACAACTGCACTCAAAAGCTGCTCTTAGGATGAGGGCACGGATTCGTCGTATTCAGGGTCGGAACTAACCATGGCATTTTCCTATTGGAATCTACTTGTAGTCCTCTGTTTTGTTATTCTTTACTTAGGCATTGCCCTAGTCTTTGTCCAGTTGCGCCGCTTTCGTGAAGAGATGCATCAATTTGCTGCTATCAATGCTGCTGCCAACAAACCAGAAGATGAGGATTCTCGCAACTGTGCTGAGGTGATTCTCAGACGGTTAACCTCTTTTGAACTAAACATGACCACTGCTTTAGATGCGATTCCTGCCCAGTTAAAAATGGATTTAGAATCGATTCAAGGGGAGTTGCGTTTTCTTGCTCAGCCACCTTCATCCAACTCCAACAACTCTAACTCTGATAACCAGAGGGGTATAAGGGGTAACAACGGCAATGACTCCGATGCATACCGAGAGGCCCGGCTGCTGTTGGCTAATGGGGTAGATGAAGAGCGGGTGGTTAATGAGACAGGTCTGACTGTTGAAGAGGTTAGCCTGTTGAAAAGGATGACCAATCAACAAGTTCCAGACGAGGAGGCTTGACCGGTAGCTCATTAAACATTAGGCTTGAGTTACAATTTTTCTCTTAAAAACAAGAGGTCCGGTGTATGGTTATATCCGGGACCATGTCCCCGCCAAGCGGGACAACATCTGCACAATCATCCGCTAAATCTGCTCCTCCTGCTGTGGGTCAGGTCATGACGGGTCGTGTTTCTCAAACCTCCGGCAGTAATCAGGGGGTTATCCGCTTTCCTGATGGTAGTAGTTTTAGTTATTCTGGAGCCTCTCTAAAAGCTGGTGAGCAGGTACAGGTTGAGGTTATGCGTCTCTCTCCAGAGATGGTTTTCCGTCTCAATGCCAGCACTTCGGGCATGGCTGGCCGTCTGGCTCTAAATGCCGAGCAGAGCCTTATGCGTGGCCCGGATGTCTTTGCCCAACTTCTATCCCAAACTAGCAGCAAAGGTGGCTCAGCCCTGCAAATGGGCCTCCAGTCTCCCCTCTTACTATCTGGTAAAGGTGAGAATATGGCTGCGATTCTCCAACGGGTTCTGCCCAACGTCTCAAGCCAGGCTCTTTTAAAAGGTGATACTTCCGGTATAAGCAATCTGTTGCAGGGTGGCCGCTCAGACCTTGCCAACGCCATTCGTCTGCTACAGGAGGCTGCTGCTGACCTCCGCCCGGCCGGAGGACAAGATGCTGCTGCCGAACTAACTGCTGCAAGAACCTCTCTTCAGCGGTTGGGGGATATGATGGCTATGCAGGATATCCTGCCACGAGCAGCCCCTGGCAGCGAAGGGGATACATTTTTGGGCTATAGGCTATTCTGGCTTACAGAGGGTGGCCTGGGAGAAGCTGTCTGGCGGCGTGAGAAGGCCCGTCAGGAGGCTGGTAATAAGAGTGAAGATATAACCTCGGTACTTTTGACTCTGAATATGACCAACTTAGGTGCGGTGCAAGTGCGAATTGCCTATGGTGATAAAAGTCTGCTAATCTCTATTGGTGCCGAAGAGGAGGAGTCTCTATCCTCACTGAGAACAGATATCAGCGAGCTGCGTAAAGAGTTGATAAAAGCTGACTTACCCCTTAGAGCTTTGGAGATTTCCCGGTTGTCTGGTGGAGAGATAAAAGAGCAACGCCTGGAGGCTTTGGGTATTGGTGCAGGATTCTCTACTGAGGCATAACCCAACTTAATTGGAGAGATAAATTGCTCAAGGTAGAGATAATCAAAATATGAGTAAGAAATCTCTCCTAGAGCGGCTTGCACCTGAGCAGCCCACACCTGAGCAGCCAACTCCTGTGGTTAGGAAAGAGGCGGTTGCCTTGCGTTATAGGAAAGGTAGTGATCACGCTCCCCGTGTTACTGCTTCTGGCAAAGGGCGTATTGCCGAAGCTATTTTACAAAAAGCTGAAGAGTCTGGGGTAACTTTGATGGAAGATCCTGACCTGGTCTCTCTGTTGGGTAAAGTACCTGTTGGCGAGACGGTTCCTGCCCCTCTGTACAAGGCGGTTGCCGAGGTTCTGGCTTACGTCTACCGCATCAATAAAAAAGTTGCAAATTAACCCCCCTACCCCGCCTATTGCTGACACTTCATAAAAAATACTCGCCTAAAAAGCGGGCAGCTTAAAAAATGTTAAACCGCTTTTGCTAAAATAGCATCCAACCAGAGGCGTGGTAGAATAGGCCTCAATATCCAAAAAATATGGGTCGGGATGGTCACACCATAACGGGTGCTAGGGTGCTTGCTATCTAATGCCTTGATTACTTTTTGCAAAACTGCCTCAGGGGGCAGACTGAACGGCATGCTTGATGACTCCTCGGTTTTAGCCTGCTCCATCCAGCCTTCGTATTTCTCCCGATAGACACTCTCTTCTGGTTTGATATATTTTAAAAATGCCTTTCTGGCATTAAGGCGAAACTTGGTTGTAATCGGTCCCGGCTCTATTAAAACAAAATCGATGCCGCTACCCCGCATCTCAATCCGCATCGCTTCAGTCAAACCTTCTAAAGCAAATTTACTTGCTACATAAGCCCCTCGATATGGCATGGCAACAAAACCCAATACCGAGCTATTTTGTATAATCCGCCCATGGCCCTGGCCGCGCATAACCGGAAGTATTAACCGGGTTAACTCATGAGTACCAAAAACATTGGTCTCAAACTGCTCCCGCATAGCCTCTATTGAGATATCTTCCATTGCTCCAGGCTGACCATACGCACCATTGTTAAAAAGGCTATCTAGCCTACCGCCACTCTGCTCCATGACCCACTTAAAACCACTATGGATGGAGTCAGTATCGGCAAGATCAATTTTACAAGATTCAAACCCCTGCTCCCTTAACTCCTCAACATCAACCATTTTCCGGGCCGTGGCAAACACCCGCCACCCCCTATCCCGCAGACCAAACGCGACACAACGGCCAATACCGGTTGAACAGCCGGTAATAAGAATAGTCCGAGCCTCAGCTTTAAAACCCTCATCCATTATATCACCACCTTTTGTAAATTTTTTCCTTCCTATGTGGTGACATGATACATTTTTCTCTGATTTTTACCCGGAAATTTCACAGCAGATGGTGAGGAAACACCAGAGTTCTTTTAGTTACTTTTGTTTAATGACAACAGCTCATCCACTTTTGGCTTAGATGGTTATGGGCTAAAATTCGGCAGACAGGCTTACAGAGAAATACCTCCCCTATCTGGAGCAGAAAACCCGTACCAATTAAACCCCAAAAGACTAAATCAACCTCGTGACTCTTGATCAACCCCTCATAACCCAAAACCAAAAACGCCCCTAAACCAAAAAGTGTTGCTAAAAAATAACCAACTATAATTTTGCCCATTTTTCTAATCTCCATACTATCTATATTAGAATATAATAACCTGCTTATACTGAAGTTAGAGCATAGAGTTGAAAAATGGTTCACTACATTTGTAAATATAAATTAACCAGCCTTAATTTAGAGTCTGCCTAATAAACTCAATTAATCAACGATAAATTTTTGTTATATAGTGACTGATTTACCAAAAATCATTGTAAAGAAATGAGCCTTTAAACAACACAAAATAATGTATATTTAAAAAGATAACTAAACATATATGTTTGATTGTGTTATGTTTTTATTTAGGCACACAACTGTTGATTAAGCTTTCTTAACATGTTGAAATTATTATGTTGCCTTTATAAAAAGGAGCCTTTATGCTGGCGTTTGTATCTATGTAACAACACTGTTACGTTAATACACATAGTGCCTCCATAATCACTATTGGTATCGGGGCTTGTTAGCAATCTATATATTTATTGAGGTATAAGTATGAAAACGAAAAATTTAATAGCTGGCTTGTCACTGATTGCAAGTCTGGGTACTACAGCAGCATTTGCTGGCGGTGTTGCAAAAAGCCTCCCCTACCCTCAAGGCACCCCATCGGCTGAAGAAATTGTTGAACAGGTCTATTTTGTCAACCATTTTTATGCCGTGAAAAACTTCTCTATCAAGAGAATTAGTAAAAAAAATATTACCATCCTGCTAAGCCGCTCTGAAGGCCAAAAACCAAAAACCAATACTGTTGAGAGACATCTTAACAACGACTATAACGATGGTGAGGTTAAAGCTCAGGATATTGCTATCTTCCGTTCTGGTAAACTCCGGGGAACCGGTATGCTGATTACCGATTTTGAGGATGATGCAAAAAGCCAGGCCTACTCAATATGGCTCCCGGCTCTGAGAAAAATTCGCCGTTTTGCCCAACCGGCCCATGATGACTCCTGGGGCGGTACTGATTTTACCTTTGGCGACGTAACCCTGCGTAAACCACAGCATGAAAACCATGAACTACTAGGTACAGAGAGCTTCAATGAGTGTCTGATGGTCATGGAGCTACCAGCAAAAAGTAAATATAGCAAAAGAGTCCACGCTCCAGACTGTAGCCACAAAGGCAGTTCAGTATACAAACTTAAAAGCACAACCAAGTTTAGCAACTGGTGGTACGACCACCGGATTAGCTTTATCGATACCAAAAGCTTTGGCGACTACCGGACTGAATATTACAAAGACGGCAAAAAAATCAAAATTATTGACCGGGCCTGGACCTCAATGGGTCTAGATGACCCACGTGGACTCTGGTGGAAATACTGGTATGGCAAAAACCTGGAAACCAATCATGAGACCATGGCCTCTATTCCCGTTGCTGTTGCTGAGTGGAATACAGATAGAAAGGCCAAATTTTGGTCAGAAAAAACTCTGAGAAAGATTAAACGCTAAGCAGAATTTAAATATCTATACATTAAAGGAAAATAATATGAAAAAATTAAATATACTTGGAGTAGCAGCATTAGTAACCTTACTATCTGCAACCCCACTGCTGGCAGATGATAGCGAATCTTTTGGAGAGTGGCGGGTTTCAGGTGTTCTAAAAAATGAGACCGCTTTTTTTACCAATAACGGCCCCACCACTGGTTCTCTGCAAACATATAACGGCACAACCAACCAGAGTGCCGGTGAAATGCTCAAGTTTGAAAATTCACTAAATCTTTTTGTCAACGGTGATATATCCGATACTACCTCCATACATGGGCAATTTAATCTAGTTGCCGATACTGAAGGGGCTGACGGCTATCGCTACCACGCTAGTGACAGCCAGAACGATGTCCTACGGGAGTTATACGTTGATACTACTACCGGGCCTCTGGATTGGCGAATTGGTAAACAGCAGGTGGTCTGGGGTACTGCTGACGGCATTAAACTCCTTGATATTGTCAACCCTACCGACTGGCGGGAGTTTGTCCAAAACACCACCGAAGATGCCCGGATTCCGGTCTGGATGATCAAGGCAGAGGCTGATGTTGGCGAAAATGGCAACATGCAGTTTATTGTTGCCCAACGCAAAGAGAACGCTATTCCCGGCATGGATAAGAGTGGTGATCCGGGCCAACCATTTAAGATGCTTGGTGTAGACACCATTACCGGACAATCAAACGGGTTTTTGAGTATTGTTCCAGCCCTGGGTCTGGTATCTAACTCTTTCTTTGTTGCTTATGGCAGTGGTGCCGGCTTGTCTGCTGCAACCGGAACAACCGTACAGGGCTATGTTACAGCCAGCGGTGCAGCGGCACTGAATACTGTTGCCCAGTCAACAAACAGCAGCAGAACCAACCTAATTGACGGTGCGGCTTGGGATACCAATAATCCAAACTCAACCTTCGAGTACATGCCCAACGCAACATTTGCTACCTTTGACGCCTTTGTCAATGCAACCAGCGAATATCGCCGTGAATATCCAGAAGAGATTGATCCAAATCTTGGATTTCGTTACAAAAACAGCATTGGCAACAACTTTAACTTCTCACTAAACTACCTCTGGCACTACGATGCGAACCCATATGTTGATTTACATTGGGAGGGAACCACCGGCCAGACTATAACCACTACGACTACCGGTACCAACACACTCACCCTTGCAGATAGCACCGGTGCTTACGGTGGTAACGCAGGCAAAGCGGCTAATCTGGTCTTTACAGAAAAGCTCAACCGTATCCACAGTTTGGGAACAGCCTTTGATTATGCCTTGGATTTAGAGTCAACAGGCCCGGTTGTTCTTCGTGGTGAATTCCTCTACGATAAGGATACCAAAGCCCCGGTTATTGACCGGACAAAACTCGGTTATGGTGATCTTGTTGGTGCTATGCAGTCCAAAAATGCCGACATGTTCAAGTATGTGTTGGGGGCAGATTTCACATTCTTTACCAATTTGATGGTAAGTGGTCAGTTTATCCAGTTTGTCAATTTGGACCATTACGATGGTGATCCTAGTTCCGGGATTTATACCGCTGATGCCACAACAATGCACCTGAGCAATGGATTGAAAAAAGCCGGTAAATACAAAGAGTTTGGCTCGATATTCCTCTCTAAACCGTTTGGAGCTGAGCAGCAAGGTCGCTGGAACAACATTCTAATGGTAGAAGAGGGCGGCGGTTACTGGAACCGTATTGATGTAGAGTATGCCTATACTGACGAGGTGATCTTTACCTCGGAATATAACGCCTACTTTGGTGAAAAAGACACCATGTTTGGCCAGTTTGCAAACAGCTCCAACCTCCAGGTTGGTATGAAGTATATTTTCTAAACATTACCACTCTAGCCAGGGGCCGTCTATACCGGCCCCTGGCTATATCTACACCCTCTAGAAAAGATTAAAATAGCAAAGCAGGAGAATTTTATGTCCAGCCAAGAGAGTCTGCGCAGAGAAGAGATCCCGTTTTCCCAGCGTTATGCCCGGTTTGTCATGAAGCACCGGCGGTCAATTTTTGCAATTGTCGCCTTTGTCACCCTGCTAGCAGCCTTCCAGATCCACAAACTGGATATCCGCAACGATCCCGACACCCTGCTCCCCCCTTCCAACCGTTATGTAGCAACAAACGCCTACGCTGAAAAACATTTTGGCATGGGCAATATGATGGTGATTGGCGTTGAGGTAAAAGATGGGGATATCTACCAACCCTGGTTCATAAATATGGTCCAGGAGATTCACCAAAAAATGGCAGACCTCCCCGCCTCCCGTCCAGAAAATTTCATGTCTCTGGCGGCTCAAAAAGTCAAATATATGGGTGCTGACGAAAACGGCCTGGTTTTCAAACGGCTTATACCCACGGAGGGCATCAGCCTGACCGACAGCAAGCTTGCCACTGAGCAGATGCAGTTTTTAAAAGAGGGTCTACAGGATAACCCGGTAATGTCGCCAATGCTGCTCTATGGTGAAGATAGTAACGGCAAGGTGTGCCGCTTCACTCCAGGAGCTGACTGCACAGCAAAGGCAGCTTTTATTATTGGTGATTATACTGATGACGTTAAAGAGATATATGTGCCATGGGTTGAACAGGTTTTAGAGGTTGTCGAACCATATAGCAGAGATGACCGGGTTGATATCCTGGTGGCTGGCGAGCCTTATTTCCTCGCCTATATGATGTTGGAGTTGAAGAGAAAATGGTGGCTATTTGCCATCTCCATCGCCATCGTGGTTTTTATACTGCTCAAAGAGTTTGGCACCATGCGCCGGGCAATAATTCCCCTGGTTGGTGTTAGTGCAACTATTATCACCACATTGGGTTTGATGGGTTTTTCCCAGTTTAAACTCACTACAATGATGGTTTTGACCCCAATGTTGCTACTGGCTATAGGTATTGGTCATGCGGTGCAGATTACCCGACGCTATCTGCAAGAGTTGGAGCTTAATGATTCTGCTGAAGAGAGCGGTATTAACGCCATTGCCCATACTGTAACCCCTGCCACGCTCTCTATTATTACCGATGTCGCCGGTTTTGCCACCCTCTCTCTGGTGGATATCTCCTTTTACAAAGCTTATGCCTATTTTGGTATGTTCGGCATGTTTACCTTGATAGTTACCACCACCACCCTGATCCCCCTACTATTGGTTATGTACCCTGGCAGTCAGTCAGAAAGCGAAGGAGTCTCGAAAGATGAGCTGGCCCGGGAGAAAAAACTGGGAAACTGGCTGGCAGGTTTGCTTACCGGGCCGATGAAATGGATTCCAGCGGCAGTGGTTGTGGTTATTATAGCCATTTCCGCCCACTTCACCGATATCGCCAATGGCAGTAAAGATGATCTTATGCCGGGTGTAGAAAAAGGGATCAACTATGCCAGGGCAGCATTTAAAAAAGAGTCTATCACCATTCAACACATAACCCGGCTTAGTGAAATAATGCCGGGAGTGATCTCTTTAAGTGTGCCAATTCGTGGTAAAGAGCCTCTTAAACCGCTCTGTGAGGATATGGAGGAGGATGTGGAACCGCCTCTCTGCCATGACTCTGAAGAGATGGGAGAGCAAGGAATTTTTAATAGTGCCGATGTAATTGCCGATATTGTCGCTATGGAAGAGTGGATGCGCAGCCATCCATATATCGGCTTTACTGGCTCTTATGCCCAATATATTCGCCTGGTTAATATGTTGATGGCCGCTGAACCGGGAGAGAAGCCATCTCTGGACGACATGATTGTCAGGACCAAAGCCACCATGCTGGCTGCCGACCCGGATGATGACCGTAATCCTGATGAGATCATCTCGATGTATAATGGTCTGTTAGAGACCATGACCAGTGATGGTGAGCTATCGGCTTTTGTTAACAACCACACCTGGAATGAGGGGGTTGTATTGGGGTTTGTCAACACCATGGACCCGAAAAAAACCCATCGGGTAGTTGCCGACATTCAAGCCTACATAGAAAAACATAAAAATGACCCAGGTTTCTCCAAAGTAAATTTTGGCCTTCGCAACCAAGATGCCTCCGGGGACAACAACCATCTATCCAAACCGGGAGCAGACTATGTAGCCCCTGGTATTGGCGGCTTTCTTGGAGCAACCGAAGCAACTTGGGAGGTCAGTATGAAGGAGTGGCTCCGGGGCCCCCTACAGACCGCCACAGCTATTTTTATCATTGTCGCTTTAATGTTTCGTTCGTTGGCAGTTGCCGGAATGTTGATTTCTGTACTGCTAATTACCCTCTTCGCCCAGTACGGATTGGCTGGATATTTCACCTCTGTCGAAAACTGGTCGGGTAATCTTCACTTTGCCAACCTGGTTGCCCTATCTATAGCTATGGGATTGGGAGTTGATTACAGCATCTATATAATTTTCCGCCTTAAAGAGGAGATGGAAGATGGTAAAAAAAGCTGGAAGCAGGCTCTAAGCAGCACCCTATCCTCTACCGGCTCAGCAGTTATAGCATCGGTAATTGTTCTGCTAGGCAGCTTTATACCACTGGTCTCAACCGAGTTGGGCAACACCTGGGGCTTGGGTATGTATATTGGTGAAGCTATTATTATTGACGTCTTTACCGCTCTTACCTTTCTGCCTCTGATGGTTTGGGTTTTTAAGCCGGCTTATGTTTTTGGAAAGAGATAGTTTTGGGGCTTTGCCCCTAGCCCCACTGGGAAGGGGCAGCCCCTCTTTCCAAACCCACCCCATGACTTTTTGATGCTGGCAAAACTTATTTAACTTGGAGAAGTATCTGGACTATTAGTTATAGCAGGTAGAAAATAGTGTGTTGTAATGGCAAATAAAGAGAGCGAGCTTACCGTTGCCGGGGGGTATTCCCAGGCGGTTGACCATTATGGTGCAGGACGCTACCTGGAGGCTGATAAACTCTGTACTGCTATCCTTCAAGTCGCACCAAATCACCTTGATGCTATCAATTTACTTGGCAACATCGCCCAGAAAATTGGCCGCTTTGAGATGGCTGCTCAAAAGTTTCAACAGGCTATCAGCATCGATGATAGTCGAGCCATGCTCTATTACAACCTTGCCACATCACTCTACCCCCTTGGGCGACAACAAGAGGCGATAGCAGCTCTGCAGACCGCTCTGGGAAAAGATCCCGGCAACGAAAAAATAACCGGCTATTTAGATAGTATAACCAGTAAGAGTAGCGAAATAGAGGCTTCTCTACATCGGGCTATTGCTCTGCACAAGGCCGGGCAACTGGATGAAGGAATCTACTGGTATAATAAAGTTCTTGAGCTACAGCCAGATAATATTGCAGCTTTGAGCAACCTTGGCATAGCTTTTAAAAACCGGGGCCAGTTGGATAGAGCTGTTATCTACTACAATAAGACCCTGTCTATTAAACCTGATCATCTAGAGGCCCACTACAACCTTGCTGCTGCTCTTCAAGAGCAAGGGGAGTTGAAAGCTGCAATTGCCAGCTATCAACATGCCCTGACCATAGACCCAAACTATGCAAAAGCCCACTACAATCTTGGTAATATCCTCTTCTTGCAAGGGGAGTTGGATGATGCGGTCGAATGCTACCAAAAAGCTATTGCCATTCAGCCGGATTATTTCGAAGCCTACAGTAATCTGGGTGCTGCCAGACAGGGACAGGGACAGTTGGATGCTGCTATTGCCAGCTACCAGAAATCCCTGGCAATTAAACCGGATTATGCAGAAGCCTACAATAACTCCGGGCTGATTTTCCAAGAGCAGGGAAAGCTGGAAGAGGCAGTTACAAGCTTTAAGAAGGCTCTTACCATACAGCCTGATTTTACTATAGCCCACAGCAACTTATTGTTTATCATCAGTTATTATACTCTCTATTCTGCTCCAGAAACCCTTAAACAGCATCAACAGTGGGATGAGATTCATGGCCGGGCTGGAAAGAGTAATAGGTTTAGCCACTCCCCTATCAAACAGAACAAACAGCTATTAAAAATCGGCTATGTATCAGGGGATTTCAGACGGCATCCGGTGAGCAACTTTATGGCTGCTATCATTAAAAACCACCATCGCAACAAGACTCGGGTTTACTGTTACAGCAACGTTATCAAGCCAGATAGTATCACCTCGGAGTTTCAGGCATCAGCAGATGTCTGGTGCAACACCTTGAAGCTAAGCGACCAGCAAGTAGCACAACAGATCTATGATGATGGTATAGATATACTTGTTGACCTAACCGGACACACCAAAGGCAGCCGTCTGAAGGTTTTCACCTATAAACCGGCACCGATACAAGTGAGCTATCTTGGCTACTGCACCACTACCGGCCTGGAGACCATGGACTATTGGCTAACCGATAAGGTTTTGACTCCAGAAGATCGCCGGGAAGAGAGCGTCGAAACCATAGTTCATCTACCCAACTGCTGGGTATGTTACCAGCCTGGAGAAAAGACGGCCATTGCCAAGAGCGAGAAACGCTCTCATGATGGTGTCGTCTTAGGCTCCTTCAACCACCTCTCCAAGATTACCCATGATGTTGCTCTGCTCTGGAGCCGGATTTTATCAGAAGTACCACAAGCCAAGCTTCTACTCAAAACCAAGCAGCTAGTGGATAGATCTGAACAGAGGCGTATTGTCTCACTTTTCAGTAACTTGGGCATCAATCAAGAACGGCTGATTTTAAGAGCAGCATCCACAGCCTATATGGAGGAGTATGGTTTAATAGATATCGCCCTTGATACTTTTCCACGGACTGGTGGAGCCACAACTGCTGATGCCCTATGGATGGGAGTTCCGGTTATTACCCTTGCCGGGCAACGGATGATTTCACGGCAGGGGGCCAGCCTATTGACCGTTATCGGCAAAGAGGAGTGGATTGGCAGATCAAGCGATGAATATGTTGAAAAAGCGGTAACACTTGCCAAGCAAGGGGTTAGAGAGAGTGAACAGCGGATCTCTCTGCATGAAACAGTTATCAACTCTGCCTTGTGTGATGTTGAGGGGTTTGTTACCAATCTGGAAGCAGCTTATTGGCAGATGTGGAATAGCGGGGATTTGCCCCGCACCCCATTGGGAAGGGGCAAGACCACCTTATAAAACCCACCCCATTACCTAAGTAACATCAGTTAGAAGCACGCACCGGCACAACCTATTGATTCGCCTGGCATATCAGGGAAAAACCTTGTCACCAACAAGGTGACTGTGATTTTCCCTGATACACAAGACAGAGTAATAGATTGCACAATTTACGCACTTCCAACCACCGTTTTTAAGTTTAAGTCAACTGGGTTAGAGCTAATGCGGCCAATAGCAGGAAGAATATTCCGGTTACTTTACTTAAAATGTTCATAGGGATACGCTTTAGAAAACGCTGACCAACCAATACACCAATTCCCGAAGATAGAGCCAGTGCCAAAGTCGCACCCAGCCAAATGGTCATAGGTGGAGCAGCACTGGCCATTCCTGCTACGGCAATTTGGGTTTTATCACCAAATTCAGCAATAAAAATCAACAAAAAGGCACTGGCAAATATTCCCCTACCCGATTTAATCTCAACCTCCCCCTCATCATCATCATCTTCCTCAGAAGCTAATAAAGTTTGCACACCAAACAGCCCAAAAAGAGTGGCAACAATGTAGATCATTACATTATGGGGAATCCAGGTTGAGAGGGCTGCACCAAATACCACCGCCAATATGTTTAAAAAAACAAAGGCAAGCAGAGCACCAAAAAATACCGGTTTTGGTCTATGTCTCGCAGCCAAGGTCATGCAGACCAGTTGGGATTTATCCCCAAGCTCTGCAAGAAAAATCACTACCATGGTGGTACCAGATATAGAGAACCACTGAGCGAGAGGCGGGACTTCAAAAAGATTGGAAGCAGACGGCAGGATGGAGCTGATCATTAAAAACACCTATAAGGGGATCGAATTAAGAAACCATAGGCACAACACCTAGGTCGATCCCATCGCCCAGGTACTGCACCTAAAGTCTCGTCAAACCCTCTTGGTCAGCAAACAGACTGCCAAAGTATGGATCGTCACGTACCACAGGACGGTTTTGACTTTTAATTAGCCAAAATGCCGCCCTAATTATGTTGACACATGCCCCCCGTTACCTCATCTGGATTAACTCTTCCAGCGTGTAACAAGGGCGACTACTCCCCTTAGAGTGTGTAAAGCAGAATAAAACATAGCCTACACATAATCAAACTTTAATTTGCCATTTATAAATTTAATCAATCGGCAACATTACGAACAAAAACCAGCTCCCGAACTGCATCACGATGACGCATCAAGCTATCTATCTCTTGTAATATATGCTTATGTTGCTCTACGGCTACCTTAACATTGGCTTTGGCTTTCGGTAGTTTTTCCATCAAAATTTGCTGTTTTTCTTCAAAAGCAGCAACCTGATCCGAAGTCTCGCGTTTTATCTCAAGCAGCTCCATGCGTTGTGGTTCTGTGGAGACCATGGGATCAATTAGCGAGAGCTTTTGGACTTGGCGATATTTTTCAATTGCCTCTTGCAGAGGCTTTTTTTGAAATTCAAGATCTACACCTGCAAGCTTGATCTTCTCAATAAGCTCGATCAACTGGCTTTTCTTTTCAGTGACAACGGAATATTGATCTTGATAGTTTTTCTCTAGATCAGCCAACTGGGCCTCTAAAGCAGACTCTCGCTTTTCCCGCTCATCTTCTGACTGTGGATAGGACCAGCTACCAACGGCAAAAGCATCTGAGGGTGGTAGTGCAGTCAAAATACCGCACAACATTACAACGCCAGCAAGGATCTTTGAGTGTCTCATTTTTAACTCTCCATAAACTATTTTAAAATTGTATAACCGCCCATTTATTCCTTTATTATGGGCAAACTCTCAACAACATTGACAATAAGAACCGATTTAGCTTTCAATAGAGGGATGGTTAAACCGACTAAAGCCAAAACAAACTTTACCCCTCCATTTCAGGAAGGCTTTATGCTGACACTGTTGGTGCTGGCTTGTTGCGGCTTGCTTTGGCTATTCTTTCCCCTTCTGCCCGGTATCTTCATAGCCATACTTCTAGCCTCTTCCACCTACACCACCTACCAAGATATTCAGTGCCGCTTTAATATCAAATCGGACAGAGCAGCACTTATCATGACTGTTTTAATTTTTTTTTTAGTATTAACCCCAATTATCTACCTTCTTTTCGCTACTGGACTACGCATTGGTGAAGGGCTACGCCAACTACAGGAGTGGATAGCAAGCTTTCCCGATCTGGCAACATTAAAACTGGCCTTGGCAGGGTATTTGGAGCACATACCAATGCCGGAGACCTTTAGGAATTATATATTGGAGTGGGCCACAACCCACAAAGAGCAGGTTGGGCAGCAGGCTGTTGCTATGGTGCTGTTTCTCTTTCGTGGCATCACCAATAACTTCTCAGCATTTTTCACCTCTCTGATATTGGTGGTCTTCTCTCTCTTTTTCTTCTACCGGGATGGGCCAAAAATATTGATAAGGATTAAACATTTAACCCCACTGCCCAACCAATATGACCAGTTTTTTTTCGACCGCTTTCACTCTCTAGCCACCATTCTTACCCTTAGTACTCTTGGTATTGCTCTACTCCAGGGTATATCCTTCTCCATTGTGGCTATTTTTATGGATCTGCCCTGGTTCTATCTCGGGGTGGCTATTGCAGTTGCCTCATTTATTCCGGTGGTTGGCGGTTTTATAATTTGGGGGCCGCTCTGTTATATACTCTATTGGAACGGACACCATACAAAAGCGATTTTTATAGCGGTTTGGGGAGCGGTAGTGGTGGGTTTTGTCGTCGACAATATCCTCCGCCCCCTATTGATTAGCTGGCTGGCTAAAAGCCGGGGAGATGGTGGAGAAAATGATAACCTTAAAATTCTCGACCACACCCTTCTGGTAACATTGGCGACCATTGGCGGCTTGATTAGTTTTGGCATTCCCGGCCTTCTTTTTGGACCAATGATGGCCGCTATGGCAATCACAATTTTTGATCTTTATGAGCTGCTTCACGGCCACCTTTTTGATCGATCTTAATTTTACCGTGCAAAGTCCTGGAAAGTCAGGTAAATTGAGTTATATTTCTCTTTAAAAGAGCTTCTATCATGCCAATGGAAACGGTAATACAGATGGTGGTAGATGCGTTGCGGATCGCAATGATGATCTCTGCGCCCATGCTACTTACTGCCTTGGTGGTGGGTATTTTAATCTCCCTATTCCAGTCTGTTACCCAAATTCAAGAGATGACTCTTACCTTCATCCCCAAGATTCTCGCTACCTTTCTGGCCTTGATGATCTCCCTACCCTGGATGCTGCAAACATTGATGGATTATTTTAATGATCTGTTTGCATCAATCCCCAACATGATTAACTAGTCCAATGGATCCGTTTGCATTGATGGACTTTTTAGGTCTCTCCATAGGTCAGGTGGAGCGTTATGTCTTGATTCTTGCCCGCTTTTCAGGAATGTTTTTAGCAGCCCCGTTTTTCTCCCGTGCTGTTGGCCCAAAACAGATTAAAACAGCTCTTTTGCTTGGCATTACCATCGTCGTCTTTCCCCTGGTTGAACCCTGGGCTTTAGAGGGTGATGCCAATGTTCCCATGATGGTCGGAGCTGTAGTTGTAGAGATACTTATCGGTGGTATGTTTGGCATGTTGGTTCATTGGGTTTTGGTGGCAGTTCAGGTAGCGGGCGGATTGATCGGTTTTCAGATGGGCCTCTCAATGGCTATGGTTATGGACCCCACATCTGGAGTTCAAGAGGGTGTTTTGAGTAATTTGCTCTATCTGGTTGTCTTGATGCTCTTTCTAAATTTGAATGGACACCACTTGCTTATTGAGGGGATAAGCAAATCGTTCCAAACAATGCCCCTTGGTGGCGGTCTGCCCTCAGGAGAGGGGTTGCTGCAAGCTGGTACTGCCGCTCTTTTACAGCTATTCAAGCTGGCAATACTGATTTCAGCACCTATTATCGCCTCTACCAAGCTTCTCTATCTTGGTATGGGATTGATCAACCGGGCCTCGCCACAAATTCAAGTTTTCTTCCTGGCCATGCCCATCGCCCAGATGATCGGCTTTATCATCCTCGGCTTTACCATGACTCTTTTTGCTCACGTTATGGCTAGAGAGATAAACGGCTTCTTCTCTTTAGCAAATAAATTGGTTGGTTTATAACCGTATAGGGGATAGATTTAGACCATGGCAGAAGATACCGACCAAGACTCCAAAACCGAAGACCCCACTGAAAAAAGGCTATCCGATGCCAGGAATAAAGGTCAGGTTACCTCATCCAAAGAGGTAGGAACCGCACTTCTGTTTGTTGCCGCAACCATACTTTTTTATTTCCAGGGAGAGGTTCTCTGGAACTCTATGCAGACCAAGATGCGCTTTTTCTTCTCTGGAGCCATCTCAAGTGACATTACTCCAATGGGGTTAAGCTTTCTCCTTAACGGTCTTGTTAAAGAGTACATGATTGATTTAGCACCTTTTTTTGCTCTGTTTGTAATTTTTGCCATTTTCTCCGGGATTATACAACACGGTTTTCTCATCTCCATGGAATCCCTGCAGCCAAAATTTTCCAAACTAAACCCCATATCAGGCTTTAAACGGCTCTTCTCTATGAAATCCATAGTTGAGCTTTTTAAATCTATTTTCAAGATGTCCTTGATCTCTTTTGTCGTCTATTGGGCTTTAAAAGACAGTTCTGATCGAATTTTGGGGCTGGCAGGTACTAATATTGATTTTTTTGTTGAGTCCATGGCTTTTGATATCATGGAGGTTATGTCTATAGTTACATTGGCGTTTTTAGGCATGGCACTTCTGGATTTTATCTACCAAAAATATGAACATAATAAAGGCCTTAAAATGACCAAGCAGGAGGTCAAAGACGAACAGAAACAGATGGAAGGTGATCCGCTTATCAAGGGAAGAATCCGGCAGATTCAGCGAGAGATGGCCCAGCGACGGATGATGGAAGAGGTCCCTAAAGCTGATGTGATAATTACCAACCCAACCCATTATGCGGTGGCTTTACAGTATAAGCAGGGGGAGATGCAGGCTCCAAAGCTGGTTGCTAAAGGTAAGGGGTTGATTGCTAAAAAAATTCGTGATGTTGCCAAAGAGCATGATGTGATTATCGTACAGAACCCCCCTCTAACTAGAACCATATACAAAGAGGTGGAGGTGGATCAGACTATTCCGGCTAATCTATTTAAGGCGGTTGCTGAAGTTCTTGCTTATGTCTTTAACTTGAAGCAAAACAGGCCGTAGCCTGATCCAGCCTCTTGGGTTATGCCATATTCCAAAACCCATGCCATAAATTTTTAGAATCTAAACGATTTTCCACACCCTGCCACATGACCATCTGAGCTGGCACTACCGCTGCAACTTGAAGAGCATCCGCTGAGAGTCAGCATGGAGAGTACAACTAATAGTTTAAGAGATAACAGAGCTTTGGCTTTCATAACGTCCACCTATTGGTAAATTATATATTTTCTGGTTTCCACCACATCCAGCAGCGGGCATCTATATGTTGGCCTCGCTCCTCTTTTGCCGCAGATGAAGCTAGATAGAGAAAAGCAGGGGTAATTTCTGTTGGCTGGGGTATGGTATTGGGGTTCTCTCCAGGGTAGGCAGAGGCCCGCATCGCTGTGGCAGTTGCACCTGGATTTACACTGTTCATCCGTACGCTGGTTTTTCCTAACTCGTCAGACCATGTCTCTGTAAGGTTGACCAGAGCAGCTTTTGAAGCAGCGTAGGCTCCCCAAAAATGCTTACCTTTAAAAGCTACACTCGATACCACGTTGATTACCGAAGCATCGTCACTTTTTTTCAGTAGTGGCAGCAGCTCACGAATCAGGAAAAAAGGAGCGGTAATATTTATCCGAAAAATTTTTTCCCAGAGCATGTTATCGTATAACTCCAGTGGAGTTAGTGCACCTAGATCTCCGGCATTATTAACCAAAATATCCAACTTGCCAAACCGTTCATAAAGACCTTTTACCATTTCGGGAACCAACCCTAGTTCATGTTCAAGATCCAGGGGAACAATGACCGCTTTTCCGCCCTCTTTTTGTATTAGATCGTAGGTTTTTTCCAGCTTTTTATGTTTGCTTTTTCTCCCGAGAAGAATGACGGTAGCACCATGTTTGGCGTAATCTTGGGCGACAGCTTGACCTATTCCAGCTCCAGCACCTGTTACCAGGGCAATCCGATCTTTCAGTATCATTTTAACCATCCGCTATTGCTGGCTATGGGGTAGCAGCTTAAAATACAAAAACTAATGGCAATATTTAACATGGATATTTCATCTATATCAAATATTATACTCAGAAGATGGGGCGTTGCCCCAAGCCCCATTGGGAATGGGCAAGCCCACTTCCCAAACCCATCCCATGATTTTTAAACAAATTATATGTTGCTATGAAAGTGCATAAACCACTGATTTTTTTAATGGGTCCAACGGCCTCTGGTAAGACAGGGTTATCTTTGCAGATTGCTGAAAGATTTAATCTTGAGATTATCAATACCGACTCGGTGCAGGTATATAGAGAGTTTACTATTGGTTCGGCCAAGCCTACTCCTGATGAGCAGTCCAGGGTTAGACACCACCTTTTGGACCGGGTTTCAGCGTGTGAGGTTTTTTCTGCTGATCGCTACCGGCAGGCAGCTTGGGATTTAATTGCCGGTTTTCATAATAGTGGCTCTACACCATTTATGGTCGGCGGTAGTGGTTTTTATTTTCGTGCTGTTGAGCATGGTTTAGCCTGTATGCCGGAGATGGATAGTGAAATTAGGGAGTCCATCCGTTTAGAGGGGGAGAGTTTGGGCTGGCCCCGGCTTCACGAACGGTTAAAAGCAATAGATCCTGAGCTGGCCTCCCGACTGCCCCCTGGGGATAGCCAGCGAATATGTCACGGTTTAACGGTATTTGCTGCTACAGGCAAAACCCTTACAGATTGGCATGGTTTGCAGCCTCCGTCTCCCGGTTATACAACTTTAAAACTTGCTTTGGATTGGCCTAGAGAGCAGTTGAATGAGCGGATTAATGCTCGTTTTGATCTTATGCTTGAAGATGGCTTTTTAGAGGAGGCGGAGTACATTTTAGCTAAATTTGACAGGGATCACCCAGCGATGAAGGCGGTTGGTTACCGACAGATATTTGCCTATTTTGATGGGGAGAAAACATTAGAGGAGGCCATTGAGTGGGGCAAACGGGAGAGCAGAAGATATGCAAAGCGGCAGATGACCTGGCTGCGTAGAGAGAAAGGTCTGGTATGGATTCCGTGGAACGAGCCTGAAAAAGCGATAAAAGAGGTGGGGAAGTTTCTGGGGTTCAAGTAGCCCCACCTGAACCCCAATGACTTTATACCAACAACAACTCCGCCAATGCCTCTAGCTTCTCAGGGTTGTCAAACTCCATTATTATCTTGCCCTTACCGTTGACGCAGGTAATCGTTACCCCGGTTTTCAACTCCTTTTTCAGCCTCATCTCCATATCAACAATAACCGGATCACGCCTGCGGCCACCTTTGCTCTTTTTCTCCTCCACATCTGCAACTACATCCTGCCGTTTGCCCATCTCCCGGATAACCGCCTCAGTCGCCCGAACCGACAGGCCCTCCTCAATGATTCTATTGGCAAGGTGCATCACCATAGCCGGAGCATGATCCATACCCACCAACGCCCTGGCATGGCCCATGGATATCTCCCCAGAAACAACTAGATCCAAAACCTCTTCAGGTAGGTTTAATAGCCTTAAAGCATTACTAACAGCAACCCTGCTCTTACCGACCTGCTGGCCTACCTTTTTGTGGCTATAACCAAAACTCCTGATTAAGTTCTCATAACCCCTGGCTATATCAACCGGGTTTAACTCCTCCCGCTGCAAATTTTCTAAAATAGCTACCTCTAACGACTTATCATCACTCCAATCACGAACCAAAACCGGAATTTTACTCAAACCTGCAAGTTTGGAAGCCCGCCACCGCCGCTCTCCTGCTACCAGTTCATAACGGGGACTCTTACTATCTCTATCGCCAGATTGCCGAACCAGTATAGGCTGCAACACCCCCTGCTTACGAATAGAGTCAGCAAGCTCGGTTAACGACTCCACATCCATAACACCACGAGGCTGGTTTTTGTTCGGTATAATCTGCTCTAATAAAACCTCCCGAACTTTCTCCTTTACCGACTCATTAACCGTCTCTTCACCCAATAAAGAGCCTAAACCACGGCCTAAAGTTGATGCCATTCCCCTCTCTCCTATTTTTTTTCCCAATCCAAAGCCACGGGCTTTCATGAACTACCTCCGCTGATAATATCCTTGGCAAGCAGTTCACCATTTCTGACACAGTCGCCTACCGAGATTCCCCCACTCCAGTTACACCTTAAATGCAAACCCCTGTTTTCAGCCAGTGCTCTGTCAATATTAGCCAATTTTTCCAAATGGCCCATGGTGTACTGGGGAATAGACTCCCGATATCTGGTCGCCTGGACAAAATCAGGCCTGCCTTCAATGCCCAACAGATGGGAAACCTCACTGGCAACCACAGCCGCCAGCTCCCGGTCTCCAGTTCTCTCAACTGCTAAATCTGTCGCACCGCCAATAAAGTTGGTCAACAACACCTGACCCTCAGGGGCACGACCCGGAAACAGGGTAGTGGAGAAAAGCGTACCCAAAGTCCGAATATTCTCCTTCCTTGGTACTAAAAAGCCAAAGCCATCCAAGCTATGGGCCACCCGCTCTTGAGGATATCCCAAGGTAATGGATAAAATTGGCGGATAGTGGATGCTGGAGAGCAACTTGGATGCTACCAGAGAGGTATCTTCAAGAATTTTTGCCGTTTGTGAGGCCGGGGTTGAGAGAATAACCTGCTCCCCCTCCTCAATACCCGCCTTACCGCCACTCCCCTCCCAGAACACCTGCCAACGGTTTTTCACCCGCTTTAGCCGCACCACCTTGGTATCAACCATTATGGAGTCACCTGGTAGAGTTCGGCAGATAGCCTGGGGTAGCTCCCCCATACCATTTTTAAAAGATATTAAACGACCCTTTGGCATACCGCTTAAATTTTTCTGCCTGCCAAAAAGCGCCCCCTTGATCAGGGAGCCATGGTCTCGCTCTAAAGCATAAATTTTTGCCGTTGCCGCTTGTACCGACAAGTTGTGGACATTGCCAGCATAAACACCTGAAACAAAAGGGTTGATGGCATAATCCAAAAACTCCCGGCCCAAACGTCTCTCAACAAACTGGGCGATACTCTCCTCTTTGATTGAGCCGCCGATAAATGGCTCTAAGAGCAGTCGCAGCTTGGCCTTGACACTAAACGCCTTGGTGGTAAGAAAAGAGAGTGGTGAGCCTGGAAGGGCAATTAGTTTCTTGTTTTTGACTATATAGCGTTTGTTGGCAAGAGGGTTGGCCTCCAAGGGGGTAAGACCAACCCCATCCATCAAACGGCCTAGAGCATCATCCTCTCTGCCCGGTTTATGCAAAGTTGAGTTGGGGCCGTGCTCAAGGAGATACCCAGAAGAGCTGGAGCTGAGGAGGTTGCCTCCCGGCTCCTGGCGGGACTCAATGATTTTTACCGATATCCCCGCCTGATGCAGAAAATGGGCGGTAGAAAGACCGGAAATTCCTCCACCAACTATGATAACTTTTTTGCTCATATAGCCTGGGAAAAGCTGTTTTTTGTTAACGACTGGCTAAGGTACCAGTCAAAAGCTGTAGCAATGTTACGAATCAAGATTTTACCTGCCGGACGAACCTGAATAATCCGGTTTTCTATCTCCAACAACCCATCCCTCTCCATAACAGCCAACTGCTGCAAAGCATCGGCAAAATACTCTTCGAATACCAAGCCAAATTTAGCCTCTATACTGGCAAAATCCAAGCGAAAATCACACATTATCTTCATTATTACCGTATGCCTGATTCTATCGTCAGCACTCATTAGCAGACCACGGAACAGTGGCAACTCACCACTATCCATATGGTTTTGATAGTGATGAACCTTTTTTAAATTTTGGGCATACATATCGCCTATCTGACTAATGGACGAAACCCCCAATCCTACCAGATCACACTCGGAATGGGTGGTGTAGCCCTGAAAATTCCGGTGTAGCTTGCCATCTCTTTGGGCTACGGTCAGCTCATCTTCCGGTTTACCAAAATGGTCCATACCTATATAGACATAACCACGCTCTTCCAAAATCCGGATCGACTCCTCTAAAATCTGAAGTTTCTCATCAGGCTGTGGGAGGTGGGCGGCATCAATTTTTCTCTGGTTTTTCAGAAGATCCGGCAGGTGGGCAAAATTGAATATTGCCAGCCGGTCTGGGTCTAAATCGTCTAAAACCGTCTTTAGCGTTGTGGCAAATGTCTCAGCTGTTTGATGGGGCAGGCCGTAGATAAGATCTATATTCACCGATTTAAAACCGGCCTTACGAGCCTCTGCAACCACCTGGACATCCAACTCTAGAGGCTGGACCCGGTTTACCGCCTCTTGCACCTTGGGATTGATATCCTGTACCCCAAAAGAGATGCGATTAAATCCCAACCTACGCAGCAGGGCAAGCTTTCCACCATCAGCCTCCCGTGGGTCTACCTCTATGCTATAATCGCCACTATCATCAGTTAATAGATTAAACTGTGTGCCGATCTTTGCCATTAGCTCTTCAAGCTGCCTGCCATCAAGATAGGTGGGAGTCCCCCCACCAAAATGGAGCTGCACCACCGGTTTTTCCCGGCCAAAAAGAGCACCAAGAAGCTCCACCTCTTTATAGAGGGCTTTTAGATAATCCTCAGCTCGGCTGCGATCTTTGGTGATCATCCTCATACAGCCGCAGTAGTAGCACTCATCTTGGCAAAAAGGAATATGAATATAAATAGATAGAGGCCGGTTGGGGTCAACCTTTTCAAGCCTTAAAAGCTCATTTTTATAGATTGTGCTATCCAGAAGCTCCTCTTTGAAGTGAGGAGCCGTAGGGTAGGAGGTATAACGAGGGGCAGCCCGGTTATATTTTTTAATCAGACCCCTATCAACAAAAACCTCTTGAGAAATTTGCATAAGCATTCCAAAAAACTACTACAGGGGTCTAGGGACCATTATGGTCTCCAGCGGAGTTTGGGGCAGCACCCCTTAAGTGTGTAATTATAAACCTTTGGGGCGTTGCCCCAAACCCATCCTATGACTTATTTAGAGTTTCTGCTGGGGGGTAGGGAAAACACCCAATGGTCACCTTTTATTGTTTAGCTATAGACCTGGTACTCTCTTCACGAATAATATCCACCAAAACCTGAACATTCTCCGGGTCCATATCCGGCTCCATACCGTGACCAAGATTAAAAATATGTCCTGGCTCTGGACCAAAGAGCTTCAAGGTTTTTTTCACCTCTTTACGAATAACAGCCTCTGGTGCATAGAGAACAGCCGGATCAAGATTGCCTTGAAAAGCGACTTTCTTGCCCAGTTTTCGACGAATTTTTTTCACATCAGCAGTCCAGTCAAGACTAACCACATCACAGCCTGAGGCAGCAATCTCCTCGCTATAGTTTCCACAACCTTTGGAGAAAAGAATCACCGGGACTTGCGCACCGTCTGGCCCGGTTTTTTTCAGGTTTTTGACAATTTTTGCCATATATTTCAGGGAGAACTCCTGGTAGTTTTTCGGACTTAAAATCCCCCCCCAGGTATCAAAAACCTGGATAGCCTGTGCCCCGTGGTCAATCTGACCGTTAAGATAGTCGATTACCGTATCGGTAAGGGCATTTAAAACCCCGTGGAGAAAAACCGGATCTTTATAAATGGCGGTTTTGATTTTGGTAAATTTTTTGGTAGTACCACCCTCAATCATATAGGTAGCCAGTGTCCATGGGCTACCGGCAAAACCGATAAGTGGAACGTTAGCAGGTAAGGCAGCCCGCATCTCTTCTATAGCGTTGTATACATAACCGAGTTTTTTCTCAACATTTGGCTGTTTCAAACGTTTGAGATCACTTGATTCCTTTAGTGGGTCAGCAAAAACCGGCCCCTCTCCCTCTAAAAAATCCAGCTTCATACCCATAGCTTCCGGGACCACCAGAATATCGGAGAACATAATAGCCACATCCAGCCCAAACCGGCGTATTGGCTGCATGGTCACCTCGGTAGCCAGAGCAGGAGTTTTGCATAGATTGAGAAAACTACCGGCTTCTTTACGTACTTTCAGATATTCAGGAAGGTACCGTCCCGCCTGTCTCATCAGCCAAACGGGGGTTCTCTCGACCGGCTCTCTTGCACAAGCCTTGAGAAATAGCGGTTTTTGTCCCATAAAAAGTAAGCCTTTTTGTTGAATCAAGGTTGATTATTATTACAGGCCATGAGTCTATAGTCGGTTAACCATGATGTCAATTTTTGCTGGAGCAAAGTTCATAAGAGGTTGCTTAATTACGATTGAGGGGTTAATTTTGTTACAGGACATTTTATTGAAAAACAGAAAAATTATTGTACTCATGCTGCTGCTATTTAAAAATCAGATCCAGATCATAGCATCAATAAGCGGCTGAAAATAGAGAGCAAATTGATATTTACAAACAATTATGCCCAGTTTTTTCAAGTAAACCTGATTTTTTGTAGAGAGTTGTAATAAGATAACAAATAGAGGTTTACCATTGCGTAGCAGGGTTGAGTGGACTACATAGAGTCCATCGGAATATACTCTATCTGCAAAGGTTGGTAACCAAGATAGAGCTGTCTAGCTGAGATTTAGTTTGAGTTGGTGGCGAAGATTTTATAATTTCGCCTTGCAAGTTTTCTTGACCCTGGACAAACGGCTATCTTTTTATAAAAATTATAGTTTTCATAAAAAGTCCAGTGTCGAATTTTGCGGAATACTATCCTTGATTTCCATAACAGATGACCATTTTCACGACGAGTGCGGAGTTTTTGGCATAAGCAACAATGTTGAAGCCTCCAATCTGGTCTATCTGGGCCTTTATGCCCTTCAACATCGTGGCCAGGAGTCGGCTGGAATCGTAACGGTGGAAGATCGAATTCTCCACTGTAAACGGGGCCGGGGATTGGTTGCAGATGTATTTAAACGTCAAGATGTAGAGCGGCTAAAAGGACAGGTAGCCATCGGTCATGTTCGCTACTCTACAGCAGGTGGCAGCTCCACTTCCCGAAATCTCCAACCAATTGTTGTTGATACCGCTCATGGCGGCATGGCTATGGCCCATAACGGGAATCTGGTCAACGGTGTTGACATGCGCCGGAACTTGGAGAAACGCGGCTCAATTTTTCAATCAACCATGGACACAGAAGTTATTGTCCACTTAACAGCCCTATCCCGCTGCAACACCTTCCCAGAACGTCTGGTTGAAGCTTTAAGTCAGGTAAAAGGAGCTTATGCCCTTCTAGCCATGGACAATAAATGTCTCATAGGCGTTCGTGATCCCAACGGCTTTCGCCCTCTGGTTTTGGGACGGGTTGGCAAAAGTTATGTACTCTCTTCTGAAACCTGTGCTTTAAAACTTATTGACGCAGAGTTTATTAGGGATATTGAGCCTGGTGAGATGGTAGTTATTCAGGGTGATAAAGTTGACTCCTATTACCCTTTTCCCAGACGTAATCGCCACCTCTGTATTTTTGAATATGTCTATTTTGCTCGCCCGGACTCTACCATTGACGGTATAAACGTCTATGAGGCCCGGAAAAGAATTGGTGTTGAACTGGCTGAAGAGAACCCTGTAGAAGCTGATTTAGTGGTTCCTGTACCAGATTCTGGAGTTCCGGCAGCACTTGGTTATGCTCAGGCGGCCAACCTTCCTTTTGAGCTGGGTATTATCCGCAACCACTACATAGGCCGAACCTTCATTGAACCCCAGCAGGCAATTCGCCATTTTGGGGTTAAAATCAAGCTAAACGCCAACCCCAGTGTTTTTAAAGATAAACGGGTAATTTTGGTGGATGACTCAATTGTTCGAGGAACTACCAGCCGTAAGATTGTCAAGATGGTCAGGGCTGCTGGAGCCAAGGAGGTTCATATGCGCATCTCCTCACCACCAACTACAAACCCCTGTTATTACGGGATTGATACCCCAACCCGCAAGGAGCTACTAGCCGCCAGCCATTCGATAGAAGAGATGCAGAGCTATATTACTGCTGACTCTCTGGCTTTTCTATCTATAGATGGGCTCTACAAAGCGGTTAACGGAAAGGCAGAGAGCGGTCATTGTGATGCCTGTTTCTCAGGCCTGTACCCAATTCCATTCCCAATACATGAACCTGATCCACAGTTGACCCTGCTTAATGAAGAGGGCTGATTATTAGCCCGGATGTTGCCAAGCCTATCTTATATTTAATCAACAATCTTCAGCTTTGGTTTGCCTGCCGGTTTTTGATTGGTTTTTTTTGCTGATGCCCCGCCATCAATAACCTGGAATGGAGTGGCTTTTTTACTCTTCTTTACTGGTTTTTTTACTATTTTCGGCGGCAGGGTCAGTTCGTTTAATGGGGCAAGTCCATGCTGTTTTAAAGCCTCTTCCGGCATAGAGTCAGGCCACATCATACCGTGGTTGGTATCGGGATTAAATGCACTCCAGATAGCATCATAAGGAATTTTACAGTAGTGGGGAATTCCACCAAAACGAAGCTCTGAACAAACAGAGTCTACACCAATATCTATGGGGTTTGGCATATTTACGTTTAATATCAACATTAAATTGGTGTCTTTTTTAAAACGGCTCGGGACATCAACACCTGTATATGTAGCATCCAGGCAGAGCATGATTCGCCCTTCGGTCTCCAACAACAACTTAATAACTACGCCTTTATATGGTTGCTGATATTTATCCATAGCTCATCTTAACCAGTCGTTTCAACTTTGGGCAACCATTCTTTAATATTATTTTTGCCAAGCTTGTATGAGACGGTCCCATTCGGTTATATATTTTAATAAATGGGGTTTTTTAACACCATCATTTTTAATTAATTCGCGGGTAAGCTCCTGTTCATATTCATACTGTTCAGGCGTTACAAGGCCAGAAAAATGGGCCATACGCAGCCAGAGCAGGTAGGTGGTTAGAGCGTCAAACTCATTATAAGCGATAATCTCATCAAGTTTGCCCTCAAGCCAAAGTTTTGGTACCTGCTGACCATCGGTCTCCATTTTTCCAGGAATAGCCGAAAGAGTTGCCATCTCGTTTAGGGATGGGCTACCACTACCCCAACCAGGGGCTGCGTAATCTTTCAGATCAAGATGCCAGTCACCACCACGAGCAAAATAGTCCACCCCCTCCCAAGGTTTATTAGGTCGGCGAGCAAACTTAGGTGCAGCAAGACCCATGGTTATGCCTCGCTGTACCATTATACGGACATCTGCCGCTAGAGAGTTATAACCAACCAGTTGTGGTTGACGATCCCCTAAAGCACCAAGAAATGTACCGATTATCTCCCTCTCTTCAGTTTTTTCGCTAACTGAATGGGGCAGTGATAACAGATTGAGTTTTACCTGGCCTTTGTCATTGATCTGACGCTGAACCATGGCAATAGAGACCAGACGACACTGAACTGTTTTTAAGTAAGGTGTAGGGTTCTCCTCTGTAGCTCCTCCCCGCTGCCACATCTCTTCCATTACTTCAGCGTCAGATAGACTATCGGCAAGTTTATAAAGTATCCGCCCTGATTGGGGGTCCGGGACCCATTCAGCATCAAAAGCCCAGAGCTGCTTTTTTATATTTTTAAACATGTGGTTTCCAAATCAATTGAATTTTTAAAATAACTTTGCTTTACCCATAGCATACAGTTTTTAGACTGTACAACAATTTTATTGTTGGAGCAGACCAACTTTTCCAAGGCCACCCCACTTATCTTAAACCTTGAAGAGCAAGGAGATGGCAGGCCCATGGTATAAGATATTGGTTTATTTGATTTGCCGGGTAGTTCAATCTAGATTCGTCTGTTGTTCACACATCACCGGTTCATCTAGCATAAAACAAAAACGCCACCTCCAAAATGGAAGTGGCGTAGGTTTTTTAAACAATAGCTAGAGAATCCTATTTCGGGACACTCATTTTACCTTTCAAGTCGTAAAAATGTTTTTTGACAGTTGTTATTATTGTATCTTCAGGTGGGGCTGGGCTCTCCATATTGTTGATGGAATACTGTGCTAGATAGAGAATTTGCCGGGTAGCCAGTTCGGTCATAATCTCCAGGGATTGACCGGCCTCTGGCGGATTGGCAACAGACATGGTTCCTGCTCCGTAAGAGGCAGCAGATGAGACAAAAGGCGAGACTGTAGAACTAAAAAACAGTGTCGCACTGGCAGCAGCCATAATTTCCGTCTTGTTATCAGTTAATTTTGGTTTGGACTCTACCCGTATTCTCAGTGTACGAGTCAGCTTGTTGTGGGAAAAAAAGTAGACATCCCAATCCACCAAACCAGGACTCATCTCACTACTTTTACGCATAACACGGGGTGAAATCCACATATATGCAGGCCAACCATAATCTTGACCACTCATCAATGCGTCTTCAAGATAAAAAACCGGATCGCTCCACTCTGGAATCAGCCGCTCAGCGATTGCACTTGGCAGCATCTGTCGAAAAATCTTGCGGGTGGTGTCAACCAGCACCTCCTCAGAGCCACCAACCATACGGGTGATAGGCAACATATGCAGTTCATCATAAGGAGCATGGTCAACATTTGCACTGGAAGTAGCCTCCCAGCAGACCTGAACATCTGTTAAAGGAAATTCACAGCCCTTTTTATAAACTGGTGTTGAGGCGGATAGTGTAGAGGCAAAAACAAGCCCGGACAGCACCCCTGAGACAATTATGGATTTAATCTTCACCGATATTCCTCTTAATTTTAAAAGAGCAGCTCTGCTCCCGTAATTAAAATAAACTCTACCAGTGAAGTTAGCAATTTTTGTACCAAATACCACTGCTTCAGGAAGGCTATAAACTAACTAGACATACTGGGTAAAATACCAGGGATTTTTAGCAGTTTGCTAAGTGGAATTTGTCTATGCGATCCATTTTTAATCTGGTACATGGCTATCGAATCTAAAGTAACTAATCTATGTTAATCGTTTTCCGGATTTTCAAAATCAATTTTATAACGGGTAGCCCCCTCAGACGGGTGGATAAATAGAGCTTGGAATTCAATATCTTTTTGCGGCCACAACTGTTTGGCTTTGGTTTTTTTCACTACATCCTGTAGCTCAATCATGGTACGCAGTGCTTTCTCTCCTGTAGAATCAAGAATCTGCTCGGCTACAACACGCCCAGGTACAACAGATACAGAATCTAGTGGTTTATTGGCATCATCAAAGAGTGAAACCCGTACTTTTGGAATTTTTTTCGCAACTTTTGTCGAATTTGTCAAAGTACCATTTACTACCAATACAGTGCCAAATTTATAGAGTCGCCACTCTTCGCTCATCTCTTTGATCTCAAAATTATTTCTCATGGAGTAAGACTTATACTCCCACCAATCTGTTAGAGATATCAAGTTGCCCAATAGGGCAATAAACAGAATGGCAGCAACAGCAATAAAGGTTTTCTTGAAAGAGTTAAGCTTGTGCATAAGTGGTGAAACAACCACCGGATCTGCATAATCATCTTCAGAAAAAACCTCTTTTGACTCTTTCTCAGTTAGCTCAGATGGTGAACGGAAGTGATCCTCCTCCTCATCCTCTTCATGTAGTGAAGAGTCCTCATCCTCTTCTAAAAGTGACTCCTCATCCTCCTCATGCCACTCCTCTTCTTCCTCTTCATCAAGAGAAGGTTCATTATCCTCATGCCACTCCTCTTCCTCTTCTTCTTCCTCCTCATGCCACTCCTCTTCTTCTTCCTCCTCTTCTTCCTCCTCTTCTACACTATTTTCTTCCGATTGTGGACCAAGCACTGTCTCCACCTCGGACTCATCCTCTTCCTCCTCTTCAGGCTCCTCCTCTTCAGGCTCCTCCTCTTCAGGCTCCTCCTCTTCAGGCTCCTCCTCTTCAGGCTCCTCTTCTTCAGGCTCTTCAGCAGTGGGAGTCTCTTCCTCTTCTGGGGCCGGCTCCTCTTCATCTGATGGAGGCAACTGAAAAAATACATGCTTACAGCTAGAACATTTTAATTTTCGCCCAGCCGGCAACAACATGACATCATCAACGTCAAATTCGGTTGCACATTTTTCGCACTTAACAATCACCTTCTATTTCTCCCAGTGCTTAAAAAACTCACGACATATAATAGACATTTACTGATGAACATATTATAAATTCACCTATATAAAATAGTAACATAACTAAAAGCCAATAGAAATATTTTCTCGCTACAATGTGCTAATCTGCTTGTGAATAATGGTTTGAAAGAGTTACCATGGCCTCTGTTATATACAAGTTAACAATAAATAACATTCAAGAATATTGCCAAGATAGACTTTCATGATCAAATTTCATAATGTCAGTATGCGTTACCCTTCTGGATATGAGGCTCTTAAAGGGGTCTCTTTCGGATTGTCAAAAGGCTCTTTTCACTTTTTGACCGGCCACTCAGGAGCTGGGAAAACCAGCATTCTCAAACTTATCTACCGGGCAGAACGATCTTCTGGCGGTGCGGTGGTAATCGGTGGACGCAATGTTGATCAACTAACCAATAAACAGCTACCACTTTTACGACGCAGCATCGGTGTGATCTTTCAAGACTATAAATTGCTCTATGACCGCTCTGTTTATGACAATGTGGCTCTGGCTATGGAGGTGGCAGGGCAGCACCCTGATCTTATTCCAGGTCAGGTGTCTAGAACCCTGGAGTCGGTAGGACTTAGAGATTATACCCACCAAAACCCCATATCCCTCTCTGGCGGTGAGCAGCAACGGGTAGCCATAGCTAGAGCAACAGTCAACCGCCCATCTCTGGTAATTGCCGATGAGCCTACTGGCAATCTAGACCGGGAGATGGGCAGACGAATTATCGACCTATTTCAAACCCTGTATAAACAGGGGACTACAGTTCTGCTGGTTACACACGATCTTGAGCTGGTAAAAGAGAGTGGTCATGCTCACATTGAGATGGTTGGTGGAAAAATTGTTAAAATGCCCAGCTCGGCCCGTTTATTGGAGGCTGGAGAGTCATGAATCCAACACCTGATGGATTTTCTACCCGACACCGGGGTGGCAAAAAATCGGCTGCCCGTAAAGTGCGGCGGAGTAGTGCAGTTAACCGTCCCAGCACGGTAAAAAGGGGGAAGGTGGTCTCTGTTGCTGATGGAAATGCTGCTATTATAAGCAAAAGTTTCCAGCTTCGCAGCATGCAACGGGCTTGGAACCGCTTTCATGCCGGCTCTCTCTCCCACTGGACCACAACTATCATTATCGCTCTATCTTTAACCATATTTGGAGCTTTCACCCTGCTGCTTTCCAACGCCAACACCGCACTGGATAACTGGACAGGAGATAACCTGGTTACAGTCTTTTTGGAAGAGCGTACCTCCATTGAGCAAATAGAGAGTATCCAAACGGAAATCTCCAAAAAATCTGGAGTTGACCAGATATCGGTAGTATCGCCAGCCCAGGCAATGGCGCGGATGAAAAATATGCTTGGATCAGAGGCCGGTCTTTTGGACTCTCTGGATGACAACCCCCTACCATTTTCGATAGAGTTTCGTTTAACAGACAAAAAATATAAAAAAACCGCCAACCTTGTATATGAAATCGGCACATGGCAAGGAGTAGAGGCGGTCTCTTATGATCAGATCTGGGCAGAAAAACTTGCTGCTGTCATCCACACCTTCCGATTTGTCGGTATCGCCCTGACCGTATTGCTGCTTACCGCTGTTGCTTTGATAATATCCAACACCATCAAGCTGACTATCATTGCCCGTAGAGACGAAGTTGAGGTGATGCGCTTTATGGGGGCCACCGACTCTTTCATAAAAACTCCATTTGTTTATGAAGGTGTGCTGCAAGGTCTGTTTGGTGCAATTGGTGCACTTTTGTTGACCTCCCTATTGTACTGGGGTGGACAGGGGGCTGCAGCAGAGCTGGGAGCAGCTTTTGGAATTTTTTTCGAGTTGCACTATTTACAAGTTGGGCAGTTATTGATCATTATGGCTCTAGGGATTTTTCTTGGTTTGATTGGTGCATTGATTTCACTTTCCAGGTTTTTGGAAATATAAACCTTGGGGCGATGCCCTAAACATCTGTAATAAATAGGATAAAAATTATGGCTGACGCTCTTGAAACACCTGACGATCTGAAATATACCAAAGAACATGAGTGGATTCGCTCTATTGACGATACAGTTGAGGTAGGGATTACCGCCTTTGCTGCCGATCAACTAGGCGATGTAGTTTTTGTCGAGCTACCGGAAGTAGGAGCAGCAATAATCTCTGGTGAGCCATTTGGTGTAGTAGAGTCAGTAAAGTCGGTTTCCGATCTTTTTGCACCTGTTAACGGCACAGTAACCGAGATAAACGAGACCTTGCAAGATGCCCCAGAGTTGGTAAACGATGCATGCTACGGTGACGGCTGGATAATAAGGGTAAAACTAAACGATGCAAAAGAGCTGGATGGCCTACTGTCGGCAGATGATTATAAAAAAACCCTGACCCCAACATAAAAATTTTGGTTTCGAGTCATTATGACCAACCTTCTTTTTGCTACTAAAAAGATTTTTCTCACTCTGCTTAGCCTTTTTTTAATAGGTGGTTGCCTTCCATTTAAAAACAGACCAGAGCCTGACATTACAGGTATCTACCATATTCCAAAACTCCCGGTTGATAGAGCTTTTATTGGCTATGTCTGGGATAAAAATAGCCTGCCGGTAAAAGGGGATATGTACCAACCTGTTCAGATTGTAAAAGAAACCTCTTTTGCTACCGCCCATAATAAGTTTGCCCATAAATCCCTGTTGAGCTTTAACGGTAAACCCACAACAGCCACTTTTGCAGATGAAATAGCTGCCAAGCTTAAAAGCGACGGCATTCAGACCATTAAAGCAAAATCTCTGGCAAAGATCCCTTTTGAACCTGGTTTGGACTTTGTCACAGAAGCTCTTGGAGTGGATGGTTTAAAGATGGATGCCGACCAGAGCATGGTGGTCAATGGCGGTGCAGGTCTGGTTGTAGGTTATAAAGTTCAGACTATAGATGAAAACAGCTATAAAAAAAATACCTTGAGACCTGTAGATCTTTTTTTGGATCAAGAGCTATCTTTGAGTGGCTCCCTCTGGAGTAAAGCCCAGCTAATAAAAATCAACTATGGAGATGAAAAGCCTCTGAGCAATGTAGTTATGGCCTGTGCCAAAGCCCAGAGCAGAAAAGATGAGATAACAGCAGCATGGGTAGTAGAAATCCGCTATGGGGAGGGGTTTACTATTAAATCCTTCAAAGTTGGCTTTCCCGCCTACCCCAACTTTGCTGACTGTCAGAGCTATTCAATTTTTATCACCGCCAGAGTTGACCACATAACCGGGAAAATCATTAGAAAAGCCATCCATATCAAACTGGACAGAGCGACAATAGACCACTACATGAACACCGCACAATGGGATGCAAGAGTTGTTATTGAAGAGGACTCTTTTGCTGTTAGAACAGTTACTTCTGACTAACACCATAAAAAAGGAGCTGCTTTATGCTCGGTCTGATTGCCGGTGATATAGTTGGCTCTCCCTATGAGGGTCGGCCCATCAAAAGTAAAAAGTTTCCCCTCTTCTCCTCTAACTCTACCTTTACTGATGACACCGTACTTGCTATTGCCGTAGCTGATGCTCTGCTAAACGGAGGCTCATATGCTCAGACCTTGCGGAGTTATGGTCGCACCTACCCAAAAGCTGGATATGGGCAGCGTTTTATCAGATGGTTGAAATCTGACGACGCTGGCCCATACAACAGTTTTGGAAACGGCTCAGCTATGCGGGTTGGTCCAGTTGGTTGGTTTTGCAACTCCCTTGAGGAGGTGATGGAGGAGGCAAAAAAAAGTGCCGAAGTGACCCACAACCACCCAGAAGGAATCAAAGGTGCACAGGCAGTTGCAGTTGCTGTTTTTTTGGCAAGAGAGGGAAAAAGCCGTAAGAAAATCCGCACTAATATTGAACAGCTCTTTGACTATAACTTAAGCAGTTCACTAAAAAGCATCCGCCGCAACTACCGGTTTGACGTAACCTGCCGGGGGTCTGTGCCAGAGGCTATCATCGCTTTTCTTGAATCCAGCAGTTTTGAAGATGCCCTACGTAACGCTGTATCACTAGGTGGGGACAGTGATACCCAGGCTGCCATAGCCGGAGTAATTGCTGAAGCCTACTATGGCAAACTGCCGGCAAATATAAAAAAAGAGCTATTTAACAGGCTAGATGCAGATCTGGAAAAGGTAGTTCGAGAGTTCCAGCAAAAGCATGTCAAGAAGAGTAATGTATATTTTTTAACAAATTTATTAAAACTTGATGTATGATGGAGGTTCATTAAACGGTTTAGTGCTTGTTTGAAAATATATACATGTTGATGTTGCTCTTTTGGGAAGGTGTGAACAATTATGATATTGCTCAGCTTAATTCCTGCAATTGTACTTACATCTATCTTGTTTTTTATCTGGCACCTTAAAAAAACTCGATATGCACTGCCCACGCAAGGTGTGGCTCTGATCATTACCGGCCTCGTTCTGCTACTTTTAGGCAACACTCTTTCAGCAATATCCCAGCAGACTCCATTACTAATTAACGAGCTGTTAAATGTTATTTCAATAAATGCCATAAACTCTTTAGGTTTTCTAATATTAGGATTTGGTATCTATCGCTGGATGCCAACTGTAACCAGCCTTGAAAAGGTTGAGCGGTTTTCTCAGGAGTTGGTGGATTCCTACTCTCGCCTGGAAATTTATAACAGTAAACTACAAGAGGAACGGGAACTCTCCCAGTCAGTCTCTCATACAGCCCATGACGCTATTATCTCAATTGATGAGAACGGAGTTATCTCCCTATGGAACAGTGGAGCGACAAAAACATTTGGCTATAAACCTGAAGAGATTATTGGCCAGCCACTGCTAAAAATAATCCCTAAAAGATTCCAGCAACAGCATATTTCAGGTATTGGACGAGTTAACAGTACAGGCAAAAGCAGGGTAATTGGCTCGGTGATGGAGATGGATGGTCTGCATAAAGATGGCCATGAGATACCTCTGGAAATTTCACTTGCTACATGGTTCCAAGATGGCAATCGTTACTATGCTGCTGTGATGCGGAATATCACCGAACGAAAAAAATCTGAAAAGGGCAATGAGCGGATACAGCAATCAAGGATAGCTATTAGCTCATTACTGAAAATAGCCTTGGAGCCGATCAAATTAGAGGAGCTGTTGGAAAAGGCGTTAAGCATTATTTTGTCAGTGCCGTGGCTCTCCCTACAGTCCAAAGGCTCCATATTCCTCATGAATGACGAGACAAATGAGCTTGTTTTGGTAGCACAGAAAGGTTTAGCACCTCACCTTCTTACCGCCTGTGCCCGGATTCCAATTGGTTACTGTCTCTGCGGCCGTGCCGCTCAAGAGAAAAAGCTCATATACTCTGAACATATGGATCACCGTCATGATGTTACATTCGACGGCATCAAACCCCACGGCCATTACTGTGTTCCGGTTATGTTCCAAGACAAGCTTCTCGGAGTGGTTAACAGCTATATTCCTGATGGTCATGAGAGAAACCATGAGGAGACTGAATTCCTCCAGGCTATGGCCAATACCATTGCTGGATTAATCGAGAGAAAACGGATGGAGCAGCGTCTAGAGCATATCGCCCACCACGACTCTTTGACCGGCCTTCCCAACCGGCTGCTGTTTTTGGAACATGTCACGAAGCAGATAGCCCGCTCTCGCCGGGATAAAACCTTGCTTGCCCTGCTTTTTATGGATCTTGACCATTTTAAACAGGTCAACGACACCATGGGTCACAACATTGGCGACCTGCTTCTAATTGAGGCTTCAACACGAGTTAAATCCTGTCTGCGTGACTCTGATATGATTGCAAGGTTGGGAGGTGATGAATTTACAATTTCCCTACCGGTGGTTGCCAAACCAGAGGATGCAGGTTTGGTGGCACAAAAAATCATAGAAGAGCTAAGCAGACCGTTTTTCCTAAACAGTCAAGAGTGTAACATCGGCTCTAGCATTGGCATAAGTATGTTTCCATTCGATGGTGACAGCCCGGAACTGCTGCTCAAAAAAGCCGATATAGCTATGTATGATGTTAAACAGCATGGGAGAAACAGCAGCAAATTTTTCAAAAAAGGGATGGCAGAAGGGAGGGACTAGAAAGATAACGCAATTTTTATAATCTTCGCCATCACCGTTCTTGAATATTAGGGACGAACATACCGTTATTGATTTACGGATCTACCCAATTTTTTCTCTACACTGGATATTTTTCCAGTCAACCGATTTTGTGCCCCATCTCTAACATCCATTTTAATAGAGACAGAGACCCGGTTGCAATCACTCTGCATTTTATCCATGCACTCTTTTACCACAGCCATAACTTCATCCCACTCACCCTCAATGCATGTACCCATCGGCCCTAAGCGGTACGGAAGACCGCTTTTATCAATAATATCTATAGAGCGGGAAACATAGGCACTGACACTTTCGCCTTTATCAAGCGGAGTCATAGAAAATTCCAGTAATACACTCATAACAAGCTCCTTAATGTTAGGTTTAACCTGGAACAATATATATCAAACCGTCCCAGCAAAATAGTTTTTCCTGCAAAATTAACGGGATGGACTTTAGGCAAAGTCGTAATAGTTGTAACAATAAACCATTAAACCCAAAGCTTTACTGCAACAAAAAGTACAGGTATCATTTAGCTAAAAATCTATACCATTACTAAAATTAAGGGAATACAGCTTGCCTGCCAAAGAGAAAATTAACCAGCCTGACTCCAGCAATATCAGTTTTTTTCTTCAGAAAGAGTGGTTGGAGATACAGCTTGCAAATAAGCGTATCAGCCGTATTGTTCCCATTGATCTGGGTTTTGCTACGATCTACGCTGGAGAGATACAAAATTTCAAGCAGAAAAAATGGTTTTTGTACGGCTCTTTAACACCGGAAACCCTCTCTAACGGCCTGGATAGGATTTTTACCCAGGCAAAAGCAGAGGGGGTATATCTGGTAGAGTCCAACTTTAATTTGAGCCGCTGGAGGCCGGAAGGGGCACTACTTGAAAAAAAGGTCGAGCTGACCATGCCTTTTGGAACCTACGTAATGGATTTGCAGCAGTCCGAAGATACTCTTCTAGCCAACATGCACCGCAAACATAAAAAAAACATCCGGGTTGCCAGTGCTGCTAATCTTGCCGTTCGAGAAGGTTTGCCATCAGAACAGGTTATCGATCTACTGGATCAAAGTTATGGACGTGAAGGGGGGCGTGATCACGGCATTACCCTGCCCTACCTTGACTCTATCAGTAAATATGCTGGAGACCGGCTACTGGCAATCGGAGCCTGGAGAGAGGATGAACTTCTAGGGGTTTTAATGGCTGTTTATGACCAAAAACGTGGTTATCCGCTCCACGCTGCCAGATCCAACCAAGATAACTGTGGGGCCTCACATCTGTTGCAGTGGGAGATGATGCGTATACTCAAGGCAAAAGGGGTTCATGAGTATGATCTTGGTGGGGCAAGACCGCAAACTGATGATCCCCGGCTGCAAGGAATTTTTCGCTTTAAAAGTCAGTTTGGCGGGGTATTTGAACCATGCTTTTATTGGGAAAAAGTGGTTAGTCCACTACGCAAAAAAGCGGCTGAAACAGTTGAAAATATTCAACGTATCGGGAAGGTTTTCAGCTAATCAATTGGAGAGATGCGGTTCCTAGCTTGTAAAGATATGGTTGAGAGTGCCGCATGTTAACAACTATTTATAGTATCTGGGAAGCCGTTTACCCAACCCGCATATAACCTCGTATGGAATAGTTTCAAGCCAATCAGCCATGGTTTCAACAGTGATAGAATCTCCACCATCCTGTCCGATCAGAGTAACCAGATCCCCGGCTTTCACATCAGGTATATCAGTAACATCCACCGCAGTCAGGTCCATACAGACCCGCCCGATAATAGGAGCCTTTTTACCAGCGATCAATACATAACCTTTATTGCTCAGTCTGCGGCAGTAACCATCGCCATAACCTACTGGAATTTGAGCTATTTTAGATGGCTTTTTAGTTATAAAGCTATGACCGTAACCCAGGGGTCTGCCTTTATCAAACTCATTGAGCTGTATAATACGGCTCAACCATCTAACCACAGGTGTAAGCCCATCCTGCAAAAAGCTGCGACGGGGATAGGCTGGAGAGGCTCCATATAACATAATACCGGGCCTAACCCACTGGAGGTGGCTAGCGGGGTGGTAGAGTGTTCCAGCACTATTAGCTAGGGAGTTAAAACTTGATTTGGTCTCTGCGAAGTTTAACAGGCTCTGCATCTTGCCAATTTGAGAGCTGGTGACCTCGCCTTTTTCATCTTCATCACCACAAGCAAGATGGGAGACAATACCAGCTATATGCAGGCCGGAAAGGCCGTACAGCTCCTTGACGGCTCCATAAAAGCCCTCTGTAGAGAAGCCGATTCGCCCCATTCCGGTATCAACTTTTATATAACAGGTGATCCTTTTATTAGCTGCTAAAGCGACCCGGCTCAACTCTTTGGCTCTCTCTAAATCATAGAGAAACGGCTGTAAATTCAAGTCGATAATTTTCTCTTCACTTCCAGGTGTCAAGCCAGCAAACAGGACTATTGGTGCGGCTATCCCTCCCTGGCGAAGCTCTGCACCCTCCTCCACCAAACCAACGCATAGCCCTGCTGCACCATTCGATAACAAAGCTTTGCTTACAGGTAGTGCACCCAAGCCGTAACTGTCAGCCTTGACTACCGGAAAAACCCCAGCACCATCTCCAACCTTTTTTTTGGCAAGTAAAAAATTATCAACTACTCCCTGTAGATCAATCTCTAACCAGGTAGGTCGATTAGAACGTAGTTGAGAGTCAGCCATAATCGTTGTGAGCATGGTTATCAAAGCGGGTGTACTGCTTTAAAAATGTCAAAGAAACCCGGCCAATAGGGCCGTTACGCTGTTTGGCGATAATAATCTCTGCCATCCCCTCAAGGGCGGGGTCGTTCTCTTTATAAACCTCTTCACGAAATACAAACAAAACAATATCAGCGTCTTGCTCAATAGCACCCGACTCACGAAGATCAGAGAGTACCGGGGTTTTATTGGGTCGCTCCTCAACTTTACGGGAGAGCTGGGAGAGGGCGATAACCGGAATATCAAGCTCTTTAGCCAAGGCTTTAAGACCCCGGCTGATTTCAGAAATCTCTTGAACCCGGCCCTCACCTTTACCTTCACCCTGCATGAGTTGCAGATAGTCGATAACAATAAGCTGAATATCTTGCTCCCGCTTTAGCCTACGGGCTTTAGCCCTAACCGCCATGATGGAGAGTGCCGGAGTGTCATCAACAAAAATAGGTGCTTTAGAGAGGGTATCAGAGGCTTGAATCAACTGCCCATACTCTTCAGTTTTAAGATGGCCGTTACGCAAACCCTGGGCATCAATACTGCCCAAAGAGGAGAGCATCCTCACCACCAACTGCTCTTTGGACATCTCCAGAGAGAATACCGCTACCGGTGCACCAAATTTAACCGCTGCGTTGGCAACCACATTCATGGCAAAAGAGGTTTTACCCATGGCTGGCCGTCCTGCCAGGATAATAAGATCGGATTTTTGCAGTCCCGCCATCATTTTATCCAGGTCGGTAAAGCCGGAAGGAACACCGGTTATTGCGGCCTTACGCTGCATCAACTCCTCAATTTTGGTGATAACCGGCATGATGACCGATTTCATGTCGGAGTAGTTGGAACGACGCTGGCTACGGGATTCACCGACATCAAAGATCTGCTTTTCCGCCTCCTCTAGGATTTCATCGACCGATCTCTCCCCCTCAAAAACCGCTTCAGAAATCTGGGTAGCCTGCTGGGCCAACCTTCTGAGAATCGCCTTATCCCTGACTAATCTAGCGTATGATTTAGCATTTGCAGTAGTTGGTACAGTCTCCAAAAGCTGGGCCAGATATCCACCACCGCCAACGGAGTCTATTTCAGAATTTTTTTCCAGATACTGACTAACCAAAATCGGGTCAGCAGGATCTCCCCGCTCCAAGACTGAAACCATCCCTTGGTAGATAGCCCGGTGTGCTCCCATATAAAAATCTTCAGGCACAACAATATCTGCCACTTGATCCATGACATCGTTATCTAATAAAATTGCCCCAAGGATTGACTGTTCTGCTTCGTTTGACCATGCAGAACGGCGGGTGATAGCACTTTTACCACCATTTTTAGCCATATTCATGGGCTGAGAAGTGTCCATCTCGACATAGTTTGGCGGCTCGTCTAACTGGGAATACTCTTCCCGGTTTTGGAACTCCTGGTCGAGATATTCCAGATCTGGTGGTGCCTGATCAAGATGTTCCTGGTCATCAGCAGGGATATCATTCATTGTGTAAATAGAGCCTCAAGGATAATTATTATGGGTGGCCTCCCCAAGCAAGATATACTACAACACGGTTTGCCCCTAGGGAACAGACAATGACAGCAAAGAAAAAACCCTCTGAAAAATCTCAGCTACATATTGGCCAT
>JADFZU010000029.1 GCA_015232365.1 Magnetococcales bacterium | reverse complement strand
TGGTAAAAGAATGCCTGTCTATCAAGAGCAATCCGTAACTCCGACCAAAACTTTCTACCGGGTTCGTTTGGGGCCATTTTCATCTCGGACCAAAGCTGAGCAGGCCGAGAGGTTGATCCAGCAAAAGCTTGGTATGTCAGGCCGTTTAGTTAAACCTTCAATCCGGTAGTTAAACCTAGATTCGGCAGTTGGGTGTGCATCACTGGCACAACCTCTTGATTCACCTGGTAAATCAGGGAAAAGTCTCATCACCAATAAGGTGGTTTCGATTTTTTCTTATTCACCAATTAAACCAATATGTTCTGCCAGTGATGCACACCCAACTGCCGAATTTAGGTTAAAGCTTTTTATTACACTTTTGCTCCTTTATGAGTACCAATATGGTTCATTTAGCAGTTACTGGCCTCTCACACCGTTTTGGCAGGCAACAGGTTTTACGAGGTTTGGATCTGACCATGGCGGCAGGTGAGTGCGTAGTGCTCTTTGGTGATAACGGTTCGGGCAAATCAACTCTGCTTACCCTGCTTTCAACCCGTTTTGCCATGCAGAAGGGGCGATATCTCCTCAATGGTTTGGACTCTGCCGACAGTGGAGCTGAGATCAGGGAGCGTTTGGTTTTTGTCAGCCACAACAGTCACCTTTATGGCCATCTTACACCGGTTGAAAACCTGCTGTTTTTTGCTGATCTTCGCCGTTTGCAATGTTCTGATGAGTTACTGCGAGAGACCGTTTCTGCTGTCGGCTTAGGTAAATTTGCCGACCGGCCTACCAGATGGTTCTCTGCCGGAATGAAAAAACGTTTAACATTGGCGAGGGTGCTTCTTGCCAAACCTGCTCTTCTGCTCCTTGATGAACCCTATTCTGCTCTGGATAGCCAGGGGGTGGAGTGGTTAAACAGCATGTTAAACGATTTTCTTGCAGGAGGGGGCATGATTGTCATGGCTAGCCACGACCCGCAAAGGGTAGCAGCCTTAAAGCACAGACCAAAATTTCTGCAAAAAGGCTCTCTGTTTGATTCTAAGGAGTCAGCCAATTGTTAAAAGCAGCCTATCGCATAGCCTGGAAAGATGTAGTTGGAGATCTGCGTCGCAGTTCATCCCTATCATCCATGCTTTTTTTTGCCGTTGCGGTGTTGGTGGTTTTCCAAGCCGCTTTTGAACCAGACCGGCAGTCTGCGGTCAAACTACTACCGGGACTGCTATGGGCGACGGTGCTTTTTACCAGTTTGATGGGGCTGGGCCGGGTTTTTCAGGCCGAAGAGGAGAATGGTGCTTTTGAGGGGTTGCTGCTGGCTTCGGTGCCCAGGGGGGCTGTTTTTCTCGGCAAATGGTTGGGAAATCTGTTATTGACTCTTTTGGTGCAGGCTATGATTCTACCGTTGACCATGATACTTTTCAACGTTGATGCTTGGCATGTCATCCATCTGATTTTTGGGGTATTGGTTTTAGGAATATTGGGTTTGACCGGGCTGGGAGTGCTTCTGGCTGCTATGACTCAGGCGGCCCGTTCACGGGAGACTCTTCTGGCGCTGCTGCTCTTGCCGCTGGTGGCTCCTCTGCTGATTGCCGGAGTTCAGGCCACTGCAGGGGTGATGGTTGTTGATGGCCACCCTGGTCCTTGGATCAAACTTCTGCTAATTTTTGATACAGTTTATCTGGCCCTGGCTCCGTGGGGGTTCTCTTGGTTGGTTGAGGAGTAGAATTTAAAGGTATGAATTTTTTAGCCCGTATTCAACGCCCTTTGGGGGTTGTTGCTCTGCTTGGACTGGCTTACGGCCTATGGCTGGTCTTTAATGCTCCTATAGATTTTCAACAGGGTAACTCCGTACGCATACTATACGTACATGTGCCGTCAGCAAAAATGGCTCTGTTCTGTTATCTTCTATTGACCATATCCAGCATCTTCTATCTTTGGAAAAAGAGTGAAACAGCAGATATAATAGCGGAGGCTGCGGTTCCGGTTGGTGCGGCATTTACCGCTGTCACCCTGGCCTCTGGCTCCATCTGGGGGAAACCGATGTGGGGAACATGGTGGGCTTGGGATGCCCGCCTTACCTCTATGTTGGTGCTGCTGATACTATACTTCGGTTTGATGGCCCTGCGTAGCTCACTTGATGAGCCGGGCAAGTCGGCTAAAGCTACGGCTATTCTGGCTATTATCGGTGCTGTTGACCTGCCCATTATTCACTTCTCTGTGGTCTGGTGGCGTACTCTACATCAACCACCATCGTTTGGTGGGGCTTCGGGAACTCCAACTATTACCGGTGCTCTTCTCCCACCTCTGCTGGTTATGGCGCTGGCTTTTATCTGTCTTGGAGCTTACATGGTAGTGGTCAAGGCCCGTGAAGTTGCCGCCCGGCGACAGTTGGAAGTTTTAGATCTGGAGAGGATGGAAAACAATGATTGATTACACTCCATATGTTCTTGCCGTTTATGGTATTGCCTCTGTGATTTACGGTTTTTTAACCTTAAAATGGCAGCGGAGTTTGCGCCTGGCACAGCAGCAGTTAGGAGAGCAGGAAACTACAAATGAATAAAAAAAAGCAAAAACGGCTATTTCTGGTTTTGACGGTTCTGGTGGTGGGTGGTGCACTGCTATCGTTGGTCTTTTCATCATTTACCGGTTCACTGGTCTATTTTTATACCCCAACGGAAATTGTCGCAAAAGGCGATACAATTAATGGTAAAAAAGTCCGTATCGGAGGCATGGTCCAGGAGGGAACTCTGGTCAGAGAGGCTGGAACCCTGAAAATCCGCTTTATGGTAACTGATGGCGACAATCTATTTCCGGTCCGTTATGACGGTATGTTGCCGGATCTGTTCCGGGAGGGGCAGGGGGTAATAGTCGAAGGTGTCTGGTATAGGGGTAAAGATTTTATAGCCTCCAGCATCCTGGCCAAACATTCCGAAGATTATATGCCGATAGAGATGAGCCAAGAGGGTATAGCAAAAGCAAAAGAATCAATACTAAAAACAATGCAGTAGGTTAAAAAAACTTCATGGGATGGGCCTGGGAAGGGGGAGTGCCGCTTCTCAGTGGATAAAGGAGAGATTGTGTGGATTGAGATTGCCCATTTTGCAGCACTGTTAGCAATAACATTGACAGTAGTCCAAATAGCAGCTCCACTCTACGGGGTAAAAAGCGGCAACCTGGCCTGGATCAGGGTTGGCCGCCATGCGGCAATAGTAGTAGCCGTACTGCTGACTATTTCGACAGTAGGACTGATCAACTCATTTTTGAACCACGATTTTTCGGTTCTCTACGTAGCAAAGCACGCCTCTCTGGACCTGCCAATTTTTTATCTTGGTACTGCTATGTGGGGTGGTCATGAAGGCTCCTTGCTGCTTTGGGCTTGGCTGCTTTCGGTCTATATAGCCGTAGCTGCCTGGCGACACTGGCAGACCCACTCAACCTCTATGCCTTATGTGCTGGCAATTTTAGGGGCACTGCTTATGGGGTTTCTTCTTTTGGTGCTCTTTCTCTCTACCCCGTTTGAGCGGTTGATACCCCCACCATTTGACGGCAAAGATTTAAACCCTCTTTTGCAAGATCCCGGTATGGTATTCCATCCGCCATTTCTCTATATGGGTTATGTTGGCTTTGCTATTCCCTATGCTTTTGCCATGGCAGCTTTGATTACCGGACAGGCTAATGAAGAGTGGCTTTTAGCCACCCGGCGGTGGACGCTTTTTTCCTGGTCCATGCTGACTACCGGTATAGTTTTTGGTGCTTACTGGGCCTATTACGAGTTGGGCTGGGGCGGGTATTGGGCATGGGACCCGGTAGAGAACGCCTCATTCATGCCGTGGCTTACCTCTACCGCTTTTCTCCATTCGGTTATGGTTCAAGAGCGGCGAAAGATGTTTAAAACCTGGAACGTATTTTTAATCATAACCACCTTTGCTTTGGCAATATTGGGGACGTTTTTAGTCCGTTCCGGGGTTCTCTCTTCGGTCCACGCTTTTGCATCTGACCCAGGGCGGGGTGTCTATATTTTGGTCTTTATGATGGTCCTGCTGTTTTTCTCTTTTGGTGTTTTAACCATGAAGTCAGACCAGTTGGAGACCAACATCAGTCTGGATAACCCCCTCTCTAAAGAAGCGGCATTTCTTTTTAATAATCTATTTTTACTGGTTGCAACTTTAACTGTTCTGCTGGGCACTCTCTATCCCCTTGCTGTGGAGACCTGGACCGACTCCAAGGTTTCGGTTGGAGCACCTTATTACAACACGGTATTTATCCCTATAATGTTGGGAATTATCTTTATGATGGGTATAGGTCCGGTGGTTGCGTGGCGTAAGGCGAGCATCGCTCATCTTAAACGTGATCTACTCTTGCCTGCTGTTTTAGCTGCGATTGCCGGAGTTGGTGCCGGGGTTTTGGGTCTGGCTAATTTTTATGGTATTTGCAGTGTGGTAGTGATTGTTTTTGTTTTAGCCACTCATATACTTGACACCATGCGCCGGGTTAGAGCCAGGATGGCTAAAAATGGCTCTAGTTCAGCATTAGTGGTACTGTTGCAACTTTTAGGCAGGAATAAACGCCGTTATGGTGGTTTTGTTGTCCATTTTGGTATTTTGGTCATGGCGGCAGGATTTATTGGTTCGGGGCTTTTTCAAGATGAGAAAAATCTTTTTATGTCCCCCTCGGATAAAATCCAGGTTGGCGATTGGAATCTAACCCTAAAATCGGTTGGCACTGCGAGCCGTCACAACTGGAAAGCTGTTGAGGCAGTTGTTCAGGCCGACCATAAGAGCGGCTTTACCGTTGAGCTACGCCCACAAAAGCGGGTCTATAATGAGACCTCACAACCGACAACAGAGGCAGCGATTCATACTACATGGTTTGAGGATATCTATGTGGTTTTAGGCGATGAGGTTAAAGATAACGTCTATTCGATTCGGGTATATCGTAATCCGTTGGTAGTCTGGGTCTGGGCTGGTGCTGGGGTTATGGCCTTTGGTGTGGCAATTGCCCTGATGCAGGGTCGTATTAGAAAGAGAGAGTCGTTAGTGGGGTAGTTTTTGGTTTTGCAGGCTTTAACCCCCAGGCTTTTAACTGACTATTTTAATTTCAACTGAATATGGCACATATAGTCGATCACCGTCATTCCTATCTTCACGGGAATGACAGTGGAGGCTATTTAGTTTAGGAACCGCTTGGATATTATGAAAAATTCTTGGAAAATAGTTCTGCTGCTCTCTTTAGTGGTGATAATGGCCCTTTTTGCCGGAGGGCTGGGAAATAATCCTAGGGATATTCCCTCACCAATAATCAATAAATCTGCTTCCAACTTTACTGCACAGGCACTGGATGGCAATGGAGAGATATCACTTGCAGATTATAAAGGTAAGTGGGTGCTGCTTAATTTTTGGGGCTCATGGTGTGTTAGTTGCGTCTCTGAACACCCCTACCTGATGGAGCTAGCCAAAGTAGCAAGAGGCCGGGATGATTTTGTTATTATCGGAGTGGATTTTAGAGATACGGTAGAAGGGGCCAACAGTTTTTTCAGTCGTCATGGTGATCCTGGTTATCGCCATGTTTTTGATCCCAAACAGAAAGTAGCTATTGATTGGGGGGTTTACGGTGCACCGGAATCTTTTCTCATTGATCCTACGGGAATGGTCAGGCTAAAACACACCGGACCTCTCTATTTTGGTTGGTTTGAAAAGGTTGCCCTGCCCCATATCCAAGGTAAAACCGGCGGTTTTGGAGAGTAATATGGGGCGATTTTTTTTACTGTTTTTTCTGTTGTTAACCACCATATCTCCACTAAAGGCAGCCAGCCTGGATGAAGAGCCCTCGGAAGCAATGGTGCGGGTTATTGCCAAAGATCTGCGTTGTGCGGTATGTCAAAACCAATCGGTATACGAGTCCAACTCAGACCTAGCCAAGGATATGCTGGAGATTATTCGGGAAAAGGTAAACGCTGGGGATAGTGAAGCGGCCATCAGGGACTATTTTTTCCAACGTTATGGTGACTACATCTATCTAGAGCCAACTAAAAAAGGGATGAACCTTCTACTATGGTTTGGTCCATTGGCAGGTCTGTTAATCGGTGGTCTGGCACTTATGGCAGCTTTTAAAAAGTGGCACAAAAAAAGTGCAGAGGTAAAACCAAAAGCAGAAATCAATGAAGATATGCAGGATAGAATAGCCAAAGAGTTGAAAGATATAGAGGTTTAAAGACTTTAAAGACATGGGGGCTTTGCCCCCAAACCCCCATTGGGGGAGATAATCTCCCCCAAACCCCCATATAAGTTTTTTTAAGTAAGGTCATGGAATGGGGCTGAGAAGTTGCGTGCACCTTTCTCTGCGGGGATTGGGGCAGCGGTCTTAAAGCTCATTTTTTATCCATCTCACCAAGAATTTTCGCCAAAGCTTCAGGAGTAAATACCGGTAGCTTACAGACCAGATCCTTACAGACGTAAGCAGTTGGTTTGCCGGTAATGCTCTGCCGGGAGAGCAGAGGCCATTTATGTGATGAGGCTGGATTGGCAGGATCAACACCAGCCAATATAACCCCCGGCATAAACTTTTTCCGTACTGTTGCAAACAACTCTTTAGTGGCTTTATCCCCATGAGGACCAACAATCACCACCTCTTTGGCTAGCTCCTGGCGGAAATCAAAGGCCCAGAGAAGCTCTGGGGAGCTATATGGGTTCTCTTCCAAATAGCCGCTAAGGGCATCAAGACGCTCTTTAGCATCTTTCTCGAAAACCCGGTCTGAACTAAACAGAGCCAAGCGGTGCAGAGCCACTAATGCTGATGAGTTTCCTGAAGGGGTTACACCATCCTCCAGGATTATCTGCTCGGGCAGGTCTGATGGTTGGTCTGTTGGGGTGAGTGGTAGAGGTTCTCCAGGTTTGGACTTAAAGCGGCTCAACATCTGTTCGGCCAAACTACGGGCTTTACCAAGGTAGGAGATATTAAAGTTGGCTTCGTAGAGGTCGATCAGAGCTTGAATCACAGTGGCGTAGTCATCGAGAAAAACCACATCACCAACTTTATCCCCACGTCGGCTATGGCGTGGTTTGCCATCAACAAAGGATTTTTCCAAAAGATCAGCCATACACTCTTCGGCTGCTTTTAGATAGCGCGGTTCTTGAAGGACCGCTCCAGCACTGGCTAGAGAGCTAACCATCAAGCTGTTCCAGGAGGTGAGAATTTTATCATCCTTGGTTGGAGGGACTCTCTTCTCCCGTGCTGCCAATAGCTTGGTTAAGTTTCCGGCGTGGTTGTTGAAAGTTTTATCGATCTCTCTCTCGTCGTAGATCACCCTTAAAACGCTACGTTCGTCAACTGTTCCCTCTATCGTATCAACAAAATCAGAGATAAAATTTGGGGCTTCTCTACCAAGGATTTTTTCTACCTCCTCTTCGCTCCAGGTGTAATATGCTCCCTCATGGCCTTCACTATCGGCATTGATTGATGAGATAAAGCAGCCATTGTTGACCCGAAAACGTTTCAGCATATCGTCTATAATCTGCTGTACTACAAACTTATAGCGGCTCTCTTTGGTCAGGCGGTATGCCTCCAGGTAGGTTCTGGCTAGAAGGGCGTTGTCATAGAGCATTATCTCAAAGTGGGGAACGTGCCAATAACGGTCGACAGAGTAGCGGTGAAAACTACCCCCAAGTTGATCCCGAATTCCACCAGCAGCCATTTTATCCAGTGTTAAAAGAGCCGGTTCAGCTATATCAACACTGTTTTTAGATGCCGCTTGCCGCAGTAAGAGGGAGAGTACCAGAGGCTGTGGGAATTTGGTCCCATTGCCAATACCGCCATGTACCCAGTCAAAACGGTCGCTCCAAAACTCAACACTTCTATCTCTGGGGTCGGTATCTTCTGTTTTTGTGCTGGCAGGGCCAAATTTTGGTGGAGCAAGCTTTTTTGCCAGGAACCCCTTTAGTTTCTCCAAGCTCTGCAGCATCTCTTGTTTGTCGTCATTCCACTGCTCTTGAAGTGAACTCAACACTTCATCAAAGGAGGCACGATCATAACGGGGTTCTGGAGGGAAGTAGGTTCCCCCATATACCGGTTGGAGGTCGGGGGTTAAAAATATGTTCATGGGCCAGCCGCCAGATCCGGTCATGGCGGTTATAATAGCCATAAAGTGCCTATCCAGATCCGGTCTCTCCTCCCGGTCTACCTTGATGGAGATAAAATGTCTGTTTAAAATTTTAGCCGTTGCCTCACTCTCAAAGCTCTCCCGCTCCATGACTTGACACCAGTGGCACGCAGCATAACCAATGGAGACAAAAATAAGTTTATCTTCAGCTTTGGCTTTGGCCAACGCCTCTTCCCCCCAGGGATACCAATCTACAGGGTTGTGGGCATGTTGCAAAAGGTAGGGGCTGGTCTCACTGATCAGCCGGTTGGCTACTGTTTGGTTGGCTGAGAATGCCGTGTCTCCCATGAAAATCAAGCCAACTAATAGAAGCCTGGAGATTAAAGGTAAAAACCCGGTTTTATTGTTACTATCCACTGTGAGACCTCCACAAAATAGTATTTATAAATAATTTAAAGCGGATATTTCAGGGAATATCCGAGTTTGGAGTATAGCCGGAAAAGTTGATTAATTACAGATATTCCAGATTAATGGTTTATTTACTTGTTGGATGTTTGTTGTTGCTGTTCTACTGTCGTCTTGACAAAATATCAGCTAAGCGGTTGCCTAGTATGCGGCTGATATTAAGGTTGAGTTTGGCGGCGATGTGGGGAAAAAATTTCATACCTTGTTGGAGCTGTTTAAAGTCAAAAACCAAAATTTCCACCGGCTCCAGTGCCCGTATATTGGCTACACGGCGAGTTGCACGAATAAAGCCGATCTCACCGAAAATCTCGCCTGGGGTTAGAATTGCCACCTGCTGTAGCTCCTCCACGCCATCTTTTTTGATCAAAACCTCAACAGAACCCTCAAGAATCAGGCCCAAACTTTTTCCTATAACCCCTTGGCGCATAAGTATGTCGCCGGGTTCAAACTTTTTTAGTTCAGATATGAGGATGGTCTTTTTAATCTCAAATAGAGACATCCCCATAAAGAGCGGGCTTTTTTCTACCACGTCACGGCGAACACTCAAGGCCATGATCTGGGCAATACCAACCAAACGGACCCGGCGCATTATTATGGGGGTGATGATCAGATCTGCCATGAGAGCAAAAAAGATGGTAGCAGCAGAGAGTTGACCAAACTGGGCGATGATTGAAAAGTTGGAGTAGCTAAGAACCAAAAAGCCCAAAATCAGTGCAATGCTAGTGGATATGACCGGCATAGCCTGACCATGTATGGTACGGCTGACAGCCAGATCCCGGTTGGAGGTCAGGCGGCACTCCTCCATATAACGTGAGAGGAGGTGGATGGTATCATCAACAGCGATGCCAATGGCAATCACAGCAACCATGGCTGTGCCAGGATTAATAGAGAGATCCAGTAGCCCCATAATACCAAAGACCAAGATAATGGGAATTAAGTTTGGTACCAGAGAGACCAGCCCCCCTTTCATAGAGGTAAAAAGCAGGGACATCAGGATAAAAATTACCCCTAAAAGCAGGCCCAACGATTTGATCTGGGCCTCAATCAAGCTATCCGCTGCCGCATTGATCATCAGATTTTGACCCAGGATTGAGAGTTTTATCTCTCCGCCAGCTATCAATTTTGCCGACTCTTTAAGCTCTCGAACCAGACCGTTTAATTCGTGGGAGTCGTTTATGTTGTGTCTGACTATAATATTGGCAGCAGAAAAATCGCTGTTAACAAGTGCAGTAAGCTGTTTGCGTGGGAGAAACAGTAGATACTGCTCAACCAGGTTTTGGGAGTCAGGAACTGTGAATTTGCTAACTTGACCTTTATTGAACTCCCGGTTCAACAGAGAGATGGTATCTGCTAAGGAGATGGTTGAGTCAACCTGGCCATTATTGTTGAGCCAGTCCTGAATTTTTTTTAAGCGGAGAAGATTTTTTGGATCTTTAAAGGTGTTGGCCTTTTGGGAGTCCAGGTGGATAAAAAATGTTTTAACCCCGGCAAAATCTTCATGTATCCGCTCAGTATGCAGAAGTAGGGACTGTTCAGAATTGAAGTAGGATAGTGGGTCGTTGGTAACATGCAGGGTGCGGGCATGGTTGGCAAAAAATAGAACTAAACCTATGGTGATGATGAGGGTTGCGTTGCCGTGACGGTGTATTATTATATTAAACAGCCTGACTAAAGATCCAGATACCCCTAAAATTTGCCCGCTCTTACCCATAATCTTGGATTTAGTAGGTCCGGCTATCGAGAGAATCATCGGGGTGAGGAGTAGGGTGACTATACCGTTAAAGATGATTGCGATGGTGGCAGAGATGGCAAAATCTCTAATCATCTCTATACTGCTAAAGATATTACTAAAAAACCCCAGGCTAGTGGTAGCAATAGTCAAAAGTAGTGGCAGGCCGATATGCCTTAGCATGCCCCGTACCGCTTTAAGGCGGTTTTTCTCCTCACTGGCGGTAATCTCTCCTAGATAGGATGAGAGCATGTGGGTATCTTCTGTCGCACCGATAACCAACACCAAAGAGGGGAGCATGGCGGTGAGGACGTTAATGGGTATACCGAACCAGCCCATTATGCCAAAAGTCCATAAAAGGCTGATTATTGAGGTGATAACCGGTAAAATGGCAGCATAGATACTGCCCATGAAAAAGATAATGGTTCCAGCGATAACCAATGCACTAACCGGGGCTAACAGCAGCAGGTCATGTTTAATATTCTGTTTAAGCTCTTCACTTAGCCGGGGAGAGCCTACTTGAAAAATTTCTTGGAACATGCCGCGTTTGTTATGAATAATTGCCTCTATGGCTAAAAAGGCGTTACGGTCGAAATTTTTGTTCCAGCTCTGCTCGGCATAGCTAATGATAATAGCAACCGCCAACCCGTCATCAGAGATAATCTGTCCTGATAAAAGGGGGTTGTGCAGGGCGTTTACCCTGGCTGCACTGATTTTGAATGGATCTTTCGTCTTGTCGGGGAGCAAGGGGCCGGAGACTATGGCTCCGGTTGTGAAACGGATAGATTGGGCGTTTATAATGCTCTCAACCTTGGTTACAAATGAGAGCCTTTCCAGATTTTGATGTATATCGGTAAGCTGGGCCAGCTTTTCTGGCTGCCATAGATCGGTATCCCGGACATAGATGATAATTTTACTGTCGGCACCAAAAACTTTTACAACCTCATCATAGAGAGGGCGGTCTGGCGAGTTGTCACTGGCAAGGCTGGCAAGCCCGGTTTCAATGCGGATATAGTTGATACCATAAGCAGAACATACCGAGATAGCGGTTAGTACCAGCAGGGAGATCAGGCGGTGCTTGGTTCCGATCAGGAGTATTTTTATTATGGCTTCCATTGTGGCTTCAAATCATAACTGAGAAAAGAGTGAGATTCAATTAATGGTACGACAGCATGGTTGATGAGTATAGTGGCCCCCCTTACGATGTTTTGATTCTTGGTGGCGGGTTGGCTGGTTTGAGTGCTGGGGTGTCTCTGGTTCAAGCAGGTTTGCGACCTCTGGTTCTTGAGGCGGCAAAAAAACCTGGGGGGCGGGCAAGGTCGTTTTATGATCCTGTTTTTGGGGAGGTTTTGGATAATGGTCCCCACCTGCTGATTGGAGCCTATCATTCAACATTAAAACTGTTAAAGCAGTTGGGAAGCCGTGACCTGCTTCTGGAAGGGGGTAGGGTAAACTACCAGTTTTGGAGCCGGGAGGGGGGGTGGCATAAGTTGAACTGCCCGGATTGGCCGGCTCCACTGCATCTATTGGCTGGAGTGTTGGGCTTCTCTCCTCTCTCAATTAAAGATAAGCTTGCTGCCTTGGGGTTGGGAACAGCTTTTCTGGTCAGCCGGGCAGCTCTTGAAAACAGAACTGTTACTCAGTGGCTCCACGCTCACGGTCAGGGCGGTCAGATTTTTCAGCAGTTGTGGTCTCCACTCTGCCTGGCAGCACTTAACGAGCCTGCCGGTTCAGCCAATGCCGCCCTATTTGCCGAGGTGCTCAGACAGGCATTTTTCCGTGATAGATCTGCTGCCAAACCCCTGCTGCCCCAAGCCCCTCTTACCAAGCTGATCGGCGAGCCTGCCAGAGCTTTTATTGAAAAAAATGGAGGGTTGGTTTTAACTGGACAGAGGGTAAAAAAGATCGCTCTGACAGCAAAAGAGGTGGTTGGAGTCTCCACCGGGATGTGGAGATTTACCAAGCCCCCAGGGGTGATTTCTGCTCTGCCCTACACCTCCCTTGCTGCTCTGATACCCCGCTGGGCAGAGTCGGCTGGTTTCTCAAGGTTGTCGTCAGCCCCTATTGTTTCGGTTCATATGCTTTATAACTCCCCGGCCCAACTTCCGGCCCCTCTGGTGGGCTTGCCGTTTGCAACCAGCCAGTGGCTGTTTGACCGCAGCATAAGCAAAAATACCAGAGAGGGGTTTGCTCCTGCAGCAAGTGGGGCCAGATTGAGTGGGGTTATGAGCGGAGCCTACCGGGAAGTTCAGTGGAGCAGGGAGCGGCTGGTGGCTGCTGTGGCTGAAGATATAGCCTCTTTACAGCCGCAACTACCCCAGTCACGGCTGGTTGCAGCCAGGGTAATCAAAGAGCGGCGAGCCACTTTCTCCCCATGGCCTCAATCTTCATCACTGCGTCCAAAGGCGGCAACACCATGGCAAAATATGGCTGTTGCTGGGGATTGGACGGCAACAGATCTACCTGCCACTTTGGAGGGGGCGACAGTGAGTGGAGAGCGGGCTGCTCGAAAGATCCTCGCATTTTTCGGCGTTGATGGGTAAATTAGATAGACAGGGTTGGTAACCCGAATATTTAATGGATACAGAACATTATCGCTTAATATTTACTGCACGAATGAGTTTTTCTTGGTTGCCCGTCTTGATAGTTTCGGCATGTTCAGGAAAAAATCCTTTGTAAACCAGATCTTTAAGCGATAATATCCATGATTCATAAAATATTCTGGATAACTCAGTTATTGATAGGATAAATCTAAAATGCACTTGCGGCTTCTCTCCTTTGTTCTTATTGCCTTTCTGTTGGGCGGTTGCTCCATGTTCTCTTTTTTTGATGAAGATGAGCCGGTAGAGGAAGGGACCGCAGAGGAGCTGTATACTCAGGGCGTTGCAGCAGTAGAGGATAATGATTACCTCCTTGGTAAAACCAAGTTTGAGGCTGTTGACAGGAAACATCCATTTTCCGACTGGGCTACTCCAGCCCAGATCAACCTGATCTATACCAATTTCAAGCTTGAAGAGTATGACGATACCGTAAGTGCCAGTGAGCGGTTTATTCGTCTCCACCCCCGGCATAAAGATGTAGCTTATGCTTTTTATATGCGCGGACTCTCCCACTACCGGCAGATATCAAATGCCAACCTGGATCAAAATCAGGCCCGTAAGGCCCAGTCAGCATTCAGGGAGTTGGTATCACGTTTTCCCAAAAGCGACTACGCCTGGCAGGCCAAACAGATGTTGGTGCTCTGTCTGGACCGTCTGGCGGAACAGGAGATGGTTGTTGCCCGTTATTATCTAGACCGTAGTGAATATATAGCTGCCCTCAACCGTTTTGATGAGGTGGTAAAAAACCCGGAATATAAAAATACTACCTACTTTCAAGAGGCTCTATTCAGTATGGTCCTGGCTGCCCACAACCTGGGTTTGAAGGAGGAGGCAAAAAACTATGCTGTGGTCCTGGGGCACAACTTTCCTGACGATCAATTCTACCAGATGGCTCTCGATCTGATTGAAGGACGTTCCGACATAACCTCCTGGGCACTCTCAAAACTGCGAAAACCTGTTGAAGAGGGTGACTTTATTGAACGGTTTATGAAAGGCCTGAAACCGGGTATGAGACCTTTTTAAAAAATTGTTATTATAATCAATTGGTATTTATAATATTTTTTTCTTAACTCAACTATTAATTTTTGGAATAACACATGGCCAGCTCGAACTCAGAGCCGCCTGCAACAGCAGACACCTTAGACGATTGCCGCAAAGCCATCGACCGAATTGATGATACCATCCACGATCTTCTTATGGAGCGGGCTGGTTGGGTCTTGAAGGTTGGTGAATTAAAAGGTAAAAGCGGTTCAGATGTGGCGTTTTACCGCCCTGAGCGGGAGGCACGTATCCATCGCCGTTTGGAGGCAAGACACAATGGATCACTGCCGATAATAGCCCTGCATCGTATCTACCGGGAGATTATCTCCGCTTCACTAAACTTGGAGAAAGAGCTGACAGTTGCCTATTTGGGGCCAAAAGCCACTTTTACCCATCAAGCGGCCCTCAAGCAGTTTGGCTCCTCATTCAAGATGTTTCCGGTTAGAACCATCAATGAAGTGTTCCATGAGGTGGAGATTAAACGGGCAGATTTTGGTGTGGCTCCGGTAGAGAACTCCATAGAGGGTATTGTCAACCACACCCTGGATAGGTTGGTAGACTCATCTCTTCTCATCTGTGGCGAGGTCTACCTGCCCATTGTCCATGTTCTCCTCAGTGGCGAGGTCGACTTGAAGAAAGTTGACGTGGTTTATAGCCACCATCTGGCGGTTAGTCAGTGTCGTACCTGGTTGGCGAGGTATCTTCCAGGAGTTCGGGTTGAAGAGGTCAGATCCACTGCCCAGGCAGCAAAACTGGCCAAAAAAGAGCGTAAAGCGGCAGCGATTGCCGGAATTTATGCTGCTGACGAGTTTGGTCTGAATATTTTAGCAGAGCATATTGAAGATAGGGCCGATAATGAGAACCGCTTTTTGGTGATCGGTCATCACACTCCATCTCGTTCCGGTCAGGATATGACCAGCATTATGTTCTCATTTCGTGACGAGCCGGGTTTTCTGCACCGGGTTTTGGGTATTTTCTCCTCTCACAATATCAACCTGACCCGTATTGAGTCCCGCCCATCCCGTAAGAAAGCTTGGGACTATCTGTTTTTTATCGACTTTGAAGGCCACCAAGAAGATGCCAACGCCTCTGCAGCACTAGAAGAGTTGTCGGCAATACCAGGTGTGACGGTCAAACTCCTTGGCTCCTATCCTCGCCGGGTACTATAGAAATCAAATAGGAAATTTTAATGGCATTTTTCATCAAACAGTTAACCATCATCGGTGTTGGTCTTATTGGCGGCTCTTTGGCCCGGGCTTTAAAAGAGCGTGATATGGTAGGCGAGGTTGTCGGGGTTAACCGCTCTCGCCGCTCGTTGGATACCGCTATTGAGTTGGGGGTTATCGACAGGGCAACTATCGACGTGGTTGAAGGGGTCAAAGGGGCAACCATGGTATTGGTTGCTACTCCGGTGCGCTCAATTGCCCGGGTACTTGAAGACTGTATCCCCGGCCTTAATCCAGGAACGGTAATAACCGATGCAGGGAGTGTTAAGGGGGATATTGTTGAGCAGTGCGAAAAACTTCTTATGCCCCACGATGTCCATTTTATCGGCTCCCATCCAGTAGCTGGAACTGAACACTCTGGGGTTGCTTCATCATTCTCCACCCTGTTTGAAGGGAGCCGCACCGTTGTCACCCCAACCAAAAACAGCCAGCAGGATGCTCTGGAGTTGGTCCGTCTGGTCTGGGAGGCTGCTGGTTCCAAGGTGGAGGTAATGGACCCCCACCATCACGACCGGGTTTTAGCAGCAACCAGCCATCTTCCCCATTTAATGGCCTATAATATTGTCAATACCCTGTCAGACCTGGAAGATGATATTCGGGCTGAGGTGTTTCGCTACGCCTCTGGTGGTTTCCGTGATTTTACCAGAATTGCCTCTTCTGACCCCACCATGTGGCGGGATATCTGTCTGAGCAACCGGGAGGCGATTTTGGATATGCTCAACCGTTTTCGTAAGGATCTGGACAAACTCTCCGTTCAGATTGAGACCGGCAACGAAGATGCTCTCTATGGTATTTTTGCCCGCTCCAAACATACTCGGGAACGGGTTCTCGAAGAGAGAAAAAAATAGTGTCTAAAGATCTAATAGCTAAAGCAGGTTCACCACTCAAAGGCCGGATTGCCACTCCTGGTGATAAATCCATCTCCCACCGCTCAATTATTTTTGGTGCACTGGCTGAGGGAGAGACCATGGTGACAAAACTTCTGGAGGGGGAGGATGTCCAGCGTACTGTTGCCGCTTTTCGGGCTATGGGGGTAGAGATAGAACGGCTGGAAGAGGGGGCGTACCGTATTGAAGGGGTCGGTCTGGATGGCTTGGCGGAGCCGGATGATGTTCTCGATATGGGTAACTCTGGGACCGCAATGCGGCTGTTGACCGGGCTTTTAGCCAGTCAGCCATTTTTTTCTGTTTTGAGCGGAGACGACTCTCTTCGAGGCAGGCCCATGGGCCGGGTGGTTAATCCGTTACGGCGGATGGGGGCTAAAATCTCCGGCCGGGATGGTGGCAGATTGGCTCCGCTGGTGATCGAGGGTCAGGAGTTGATTCCCATTGAGTACACAAGCCCGGTGGCTTCAGCTCAGGTGAAGACAGCAATTTTATTGGCTGGTCTTAATACCGCAGGGGAGACATCAGTTACTGAACCGGCACTTTCCCGTGACCACACCGAGCGGATGTTGCTGGCCTTTGGTGCTGATGTCCGGCGTAATGGCCTGACAGTAACCGTAGACGGCTGGCCGGAGATGGTTGGGCAAAAAATAGTTGTTCCGGGAGATATCTCCAGTGCCGCTTTTCCAATGGTTGCCGCTCTATTGGTTCCCGGCTCTGATCTTACACTAGAGGGGGTGGGCATCAACCCGACAAGAACCGGGCTGCTGGAGCTTCTGTTGCAGATGGGTGGGGATATTGAGCAGCTTAATGTTCGTGAGGAGGGTGGAGAGCCGGTTGCCGACCTTAGGGTGCGCCACTCTCAACTCCATGGCATTACGGTTCCTATTGAGGTGGTTCCAAGGGCCATTGATGAGTTCCCGGTATTTTTTGTTGCTGCAGCTCTGGCTGTTGGGGAGACTATTCTTGCCGGGGCCGAAGAGCTTAGAGTTAAGGAGAGTGATCGGATTTCGGCTATGGTTGAGGGGTTGAGTCGTCTGGGGGTTGAGTTGGAAGAGCTGGCTGACGGAGTGAGGATCATCGGTCTGGGTGTTGAGCTGCCTGGAGGTGCTGAAGTGGAGTCCCATTCTGACCACAGGATTGCTATGAGTCTTGCGGTGGCAGGTCTTGTTAGTCAGAAGCCGGTTAAAATTTTGGGCTGTGAAAATATAAACACCTCTTTTCCAGGGTTTGTAGAGTTGATGGCAGGAATCGGGGCAGATATTGTCTGGGGGGATGGAGCGTGAGTGGTGCATTGTCAGAGCAGATAGTCAAAGGAGACCGTTTTGTGGTGGCGGTAGATGGCCCTGCCGGGGCCGGAAAAGGGGCGGTATGTAGGGCTGTAGCCAGCAGATTTGCTTTTAGCTATCTGGATACCGGCTCCATATACCGTGCTGTGGCTCTGCTATCTCTGCAAAAAAATATTGAATCTGACCAGGAGCTTGGGGAGCTGGCTGCCAGCATGCCCTTTGAGTTCCGGCAGGTAGAAGGGGTAGGTTTTCGAGGCTTTTTAGCTGGAGAGGACGTTAGCGATGCCCTGCGGGAAGAGCAGGTTGGGCGTAAGGCGTCCCATGTCGCTGCCGTACCACAGGTAAGGGCAGCCCTCCTGACCTTTCAACGCCATTATGGTGGTGATAAAAATATTATTCTAGATGGCCGTGATACCGGTACTGTGGTCTGGCCCGATGCTGATCTCAAGGTATTTTTAACCGCAAGTTTGGAAGAAAGGGCAAAACGGCGTGCTTTGGAGTTGCAAGGTAAGGGAGAAACTGTTAGTTTTCAAAAGATTCGCGATATGATAGCGAGGCGTGATGCACGGGATGCAGGTCGCACCCATGCTCCTCTAGCCGCTGCTGCTGATGCTCAACATGTTGATACTACAAGATTAACACTGGATCAAAGCATAGATTGCGTTGCTAAAATGGTAGATAAGATGGTGGGGAATAAGCCCCGATAACAATTGGTAACTTACTTTAATAATAGTTACCTACAACCGAAGGTGAACAAACAGTGGCTGTTGATATTCAGGTAGACGACTCAGAAATTGCGGATGAGGATTTTAGTGCTCTCTTGGAAGAGTCTTTTAGCAAAGGCGTGGGAAAAGAGGGGCAGGTAGTTGCAGGCAAGATTATTCAGCGTGAGGGCGAAGAGTTTATAATTGATGTTGGGTTGAAGTCCGAGGGCCGTTTGACGGTTCGGGAATTTCTCGATAGCGATGGTAACTTATCTGTCGACGTTGGCGACTCAATTGATGTTTTTGTTGAGCGTTGTGAAGATGATCAAGGTCTTGCAGTACTATCCCGTGAAAAAGCAAAACGTGAAGAGGCCTGGGTTAACCTGGAGAAAGCCTTCGAAGACAAACTTATTGTCCATGGCCGGATTCTCGGCAAGGTTAAAGGTGGTTACACAGTTGATCTTAACACCTTGTCGGCATTCTTGCCCGGTTCTCAGGTAGATGTGCGTCCGGTTCACGATATTATTCGTTTGCAGGAAGAGAACCAGCCTTTTGATATTCTTAAAATGGACCGTCGTCGTGGCAACATTGTTGTCTCCCGTCGTGCCGTCATCGAGAAGCAGCGTGAGAGTGCTCGTTCAGCTCTTCTAGAGACTCTCCATGAGGGTATGATTCTTGATGGTATCGTTAAAAACATCACCGATTACGGTGCGTTTGTTGATTTGGGCGGTCTTGACGGCCTTCTCCATATCACCGACATGTCCTGGAAGCGGGTAAAACATCCAAGCAGCGTGGTCACTGTTGGCGATACTGTTTCGGTTCAGGTTATAAAGTTCAACGCTGATACTCAGCGGATCTCACTTGGTATTAAACAGCTACAGACCGATCCATGGGAAGGCATTGGTGCCAAATATCCTTCTGGAGCCAAGTTCCGTGGTCATGTTACAAATATTACCGATTATGGCGCTTTTGTTGAGATGGAGTCAGGTGTTGAGGGTCTGGCCCATGTTTCAGAGTTGGCTTGGACCAAGAAAAATGTCCATCCGTCGAAACTTCTAGAGGTTGGCCAAGAGGTTGAGGTCATGGTTCTGGATGTTGATGGTGATCGTAGACGGATCTCCTTGGGTCTGAAACAGTGTATGGAGAACCCTTGGCAGGCGTTTGCTGATAATAATCCTGTTGGCACTTCTGTTACCGGCGAGATTAAAAATATCACCGAATTTGGTCTGTTTATCGGCCTTGAGGGTGATATCGATGGTCTGGTACACCTTTCTGACGTAAGTTGGGATTCTGCTGCTGGTGATGAGGCACTGAAAGAGTTTCAACGTGGAACCACTGTTGAGGCGGTTGTTCTCTCCCTTGATCCAGAAAAAGAGCGTATCTCTTTGGGTCTGAAGCAGGCCAATACAGATGAATGGAGTGTCTGGGTTGATGCCAACCCTAAAGGGACAAAGGTTGTCGGCACAGTTAAAGAGGCTGCTGGAACCGGATTTATGATAACTCTCTCCGATCATGTTGACGCTCTGCTGCGTAAGCAGGAGTTCTCACGTGAAGATCCTGAAGGAAACTCTCTATCCATAGGCTCTGAAGTTGAGGTTGTTATTACCGCTATTGATCGTCAAAAGCGTAAGGTAACTGTCTCTATCAAGGCGTTGAACATGGCTGAAGAGAAGCAGACACTTAAAGAGTACGCTGCCGACAATGAGGATGTTGGCGGTATTAGCAGTCTTAGTGAAGCTTTGAGTAAGGCCTTTGAGAAAAAAGCTGAAAACTGATAATTGGAAAATTTACATGTTGGGCCGGGTAGTTTCAAGCCGTCCGGCCCAACAGGCACTTTTTATAAACTACAGAGGTTGATGATATGACTAAATCAGCGTTGATAAATGCTCTTTCCCGTCAAAAGAATCTTTCCAGAAAAGATGCGGAGACAGTAGTAAACACAGTTTTCGAAGAGATTAGCGTCTCTTTGGAGCAGGGTCGCCGTGTCGAGCTACGTGGTTTTGGCAGTTTTGGCTTAAAAGAGCGTCGTTCCCGTGAAGGACGGAACCCAAAGACTGGTGATCAGGTTATGGTTGATGCCAAACGGGTAATGTTTTTTAAAGCTGGTAAAGAGCTGCGGGAACGGGTTGACAGCTAAGAGTAGAATTTTCACCCATTAACTCCAAGGGAGATCGCCTCTCCACTGGAGTTAATGGGCAGCAGCAAAACCAAGCCCAGTTCAAGCAGTCTTATCCTCCACCGGTCATCTCATAACATTTTAGTTAATGAGATGGAGTTGGGAAGGGGGCATTCCAATTCAAAATTGGGTTTGGGGCAACGCCCAAAGAGTCCCAAACAGGCAGTCTGCGTAGCCTCCCGACATCAAAATCCTGCGTATCTACGAGTTGCCATATGTCTGGACTGTTAAACATATTTTTTATTTTTTTTCTAACAGCCGCTGCAGTTCTGTTTGCCCTCTCCAACCAGAATGAGGTTGATGTCAGCTTCCCTGGTGGTCTGGTCATTTCCGGTGTTCCGCTGTTTGTTGTCACTTTTGTGCCTATGTTTATCGGTTTTTTTCTCGGTATTATTTCCGCTTGGTTTAAAAAGATGAAATATCGCCGACGTATGGACGAGATGCGGCAGAAAAACCGTGATCTGGCTGAGGAGTTGACCAACTTGCGTAATCTTCCTCTGGATAGTGATACCCAACTTTTATAAAAAATGGCTATTGATCTCCCCCACCTGATTGGCTGGTCGGCTTTAGCTGTTACGGTAAGTGCGGTAATCTTCCGTGCTGCCTATCGGTTGGGGCGTGATGCAGAGTCCCGCTATCATGAAAAGCTGGAGAAGCATCGTGAGTCGGCCTTCTACTACAAAGGGTTGAACTATCTGCTCTCTGACGAGCAGGACAAAGCTATAGAAGAGTTTATCAAGGTCGTTAGAATCAATTCGGAAACCGTTGAAATCCACCTCTCTTTAGGCAACCTTTTCCGCTCCCGTGGTGAGGTGGGGCGGGCGATTCGGATTCATCAAAATATTATAGCCCGGCCGACGCTCTCTGCGGTACACCGGACATCGGCACTATATGCGTTGGCAGAAGATTATCGTCAGGGCGGTTTTGTCGACCGGGCGGTTGAGGCTTGCCGGTTGGTATTAAGTGTTGACCCTAACCACGCCAAGACCCTATCCAGCCTATTGATGCTCCATGAAAGTGAGGGAAAATGGGATCTGGCTCTCCAGGTTTTGCAGCGTTATAAGCGGGTTACAGGCTCCCCTGACCCAAGGCGTGAGGCACATCTTCTGCTGCGTATCGGCCAGGAGCAGATGAGTGGGGGGGCGCCTGAGGATGAGGAGTCGGCTATTGACCGCTTTCGTAGTGCAGTACGAATTTTTCCTGGCTGTGTAGAGGGTTATCGCCTTCTTGGTGAAGCTCAACTACATCAAGGCCGGATCGGTGCTGCTATTAGCAGTTTTTCAACTCCGCAAAAAACTCGGCCGAGCCACTTTTTTTTAATGGTAGATTCTCTATTAAAAGCGTATACCGATCAGGAAGATTTGCGTGGGTTTGAAAAATTAATGGTCAAAGCGGTAAATACACCGTCAGCATCAACCCGGCTGATCATTCTCTGGAGCAGGCATCTAGAGGAGAAAGGGCGGATTGATGAGGCGATTGAAATTTTGAAAAATGGCGTCCAGCAGCATCCAGGTGCGGTTGGGTTGGCAAGGCAGTTGATTTTAATGTTAAGCCGTAGGAATCGTTGGCAAGATGCGGTTGGTGTGGCCGAACGCTGTTTGGATCATCAACTATCACGGCAGCCGATTTTTCAGTGTTCCCAGTGTGGTTTTAAAGCTCAGGATATATACTGGCAGTGTCCCCAGTGCCATCATTGGGATACTATGGAGCCGCTATAGAGATAGACTCGGACAAATCATGTTACATCCGGCATAAAGAGGTTATTTGTGGCAGATTTGCAGCAAACAGCACCGGAACGAAAAAAACGGGCATTAAAACATTTCTTTCGTTACCATTTAATTCGCCTGCATCGATTGGCGGAAGACTCTAATGCAATTGCTCTAGGTGTAGCCTGGGGTATTTTTGTCTCATTTACGCCGTTTTTAGGTTTTCATTTAATTCTCTGCACTATAATGTGTATTGTTTTTGGCGGCTCCAAGCTAGCGGCCTGGATCGGCAGCCTTATTGGGAACCCTGCCACCTTCCCGATCTTTTTCCTGGCAGACCATAAGCTTGGTAGTTGGATGATGAATCTGTTTGGAGTCACTCTAGATAGTAAGGTGGAAAAATCTTTTGAAGGGCTTAGTTTAGATGCTCTTTTCAGCGATATGAGCAACATTATTGTGCCAATTTTATTTGGAGCGACAATTCTTGCTCCGTTAGCAGCAGTTGTCGGCTATTGGACCACCTATAAATTTGTTGAGTTGGCCAGGTTTCGCCGGATGAAACGGATGAAAATGGCTAGAGAGAAGTACGGAAGGTCATAGCCAGAATATTTGGGCGAGGAGTGGGAATAGATGAAAATTTTACTTGCTGGTGATCACGGAGCATTTGCTTTAAAAGATGAAATCATTAAACATTTGCAGAGCAGGGGTGGTTGCCAGATTGTTAATCTTGGGGTTGATGGTCCTGAGTCGGTAGATTATCCTGAATATGCTCAGAAACTTTGTCGTGCTCTATTGGCTGGAGAGGCAGATAAAGGTATTCTCCTCTGTGGTACCGGCTTGGGTATGTCTATTGCGGCTAACCGTTTTAACGGTATTCGTGGTGCACTCTGTCATGATGAGTATACTGCCCGTCTCTCCCGGCAGCATAATAATGCCAATGTGTTGATTCTCGGTGCAAGGAGTACCGGACCTGCGGTGGCTCTGGGTATTGTCGATGTCTGGCTGGATACGGAGTTTGAAGGTGACCGGCATCAGCGGCGTTTGGATAAGATTGAGAGTAGGTTATAGTTTTTACAGTAGTACCTGGGCTAAACCCCTGTAACAATTTTTTTACTTTTTTTATGAAGGATATTTTATGTCCGATTTTACTACGGATCTTCAAACATCTGACCCGGAAGTCTATAACTCAATTCAGGCTGAGTTAGGGCGGCAGAAAAGTCAAATTGAGTTGATTGCCTCGGAAAATATAGTTAGTAGGGCGGTTTTAGAGGCTCAAGGTAGTGTGCTAACAAATAAATATGCCGAAGGCTACCCCAACAAACGCTACTATGGCGGCTGTGAATTTGTAGATCAAACTGAGTCTCTGGCGATAGAGAGGGCAAAAAAGCTGTTTGGTTGTGAATATGCAAATGTTCAGCCTCACTCAGGCTCCCAGGCTAATATGGCTGCCTATCTGGCGGTAGCAAAAGCTGGTGATATGATTCTCGGGATGTCCCTGGCTGATGGCGGTCATCTGACCCACGGTTCCAAACCAAACTTCTCCGGGCAGGTATTTCAGGCTGTGCAGTATGGTCTGGACCCAAAAACCGAACGGATTGATTATGATCAAGTTGAGGCGTTGGCCCGTGAGCATAAACCGCAAATCATTGTTGCTGGAGCCTCTGCATATAGCCGTATTATAGATTTCCCAAGGTTCAGGAAGATTTGTGATGAGGTTGGTGCGGTTTTAGTGGTTGATATGGCCCATTTTGCCGGGCTGGTTGCTACAGGTGAACATCCAAGCCCATTTCCATATGCCGATATTGTCACTACCACCACCCATAAAACCCTGCGTGGTCCAAGAGGTGGAATGATTTTGACCAATAGCGAGGAGCTGGCTAAAAAAATCAACTCAAAAATCTTCCCCGGTATTCAAGGCGGACCCTTAGAGCATGTAATTGCTGCCAAGGCTGTAGCCTTTCGGGAGGCTTTACTGCCAGAGTTCAAGGTTTATACCCAGCAGGTACGAAAAAATGCAGTTGCTCTGGCAGAGGTTCTGGTTGCCGGGGGCTTGAGGATTGTCTCTGGCGGTACAGACAACCATCTGATGCTGGTAGATTTAACCTCAAGGGATATTACTGGGAAAGATACGGAACAGGCGTTGGAGAGAGCCGGTCTGACCTGTAATAAAAACGCTATACCCAACGACCCACGTAGCCCTTTTATCACATCAGGTATTAGATTGGGAACTCCTGCAGCCACCTCACGAGGTTTTGATGAAGAGGCGTTTCGTCAGGTAGGGCGGATGATTGTAAGAATTGTTGATACAGTATCAACTGGTGGTGATGCAAAAATAGAGGCAGAGGTTTTAGCTGAGACTAAAGCTTTATGCAAGAGATTTCCAATCTATCCAAATATGTAAATGGGGGCTTTGCCCCCAAACCTCCATAATAGTTTTTATTTAATAGTATGGGTCTGGGAATGGGACGGTGCCCCATAAAACAAGGAAAGCCAGGTGGATTTAGACCAGCGATACATGGATCAAGCTCTACGCCTGGCAGCCAGAGCTGTTGGCAGAACTAGACCCAACCCGGTTGTAGGCTGCATCATAGTAGCCAACAAAAAGGTGGTAGGCAGAGGTTTCCACCCCAAAGCCGGAGAGCCGCACGCAGAGGTTTTTGCCCTTAGAGACGCTGGAGAGATGGCAAGTGGAGCCACCGCCTATGTGACTCTAGAGCCGTGTAGCCATACTGGAAGAACACCACCATGTGCCGATGCACTCATTAAAAGTGGCATTAGCCGGGTAGTTGTTGCCATGACCGACCCCAACCCAAAAGTTTCCGGTAGGGGGATAAAAAAGTTACAAGCTGCTGGTATTGAGGTAAAAGTCGGAGTCAGGCAGGTTGAGGCACAGGCATTAAACAGGCCGTTTATCATCTGGATAGATAAGGGCAGGCCAATGTTGACCCTGAAGATGGCGTCCTCCCTAGACGGCAAAACTGCGACAAAAACCGGTGAAAGCCAGTGGATAACCTGCCCTGAAGCCAGACTGCGGGTACAGAATATGCGTAGCCGGCATGATCTGGTAATGGTTGGTATCGGCACAGTGCTGGCGGATGATCCCCGTCTTAACAGCCGAATAGCTGGTGGTAGGGACCCAATTCGGCTGGTGGTTGATTCAAACTTGCGAATTCCTGATGGAGCTACCATATTTGAATCATCAAAGAGTGCACCGCTGTGGATTGCCACTTTGAAAAAAAACAGCCAGGAGAGGATGAAAGAGCTGACCCGGCGAGGAGTTTTGCTCATACAGTGCCGAGAGACATCTGCTGGTAAGGTGGATCTGGTTGATATGATGGAGCAGTTGGGGCGGTTGGAGATTACCTCGGTTCTCTCTGAGGCGGGTGGTATTTTAAGTGATGCTCTGCTTCAGGCTTCGGTTGTGGACCGTCTGGCTCTGTTTCTAGCTCCAAAACTTATTGGCGGGCAGGATGCTCCAGGACTTTTAAAAGGGGCCGGCATTGAAAAATTGGCCCAAGCCGAGAAAATTGCCGGTTTAACTGTTACCATGGTGGGCAGTGATCTACTTTTAGAGGGTGCTATACTTTAATGTTTACCGGCCTTATAGAGGATGTAGGGTCAGTTCAGGCCATTGAAAAAACTGGTCAGGACTGGCTGCTTCGGGTTAGATGCTCTTTTGATATGGCAACCATCAAACTTGGTGACTCCATAGCTATAAATGGAGCCTGCTTAACGGTTATCAGCAAAGATGTTCAGGGTTTTGCCGTACAGATCTCTCAGGAGAGTGTTGCCAAGACCACCTTTGCAAAGCTTGCTGCTGGTGCCATATTAAATATGGAGCGGGCTTTGATGATTGGGGGCCGCCTTGATGGTCATATGGTGCAGGGTCATGTGGATGCAGTAGGACAGGTTGAGCGAATTACCCCCAGGGGCCGTTCAATTGAGATATGGTTTCGTCTGGCAGCAGAGGCAGGGCGTTATATAATAGCCAAAGGATCTATAGCCGTTGATGGGGTAAGCCTCACGGTTAATGATGTGGTTGATGGTGGAGGTATTACCCGTTTTTCGGTCAATATCATTCCTCATACCCAGAAAAAAACTACCCTTGCTGGGCTGGCTCCTGGTCATGAGGTAAATATTGAGACCGATTTATTGGGTCGTTATGTGGAGAGGTTGATGCAGTCTGGCGGTCGACATGGACGGCCAATGGATGAAGCGTATCTCCGTAAGAGAGGTTTTTGATTGAATGAGTGTGGTATTTAATACAATTGAAGAGGTGATCGAAGATTTTCGCCAGGGCAAGATGGTAATTCTGGTGGATGACGAAGATCGTGAAAATGAGGGTGATTTAGTTATTCCTGCTGAGTTTTGTGATGATGTTGCGGTCAATTATATGACCAAACATGGCCGGGGTTTGATCTGTCTTACCATGACTCAAGAGCGGATTAAACATCTGCAATTACCATTAATGGTGGTAGATAACAACGCTAAATACAAAACGGCTTTTACGGTCTCAATTGAGGCAGCTACCGGGGTTACAACCGGGATTTCAGCTCAAGACCGGGCCAGAACCGTTGCTGTGGCAATTGATGATAAGAGCACTCCGTGTGATCTGGCCCGTCCTGGCCATATTTTCCCTTTGGTTGCTCGTGATGGCGGAGTGTTGGTTCGTGCTGGGCATACAGAGGCTTCGGTGGATTTAGCCCGGCTATCTGGGGCAAAACCGGCAGCGGTTATCTGTGAAATATTAAAAGATGACGGCACTATGGCAAGGGTTCCTGATCTTATCCCTTTTGCCAAAAAAATGGGTCTGAAAATAGCAACAATTGCTGACTTGATCTCCTTCCGCACCGAAAACGAGCGGCTGGTGCATAAGGCTGTGGAGACGAGAATACCCAGTGCTTTTGGTGGTGAGTGGCGGTTGATGGTCTATACCAACGATGTGGACGATTTTCAACATGTAGCCATGGTAAAAGGTGAGATTGATATAACCAAGCCGGTTTTGGTCCGGGTCCACTCTGAGTGTTTGACCGGGGATCTGTTTGGCAGTACCCGTTGTGACTGTGGAAGCCAGCTTCATGCAGCCATGCAGCAGGTTGGCGATGAAGGAAGCGGTATAGTCCTTTATCTCCGTCAGGAGGGACGCGGTATCGGCTTGATTAATAAAATGCACGCCTACAATTTGCAAGATAAAGGGTTGGATACTGTTGAGGCCAACGAAGAGCTTGGTTTTGCCCCAGATTTGCGTGATTATGGTATAGGGGCACAGATACTTCGTGATATAGGTGTGAGTAAAATTAGAATTTTGACAAACAACCCCAAGAAGATTATTGGTCTGGAGGGGTATGGTTTAGAGGTGGTTGAACGGGTTCCCATTGAGATTGCTGCCGTAGCTGGCAATGCCACCTATTTAGCTACCAAACAGGATAAAATGGGCCATCTTTTGCGTCAGTTTCCGGTAAAAGCGACAGATAAAGATTAACAGTTCTAAAAAGGTGAAATAGGTGCTATGAGCAAACAGACAGAGTATATAGAGGGTAGTTTGGATGCCAACGGTGCAAAATTTGCGTTGGTTGTGGCCCGGTTTAACAGCTTTATCACTGAGCGTCTCCTTGAGGGGGCTTTGGATTGTCTGATTCGTAACGGGGCTGACTCTGGAGATATAGCAGTGGTCAGGGTTCCTGGGGCGTATGAAATTCCCTTAGCTGCTGACAAGTTGGCAAAAAGCAAAAAATATGACGGTATTATCTGTCTTGGAGCAGTTATTCGTGGGGCGACTCCTCATTTTGATTATGTCTGCTCAGAGGTGACCAAAGGTGTGGCAACGGTCTCTCTGGAGAGTGGTATTCCTGTCGGTTTTGGAGTGTTGACAACCGATACAGTAGAGCAGGCTGTTGATCGGGCTGGAGCAAAATCCGGCAATAAGGGCTGGGAGACGGCTCACTCCACCATTGAGATGATCAATCTGTTTAAACAGATTTAAATCTAGGTCAATTTGGTAAATTAAAAAACAGGGCAGGGTTAAGTAAATTAAAGATGGAACAATCTAGTAAAAAACCGGGCCAGGGAAAGGCCACTGCTTTAGATGACCCCAGGTTGCTGAAGGTGGCAAACAAAGCAAAGGGTCAAGGTAATCGGCATAAAGCCCGTGAGTTAATCCTGCAAGCCCTTTATCAGAGCGATATTTCTGGCGATGATATTGAAAATGCCGTAGAACAGCTCTGTAATGATAACTTGGGCAGCCGGGCTGATATGGTATATTTCAAGCGGGTTGCTCTAGGTATTTGGAGTCGTTTGGAGGAGGTAGACCAGTGGATTGCCAAAAGTTCCACCAACTGGTCTACAGAGAGAATTGCCACCATTGACCGTAACATTCTCCGTCAGGGTGTTTACGAGCTATTGGCCGAGCCTGACCTACCGGCACGAGTAGTTATCAATGAGGCTATCGAGCTATCAAAACGTTATGGCGGTAAAGGGTCGCGTTCATTTGTAAATGGGGTAATGGATAGTCTGGCTAGCCAGATTCGCACATAAACCTTATTAGGCTTTGAAGGCAATCAAGTCTGGCATAACTTCTTGTGCTTCTAAAAAATACTCCAGCCATAATAAAGAGGACCAGTTGAAAAAAGAGCAGACCATTGCTTCGGTTGGAGAGTTTGAACTGATTAAAAACTATTTCACCCCTTTAAGCAGCAGAGAAGTAGCCGGGGTAATAGTGGGCATAGGGGATGACGCTGCACAGTTAGCTATTCCAGAAGGCCAGGAGTTGGTAGTTAGCACTGACACCCTGGTGGAGGGTATCCATTTTAGTAAAGGTGCTGACCCATATCTGTTAGGCCGTAAATCTCTACGGGTGAATCTATCAGATTTAGCAGCAATGGGGGCTTTGCCCTGTTGGTATTTTCTCTCTCTAACCACTCCTCCGACAACCAGATTAGATTGGATCAAAGAGTTCTCGCGTGGTCTAAAAGACGATGGAGAGGATTTTGGTATAGGTCTGGTTGGTGGCGATACAACCGGCAGTAAGAAGGCTTTGGTTGTCACTATTACCGTAATCGGCAGTGTAGAAAAGGGTTGTTCTACTTTGCGTTCTGGAGCTAGAGTTGGGGATAAGATTTTTCTCTCTGGCACTCTTGGTGACTCGGCTTTGGGCCTGGCTTACCATCTTGAAAACCTGAAAATTGCCAACCTGGATGACCGGGTTTATCTGCTCAAGAGGCATCAACTGCCGGAGCCTAGGGTTGTGCTTGCTTTAGCCCTGGTTGAAGGTGGTGTAACCTCTGCTGCCATAGATGTTTCTGATGGGTTGACTGCTGATCTGGCCCATATTTGTGCAGCTTCAAATGTTGGTGCTGAGGTTGATGTTGAAAAAATTCCCCTCTCTGCTGCGGCAAAAAGGGTACTCAAGCGTCACGGTCCAGATATGTTGGCCAAGGTATTAACGGGTGGCGAGGATTATGAGCTTCTTTTTACCGTAGCTCCCGCTATGGTGGCAGATGTGGCTGCTATTGCCGAAAAAGTTGGGGTAGTTGTAACTGAAATCGGCGAAATAACAGCAGGCAGCAGCGTAAATATTAATCAGCAGGGCAGACCGCTAAATCTAGACTGCACCGGCTGGACCCATTTTTGATCATGGGATGGTGTCTGCTGCCCCTTCCTCTGCAGGGTTTGGGGCAGCGGCCTATTTTCAAGCTTTTCCAAAAGGTGTTTTACAAAGGCTCTCCCCCAGCCCCACATAAGAGGCTGGAGTTAACTTAGTTAGCTGTTCCTTACTTGCAGCAGGAATATCCAGCCCTTCAATAAACTCAACAATCCCTTCCTGGGTAATAGCATTGCCTCGGGTAAGCTCCTTGAGTTTTTCATATGGCTTTTCAATTCCATAGCGGCGCATAACCGTCTGAATTGGCTCAGCCAACACCTCCCAATTGGCATTAAGATCTTCTGCAAGCCGGGCTTGATTTGCCTCCAGTTTGCCAATACCCTTCATGGCAGAGGCATAGGCCAGCAGTGAATAACCAAACCCCACACCCATATTACGGAGAACAGTGGAGTCGGTAAGATCCCGTTGCATTCTGGATATGGGCAGTTTTTCCGCTAAATGGCTTAAAATAGCGTTGCCAAGACCTAAATTACCCTCAGAGTTCTCAAAATCAATGGGGTTGACTTTATGGGGCATGGTGGATGAGCCAACCTCACCAGCTTTGGTCTTCTGCTTAAAATAACCAAGAGAGATGTAGGTCCATACATCCCGGTTGAAATCAATCAAGATGGTATTAAAACGGCTCAAGGCATGAAACATCTCCGCCATGCCGTCATGGGGTTCAATCTGAGTGGTCATGGGTTGATGGGTAAGGCCGAGTTTTGTGACAAATTTTTCCGATAATTTCGGCCAGTCTACCTCTGGGTAAGCAACAATATGGGCGTTAAAGTTACCAACAGCCCCATTAATCTTGCCAAAAACCGGGCTAGCTGCCACCCGACGCCGCTGTATGTCCAGACGATGGGCAACGTTTGCCATCTCTTTGCCCAATGTGGTGGGAGAGGCGTTTTGACCATGGGTACGAGCTAGCATTGGGAGGGCGGCATGTTGCTGGGCAAGTTGGTTTATGGCTGTGATTATACCATCCAAAGCTGGTAGCATAACCTTCTCTCTTGCCTCTTTTAACATCAAACCGTGGGAGAGGTTGTTTATATCCTCCGATGTGCAGGCAAAGTGGATAAACTCAGCAACTCCAGCAAGGGAGGTTTTCTCAAGTTGCTCTTTTAGGAAATACTCCACCGCTTTGACGTCATGGTTGGTAACAGATTCAATCTCTTTGACCCGGCTGGCATCCTTGTTGGAAAATTTAGCGACCACCTGCTGCAACAGCTCTTTTTCAGAATCAGTAAAAGGGGCTACCTCAGGAACTCCCGGTTCATCAGCCAGAGCCTGCAACCAAGCTGCCTCCACCTGAACCCGAAAGCGAATCAGGCCATACTCAGAAAAAATCGGTCCAAGATCGGCAACCTTTGATTGATAACGTCCATCCAGAGGGCATAGAGCGGTAAGTGTATCCATGGTCATAATATTAGTTTCCCAAAACAGGCAATATGTAAACCTAGATTCAGCAGTTGTAAGTACGCAGCAGTCACAACCTCTTGACTAACCTGGCAAATCAGAAAAAAGTTTCATCACCAATAAGGGGGCTTCGATTTTTTCTAATTCACCATATAAACCAAAGTGCTGCACCTTTTATGCACTTCCAACTGCCGAATCTAGGGTAAAAACAGAATGGTACATTGGATAAGCACAGGCTGCCAGAGTTTGTATGAAAACTATCAACTCATTTTAACCTAGATTTGATAGTTGTTCTTACATCACTGGCACAACCTATTGATTCACCAAGCATATCACAGGAAAACTTTATCACCAACAAGGTGATTGTGATTTTCTATGATACATCTGATAAATCAATAGATTGCACCAATGACTCCCATCCAGGCTCTGTTTATATGATAAAAGAAAAATATGTTGATAGAGGGTGTTCTTGGAGCCTAAAATCGGCTATACTGAGACGTTCGTTAATCAGGGTAGATTTAACCTTTAGTCTAATCAGCATCCAACCATATGAAGAGCTTTTAGTTTATGAGTGACGACTCCGTAGCAATCCCCAAAGAACTTCCTGTAAACATTGAAGATGAGATGCGTACATCCTATCTCGATTATGCCATGAGCGTGATCGTCGGAAGGGCGTTGCCTGATGTTCGGGATGGACTCAAGCCGGTTCACCGCCGGGTTCTTTTTGCCATGCGAGAGCTAGGTAACGAGTGGAACCGTTCATATAAAAAATCGGCCCGTGTCGTTGGTGATGTAATTGGTAAATACCACCCCCATGGTGATGTTGCCGTTTATGACACCATTGTTCGTATGGCCCAGGACTTTTCCATGCGGCAGATGTTGATTGATGGTCAGGGTAACTTTGGTTCGGTGGATGGGGACTCTGCTGCAGCTATGCGTTATACCGAGGTTCGTATGACCCGGCTGGCTGGAGATCTTCTAGCCGATCTTGAAAAAGAGACGGTGGATTTTATTCCCAACTATGACGGCTCCATGACCGAGCCTAAGGTTCTGCCGGCAAAGTTTCCCAACCTCCTTGTCAACGGCTCATCCGGTATTGCTGTAGGTATGGCGACCAACATTCCGCCTCATAATCTTGGTGAGGTGATCGACGCTACCTGTGCATTGATTGAAAACCCGGATATTGAAACCGAAGAGCTTATGGAGCATTTGCCAGGCCCAGACTTTCCTACCGGAGGAATCATCCACGGCCGTGGTGGAATCAAGAGTGCTTTTGAGACCGGACGTGGTTCGGTGGTGGTTCGGGCCAAAACAGAAATAGAGACCAAAAAATCCGGTCAAGAGGTAATAGTCATCCATGAGCTGCCCTATCAGGTAAATAAGGCCAAACTGGTGGAGCGAATCGCAGAACTGGTTCGGGAGAAACGGGTCACCGGCCTCTCTGATCTTCGAGATGAGTCTGACCGCCAGGGTATGCGGGTCGTTATTGAGCTAAAACGGGATGCCAATGCCGATGTGTTGTTAAACCTGCTCTTTAAACACACCCCAATGCAGTCCAGTTTTGGCGTTAATACCTTGGCTCTGGTTGATGGCAAGCCTGAGACCTTGCCCCTAAAGCGTATTTTAGAGGAGTTTATCAAACATCGCCGTGAGGTTGTCACCCGGCGTACCCTGTTTGAGCTGAAGAAGGCCCAGGCCCGTAGCCATCTTTTAGAGGGGCTTTCAGTTGCGTTGGCAAACATTGAGCGGGTTATAAAAATTATTCGTGAAGCACCAAACCCCACAATCGCCAAAGCCAACCTGATTACTGAAAAGTGGGACCGTGGCCCGGTTGAGGCTATGCTGCTCAGGGCGATGGAGTCTGGTGATGTGGCTTCACCCCAGTTTGTCGAAGGTGGGTATATGCTCACTGAGATTCAGGCCCAGGCTATTTTGGATATGCGTCTCCACCGCCTGACCGGGCTGGAGCAGGATAAGATCCATGGAGAGTTTGAAGAGATTCTTGCAGAGATCGTCCGTTTGAAGAAAATTTTGGCCTCCGATGTGGTATTGATGGAGGTTATTAAAAATGAGCTGGTTCTTATCAAAGAGATGTTTGCCGATCCACGGCGTACTGAGATAGTCGGTAGTCTTGGTGAGTTTTCCATGGCTGACCTGATCCCGGAAGAGGAGATGGTAGTTACGGTAAGTCATGCGGGATATATCAAACGGCAACCAAGTGTAGAGTATCGCACCCAGCGTCGGGGTGGCCGGGGCAAAAGTGCTACTGGAATGCGGGAAGAGGATTTTATCGCCCAGCTTTTTGTTGCCTCAACCCACGACACCATCCTCTGCTTTACCGATCAGGGCAGAGTGTTCAAGCTAAAAGTTTATGATCTTCCTGCCGCAGGTCGTGCAGCAAGAGGGCGGCCTATTGTCAATCTGTTGCCGTTGGTAGATGGTGAGAAGGTGAGGCAGATTCTTCCGGCTCCGTTCACCAAAGATAAGTGGGGCGAGTGGGAGCTTCTGTTTGCCACCAGCCGTGGTTTGATTAAAAAGACCCTGCTCTCTGCTTATGTCAATATCAGAGTCTCAGGAATTAGAGCCGTGGATCTAGTCGAAGGGGACGACCTTATAGGCGTTGCACTATTGCCGGTGCTGCCTGAGGAGAAAGATGATGAAGCTGGAGATGATTCGGATGGTGAGGCAATTGATGGCGAGATAGCTGCTGAATCAGATGATGATGCAGTTGATGATGCAGTTGATGAAGCTGATAAAGTAAAACAACCTGGGCGGATTATGCTCTACTCCCGTGCTGGTAAAGCGGTACGGTTTAGAACCAGCCAGGTGCGGAGTATGGGCCGGGTAGCCCGTGGTGTTCGTGGCATGCGCTTGAAGGGCGACGATAAGGTTATTGCTCTCAATGTTTTGCTGCCGGGTTCTGGTTGTCAGGTATTGACCATAACGGAGAACGGATATGGTAAACGTTCAGAAGAGTCCCAGTTCCCGACCAAAGGCCGGGGAACCCAGGGTGTGATTGGCATTCAAACCAGTGACCGCAATGGTTTGGTGGTTGCAACATTGACTGTCTGGCCGGGAGATCAGGTAATGTTGATCTCAGATCAGGGTACAGTTTTGCGTACAGGCATGGATAGCATCCGCTTGACCGGCCGTAACGCCCAGGGGGTTAAGGTTCTCAATGTTGGTAAAGGTGAGCGTGTTGCTTCGGTGGCCCGTCTGGCTGAACCGGAAGAGATAGAAGAGCTTGATGAGGATGGCGAAGCACTGCAAGCAGAAGGTATGGGGCCGGGCGGTGAGGAGAGTTCTGGTTCTGACGATATTGTAAATGGTGGACCTGATGATGACTCCAGTACTGAGGAGTAGGTTATGCTGGATATTAAGCTGATAAGGGCAGAGCCTGAGTTGGTACAGAGCCGTTTGGCAATTAGAAGCGGCTCTTATGATCTCAACAGTTTTCATGATCTTGAGGCAAAAAAACGTAAGATTCAGGGAGAGGTTGAGGCTCTGCAAGCCAGGCGTAATGGGGTCTCCAAAGAGGTTGGTGTCCGAAAAAAGGCTGGGGAGGATGCTAGTGATCTTTTTGCCGAGATGAAGGAGCTAGGACCACAGCTAAAGGATTTAGAGGCTGAGTTCAAGGAGTTGGAGCAGAAGGTTGATGGGGTTTTAGCTGGCCTGCCAAACCTACCCGGTACTGATGTCCCGGTAGGGGCTGATGAGAGTGGTAATGTTGAGTTACGCCGCTGGCCTGATGTTGGCGAACCAGAAAAGCTAGATTTTATCGCCAAGAACCATTGGGAGCTTGGAGAGGATCTCGGTATTTTAGACTTTGATGCTGGAGCAAAGATAGCCGGGGCTAGATTTACGGTTCTACGTGGTGCTGGTGCAAGACTATCCAGAGCGTTGATCAACTTTATGCTGGATCTCCACACAGGGGAGCATGGCTATACTGAAGTGATGCCGCCACTACTGGCGAACCAGAAAACACTATATGGTACTGGGCAGCTACCAAAGTTTGAAGAGGATCTTTTTGCCGCCAAGGATGATCCTCTCTATATGATTCCTACAGCAGAGGTTCCTCTGACCAATTTAGTTGGTGACCAGATACTAACAGAAGAAGATCTCCCCCTAAAGATGACCGCCTGGACCACCTGTTTCCGCCGTGAGGCAGGTGCAGCAGGTAAAGATACCAGAGGTTTGATTCGTCAGCATCAGTTTGACAAGGTTGAGCTGGTCTGGATTACCCGCCCAGAGGATAGTGGCGAAGCGTTAGAGCAGTTAACAGCCAACGCTGAGGAGGTGTTGAAACGTCTAAAACTGCCCTATAGAGCGGTGGCATTATGTAGTGGAGATTTAGGATTTGCAGCAGTCAAGACCTATGATTTAGAGGTATGGCTACCGGGTCAGGGCTGTTATCGTGAAATATCCTCTTGCTCCAATACCGAGTCTTTTCAGGCCAGGCGTATGAAGGCAAGATTTCGTCGTGCAGGAGCAAAAAAGCCAGAGATGGTCCATACTCTAAACGGCTCAGGTTTAGCAGTAGGCCGAACTCTAGTAGCCATACTGGAGAACTATCAGCAAGCTGATGGCAGCATTAAAATTCCAGAGGCTCTAATACCCTACATGGGCGGCATAACAACAATCAGCAAAGCAAGTTAGTTATTGCCTGTATTTACACTGGTCCAGGGAGATTATCTCCCTGGTAGGTGTGTACAAAGTCCACGGTTTTGCTTTTCATATTTCAAAAGTCCAAACAAATCAGGTTGTTAAAGCTGTAAATCATTTTTTATAATCTATCTTGGCGTTAGACCTTGTCATTCTCTATCCATATAGGGTAACTTGTTCGGCGGATGGGTGGCCGAGTGGTCGAAGGCAGCGGTCTTGAAAACCGCCGACTCGCAAGGGTCCGTGGGTTCGAATCCCACCCCATCCGCCAGTATAGGATTCAGGACAATCCAATAAAGTCCATTAAAGCCAGTGATTTCAATAGTCACTGGCTTTTTTCTTGTCCAGAGTTATCCAATAGAAAACACTAAAATCCAGCTTCATGGTGTGGGTAGAGATGTGGGTAGGGATTTTCGCCTATATTGTGGGCAGAGGTGTGGGTAGAGCAATAACTGCGTATTCCAGCTAAATCTGGCCACTGATTCCAATCGAAAGTGGCCACCCATTCCAATAGAAAGTAGCCACCCATTCCAATTGATATTTGCCATTGGTTTGGCAACAGGATCAATAGGGTAACGCGATGCGGGATAACCCGGCATAATCCTCTTTTTTTATTAAAGAGAAAAGGAGTGGTTATGCCCAATACGAGGTTATCCATGCGCAAGCTCAAAGAAGTTATACGTTTAAAAAAAGCAGCAGGACTCAGCAACAGGCAGATTGCTGATAGTTGTGCAATCAGTAGGGCTACTGTAGCCAACTATCTACAGCGGGCTGAGCAGGTCGGAATAGACTGGC
>JADFZU010000028.1:24543-37035 GCA_015232365.1 Magnetococcales bacterium | reverse complement strand
GTCAGAAACAGCAATAGGGGTAGTAGGGGCTGGTGGCCGTATGGGCCGAATGCTGGTTAAGGCGGTAGCCAAAGTTTAAGAGAGCCAGCTATTTACAAATTTAGATCCTGATGGTTTATGATATCTTGTAAAAAAAATTAATCGTTGCCATTATGCAGTTTCTGCACTGTTAGCAAAAATAAAAGCTACTAACTATAATTTCCATTGGGGGCAGTATGAATAAGGAGATGTTGAATCAAGCAATCAATGAAGCTCCAATGTTCAATGGTGCACCGATGGATACCCTTAAAAAATATTTAGCCGAATGTAAAACCCACCGATTGCAATCCGGGCAGGTTTTAATTGCTCCTGGAGAACAGAATAAATTCATCTATTTGGTTCTATCTGGTTCTCTTTCAATCCACCTGGACAACCAGAAATCACCATCTATCCGTACAGTTAAAGTTGGTGGAACGGTAGGAGAACTATCTTTAATTAATTCTGGCAAGACTTCGGCTTATGTGATTAGCAACAACATCTCTAATATTTTAATAATCAACCGGAAAAGTTTTTGGTCGATAGTTAACAAAATGCCGATTATTGCCAGAAACCTACTAGAAATACTCTCAAGCTGGATTGTTGCTACAGATAAGACCACTTTAGAGCATCAAAGGCATATTCAAGAGTTGGAAGGTATTGCCTTGGTTGACGGCTTGACAGGCATCAATAACCGCCGAGCTTTTGATAATATGCTCACACGTTTTTTAAATCGCAGCACCTATGGCAAACATCCGTTAATTCTTATTATGATCGATGTTGACTACTTTAAAATTTACAACGATACCCATGGCCATATTGGAGGTGACCAAGCTCTGATTGCTCTTGCTGCCACCTTAAGAGATACAGTTCGTCCTGGAGATTTTGTTTATCGTTATGGTGGAGAAGAGTTTGCAATTATTCTGCCTAACACCCGTTTAAAACAGTGCAGAAATGTTGCTGAGAGAGTTCGCCAAGCTGTAATAAATACCAAAATATTCATGCCAGACGGCAGCCCTTTACCATCCATAACCATCTCTATGGGAGTGGCAGAGTCTATTTTAACAGAAAATTCGGAAGTTGACTTAAAACAGCGTGCCGACAAAAAACTTTATGAAGCAAAAGAGTCGGGACGTAACAAGTTTTGCATGTAATAACATATAGTTACAATGGAAATATATAGTCGCATATGAACAGAGCAGAGAGACGACGGCAACAAAAACTGTCAAAGAAAAACAGCGGTCCACGTTCAATAGATAAAGTTACCTCCGCCAAAGCCGGGGAAGCTCTGCAACAGGCTATGCATTTTCACCAGATTGGACGTTTGGATGCAGCCATACAGTGCTACCGGAAAACCCTGGAAATCCAACATGATAACGTAGTTGCTTTAAGTAACATGAGTATTATTTTGTTTAGCCTGGGCAAAACAGACGAGACGGTCTCCTGCCTCCAGAGAGCTGTTTCCATTCAACCAGACTACGCTGAAGCTCATAATAATCTAGGCAACGCTCTATTCTCTCAAGGTAAACTTGAAGAGGCCTCAGCAAGCTATAAAAAGGCAATAACGATTCAAGCTGACTATCCCCAAGCCTACTTTGGTCTTGGCAAGATCCAAGGCGACCAGGGTAAACTTGATGAAGCAATTTCAAGCTATAAAAAGGCAATCGCCCTTAAACCTGACTACGCTAAAGCTATATATAATCTAGGTGGATTGGTAAAATACTCTGACAGATCTGAGATAGAGCCAATGCTAGCTCTGTTGACTAAAGAGACCAGAACTGAAGAAAAATGCCTGTTAAATTTTTCCATTGGCAAAGCTCTATCAGACCTTGAAAACTACCCAGAAGCTTTTCAATATTATTTAAAAGCCAACAACCTGGAGAGAGAGGCCATACAATTCAACATCTCTGATGAGGCAAAAAAATTCAGCCGTTTTCAAGAGGTATTCAATCAGGATTTTTTCAAAGCAAGAGAGGAGTTTGGCTCTAGTGATGTAACACCAATATTTATTGTTGGCATGCCCCGCTCCGGCTCGACCCTTATTGAGCAGATTTTATCCAGCCATCCAGATGTATTTGGAGCTGGTGAGTTACCATTTTTTGAAGAAGTTATCAGGCAGACACTTCCAGCAGACCTTATCAACACCCTGCCCCGTAAAATTTCAAAATGGCAGTTAAATGATTCTGTACGGCTTGGGGATGAATATATATCTAGAATAAGGAAGATCTCTTCAAAACATAGATTTATTACCGATAAATTGCCATTCAATTTCATGTATGTAGGAATTATCAAACTTCTGCTGCCTAATGCCAAGGTCATCCACTCGGTTCGCTCTGCTGAGGACACCTGTTTTTCCATGTTCCGGCAGAACTTTGTTGGTGATTATAGCTACTCCTACAATATGAAAGAGCTTGGTCAATATTATAGACTCTATTCAGATATGATGGCCCATTGGCACAATACTCTGCCGGGGTTTATTTACGACCTTCAATATGAAACATTAACCGCAAACCAAGAACAAGAGTCAAGAAAACTCCTGGATTTTTGTGGTCTTGAATGGAACGAGCAGTGTTTGGCTTTTCACAAAACAGTTAGAAATGTACAGACCGCCAGTAACGCCCAGGTCCGAAAACCTATCTATAGCAGTTCGGTTGGAGGCTGGAGAAATTATGAAAAAGAGCTAAAACCATTGCTAGATGCTCTTGGAAATCCAGGTCATCCCCCTACCCCACCATAAGATAGTCCCGGCCTCGATGATATCCCATTCCTTCCAGTAGCTGGCGGTTTTTCTCTTTTGCTCCACGAACTGTGACATAACTTAAAACAAAGGGCTTATCGACCTGTTTAAGCAACCACTCTGGCGGCTCTACAGGTGCACCCCACACCAGATTGCCAATTTTATTTTCATCCACATCTATCCAGGCTAACAGGTCAAAACCATTATCAAGCAGATGTTTTGCCCGGAGACGTGTGGAGCGACCTGCCCCCCAAATTACCAGAGGGCGGCCTTGACTCAGGCGTGGATCTTGGGCTAGGAATTTGCCCCGTAGTATATCAAACGCCGCCCGGTTATAACGGGGATCGCTACGAGACAAACGTTTAGCCCCCTCTCGCCAATCCAGAAGTATCTCTGGCAGCTTTTCCATCTTCATCCCAGCTTGGTTCATCCGTAACCAGAGGTCATAATCTTCAGGAAAGTCACCATCCCGGTAGCCGTTTAGAGTCAACACATCTTTTTTGCGAAAGGTGACTGATGGGTGGGCCATGGGAGACTCCCAATAGATTTCATCTCTAATATCCTGAGCAGTGATACAGCTATTTTGCCAACGTATATACTCCCGGTAGCCATCTTTAACCAGCTCATCAGGGAAAAGCCTTACCTGACAGGAGACTAAAGAGCAGTCTGGATGTTGCTTCATATGCTGCCACTGCTTTTGCAGGCGATGGGGAGACATGATGTCATCACAATCCATCCTTACGATTAGCTCAGATTTTGCTTGTTCAAGTCCAAAATTAAGTGCCGGAATCAGCCCCGGCTCAGGAAGATTGAACAGCATCAACCGTTGATCATCTCCCATTTTGTTGATTACAACATTTTCAGAGTCGTCAGTTGAGCCATTGTTTATTGCTAAAAGCTCGAAATTATTAAAGCTCTGGTTTAGTATAGAGTCCAGGCACTGCTCCAGGGTTGCTGCCCCGTTATAAAATGGTAACAATATTGAAATATCAGGATTGGATAAATTTCTATTCATGAACAGAGACTACCACGATTTTCCCTTTGGCATCACCCGTATAGATACCCACTATATAAGGCCCCAGATGACAGCAGCATATCTGCTTGTTGAAAATGGCCGGGCTGTATTTATTGAAACCGGGCCTCTTCTTGCTGCAGCAAAGTTGCTTCAGGCACTAAAAAGAGCAGACCTTACCCCAGGTGATGTGGATGCAGTTATTGTCACCCATGTCCATCTTGATCATGCTGGAGGAGCCGGAGAGTTAATGCGCCTCTGTCCAGAGGCCCAACTTATTGTCCATCCATCTGGGGCCAAACATTTAGTCAACCCGGAAAAATTAAAAGCCAGTGCCACCGCTGTATACGGCGAAGAGAGATTCAAAACCACTCTTGGTGATATTATAGCTGTTGATAGTGAGCGGGTTGTAACACCAGCCGATGGTGACAAGCTGCTGGTTGGTGGCCGGGAGCTACTTTTAATAGATACTCCAGGCCATGCCAGGCATCATCTAGCGGTTTGGGATCAAAAAAGCCGGGGGCTTTTTTCTGGCGACTCCTTTGGCATCTCCTACCGGGAGTTTGATGGAGGCACGACACCTTTTATTTTTCCTGCCACCACTCCGGTCCAGCTAGACCCTGAACTACTGCATAACACCCTAGATAAAATCGCGGGACTAAAACCAGAGCGACTCTATCTAACCCACTTTGACTCCATAACATACCAACCAGAACTGCTACAAACCCTGCACCGGCAGCTTGATCAATATTTAGAGCTGGTTAAAAGCAGCAACAGTCATCAACAGCTAGTAGCAGCTATTAACAATCATATGCGTGGGGTTTTAGAAGATATCCAATCTCCAGTAGCAGAAGCTCTTATAGAACCACTGCTTGCTGCCGACCAGGAGCTTAACGCCCAAGGTCTAGAAGTGTGGCTTTCCAGAATTAATAAAAATAGTGAGAACAGATAAATCCAGATGATGGAACTAAAAAACGGCTCGAAAATAGCAATTGTCGGCGGAGGTCCAGCAGGAGCGTTCTCGGCTTTTTTTCTATTGGACCTGGCTAAACAGGTTGATTTAGATATCCAGGTTGATATTTTTGAACCTCGAGACTTTACCTTAACAGGCCCTCGTGGTTGTAATATGTGTGGGGGAGTTATCTCTGAGTCATTAGTACAAAAATTTGCCAGCGATGGAATACACCTCCCCGATAATGTGCTTATTGATACTATAGATGCCTACACCCTACACACCGATAGCAGTTCAGTAAGAATCAAAGCCCCCAAAAATGAAAAACGTATCGCCTGTATTTTTCGTGGTGCCGGACCAAAAGGGGCTGAAAATCAGCTACCAATTCCATGGTCAAGCTTTGATGACCATCTGCTGTCATTAGCTATAGAAAAAGGGGCTGAACATTTTAAAACACGAGTAACAGGTATTGCCTGGGATAGAGGCCGGCCCCGGCTTAGCTGGGGCGAGAACAACCACACCACCTATGACCTTGTAGTTGGATGCGTTGGCCTTAACAGCCCTGCTCTCAAGCTATTTATCGACCTTGATTTTGGTTATAAACCACCAAAATCAACCAAAGCCTACGTATCAGAGCTTTATTTTGGAGAATATGAGGTAGTTCGGCTTCTAGAACACTCCATGCATGTTTTTCTACTTAATATTCCCGGTGTAAAGTTTATCGCCATCACCCCAAAAGGTGATTATGCAACCATGATTATTCTTGGCGATAATATTGATCAGAATCTTGTTAAGCAGGTTTTTCAAGCCCCAGAGGTCCAAAAGTGTCTACCTGTAGGCTGGGAGGTCCCGGTTCAGACCTGCCACTGCCAGCCCCATATCAACATAGGAGCACCAAGCAACCCATTCGGCGACCGTGTTGTATTGGTTGGTGACTGCTCATCATCAAGGCTATACAAAGACGGCATAGGTGCTGCTTACCGTCTGGCAAAAGCCATGGCCTACGCCGCAATAAGCCATGGAGTAGAAAAAGAGAGTTTCAGACGTTTTTATCAACCAGCTTGTAGCAAACTGGACTGGGACAACCGCTTAGGCCATATTATATTTTTTGGCGACAGCCTGATGCGGCCAGCAACTTTTATTCAAGAGGCTATTTTAGCGGTAATCAAAGAAGAACAAAACCGTGAAGATACCACCCCACGCCTAAGTGCCGCTCTATGGGACACATTTACCGGCAGTTCATCATATAAAAAGATCATAATATCTTCCATGTACCCTATGGTGGTTTTTAAGTTGATCTGGCATTCGGTTAAGAGGCTTTTTGGGGTTTAGTATTGAACAGTCAAGAAACCTATTATCAAAATTGCAAGCCTCTGCTGTTGTCTCATGATAATTCAACTGATATTTTTTATGTTAATTATAAATGCCTTTTTTTGGGAAGGTTTTTGTGAGAAAATAGGGAGATAGTTACAGAGAACATATATAGGCTAAATATTCATTTATTTAGCCTATTTAAACCAGAACCCGGCAGTTGGGCGTACATCACTGGCACAACCTCTTGATTCACATGGCAAACCAGAAAAAAGCCTTCTCACCAATAAGGTAACTTCAATTTTTTCTGATTCGCCAGACAAACCAATATGTTGCACCATTTATGCACACCAAACTGCCGAACCTTGATTAAACACAATTGCAAGGTGATTTTATGTTATTTCACGCTAGAAAATCAGCACTTGGAAAAAAGTATGTAGATGGTGATATCATTCTCCATCAAGGCGACCCGGCAGACTGTATGTATGTTGTATTGGAGGGAAAAGTTGAGATCGTCCTTGACGATAAAACCGAAGACTCTCTACAACTTGCTGTTCTGGGCGAAGATGAGGTATTTGGCGAGCTGGCTCTTTTTGATGGTGCAACAAGAATTGCCAGTGCCAAAGCCTTGGGAGATGTGCAGGTTTTGTCAGTTGATAAAATGGGGTTTTTACAGTGGGTTGGTGAAGAGCCAGCCTTTACCCTGCGTATTCTTAGCAAAATGGCTGGCCGTACCAGAACCCTCATAGATGAGGTCATTCGCCTCAGAAAAGAGGTGAAAAGATTATCAACAAGTACTAAACCATAACTCCATGCTTAGAATTCTAACCTGTTTTATATTTTTACGCCCTGCAGGTCTCTACACCCGCATTAGGGGAAATGATCTCTTTATCTGGGCTTTGCTTTTACAGTTTTTCCGCTGGGAGACTACAGCTCTTACCACGCTGGTAGCCCTCTACGAAGAGAACAGCCCCATGCTACTGCCGGTTCCTTTTGGCATTGAGGCGACAAAATACCGTTATTTTGAAATTTATGCTTACGGACCGTATGGCCTACTAATTATCACTATAATGGCAACTGTCATCTGGTGGTATGGAAAAGAATATGCCACCTTAAATATGACAATAAAAAGAACATGGACACTGCTTGGTTTCTGTTTTTTTGGCCCTTGGCTTCCCAGCCTTCTTCTTGATACATTTTTGGTTAGATATGGCTGGGGTGGTCCCGAGGTTATAATTCCCTGGCATATGACTATTGTCGCTGTTGAGACTATTTTATTGATTGTTGGTTTAAAAAGGGTTTTTGGTATTGAGTTCCAACGTGCCTTACGGTTGGGACTGGCTGGTGGAGCCATATTTCTGTTTTTGGCTGGTGCTGTCATAAGATGAGAGATATAAATGCTGCAATTTGAATGGCCTTTGATCTTCTTAATATTACCACTTCCCTTGCTGCTGCGCCGCTTTATGGCACTCTCAACAATAGAGCCTGATGCAACACTAAAAATACCCTTCCCAGAAGATTTCAGCTTTGCCTTGAACTACTCTGCCGACAGCAATGGAAAAACTGCTGAATGGCCGATAACAGTGCTGGCTCTACTAGCTTGGTTGCTACTTGTTACCGCTGCTGCCAGACCGCAATGGCTTGGAGACCAGTTAGAGCTTCCAGTTAGTGGCCGGGATTTAATGTTGGCTGTGGATCTTTCCAACAGCATGAAAGTAAAAGATTTTATCTTGAACAATGAGATGGTTGACCGTCTTACAGCAACAAAATCGGTGGCAGGAGCATTTATCAAAAGGCGGCAAGGTGACCGTATGGGGCTGATTCTATTTGGCAGCAACGCCTATCTGCAAACCCCATTGACCTTTGACCGGGATACAGTCTCAACACTTCTTAAAGAGTCCGTAATTGGTCTGGCCGGTCCCAAAACCGCCATTGGCGACGCTATAGGTTTGGCGGTAAAGAAAATTCGCAAAGCCTCTCCAGGTAGCCGGGTACTGATACTACTAACCGATGGAGCCAATACCGCCGGAGAGGTCTCCCCTCTGCAAGCGGCACAACTAGCTGCAAAATCCGGGTTGAAAATCCACACTATAGGTATCGGTGCTGATAAGATGATTGTTCGCTCCCTGTTTGGCGACCGTTTGGTCAATCCGTCAGCAGATCTTGATGAAGAGACCCTCACAAAAATTGCCAACACCACCCAGGGCCGCTACTTTAGGGCGAGAAATACTGAGGAGTTAGAGGGGATCTATCAGCTACTGGACAGACTGGAACCGGTGGAGAAAGAGAGTCGCTCCTACCGTCCGACAAAATCCCTTTTTTTATGGCCTCTCTCCGGGGCATTGATTTTGACATTTTTGCTGGTCGCAGTTAGCAGGATCAAGAGGCGAATCTAGATGATTGAGAATTTTCACTTTTTACGTCCGCTATGGTTTTTTGCCACTATCCCTCTGCTCATATTTATCTGGTACTATGATGGAAAGATAAAAACCGGCAGAGCCTGGAGCAAGGTTTGCGACCCCCATCTACTTCCATATATTATGAACACAGTTCAAAAAGATATTAAAAAACGTCTGCCATGGGGAGGTATCGTCTCTGCACTATTGGTTATAACCGCCTTGTCTGGCCCGGTATGGCAGAGAGTTCCCCAGCCGGTTTTTAGCAATCAATCGGCAATGATCATTGCTCTTGACCTCTCCAGATCAATGGACGCTACCGACCTTAAACCCAACCGAATAACCTGGGCCAAACATAAGATTTTAGATATTTTATCTCGTCGCAAAGAGGGTCAGACAGCTCTTATTGTCTATGCAGCAGAGCCGTTTGTTGTCTCACCGTTAACTGATGACAGCCACAATATTTCTGCACTGGTTAACAGCCTCTCAACTGATATGATGCCAGCACAAGGCAGCCGCCCGCAACTGGCTATAGACAAGGCTGTTGAGCTTTTTAAAAATAGCGGCATTCGCCGTGGCGATCTCCTTATGATAACAGATGGCTGGCCCGAAAGCTCTACATTCACAAGCAAACAGATGGTTGGGCATCGCCTATCCATACTAGGAGTTGGCACCCAGGAAGGTGCACCTATTCCTCTACCTGATGGAGGCTTTTTCAGTGATGCTTCTGGAGCTATTGTCATTCCAAAACTCCTGTCTGGGCCACTACAAAAAGTTGTCAAGCAGGGAGGTGGTTATTTTGCAGAACTACAAACAGACGACAAAGATTTGGACCTACTCTTGTCTGGCATAAAACAGAACCCAATATCTATGCAGGTCGCCGAGACCGAGTTTACTGCAGATCGCTGGCATGAAGAGGGTCCATGGCTACTACTTCCGGTTCTAATCTGGGCAGCATCGGTATTTAGACGGCAATCTATACTTGTTTTTCTGCTGTTCTTCTCTATTAACAACGAAGCCCACGCCCTGAATTGGCAGCAATTATGGTATACACCAGACCAACAAGGGGCAGCAGCTATGGCTGAGGGTAAACTATCAGAAGCCAGCGAGCTGTTCAGCGACAAGCAGTGGCAAGCAGTAGCTAAATATAGATCCGGACAGTATGATGCCGCCCTTAAAAGCCTGGAGGGAGAGAGCAGTAATGATGCTATTTATAATCGTGGAAACACTTTAGCCCGTCTAGGCCGCCTTCCAGAAGCCGTCAAAGCTTACAATGAGGTTTTAAAAGCTGATCCCAACCACGCCGATGCCAAATATAACTTGGAGGTTGTAAAGAAGGCTATTAAACAGCAAGAAGAGAAAAAAGAGCATCAGGATGAGGGCGATAAAAAAGAGGGCGATAAAAAAGAGGGCGATAAAAAAGAGGGTGACAAAAAAGAGGGCGACAAAAAAGAGGAGCATAACAAGAGCGGCTCTGACGATTCCCAAGAGTCAAACCCTGGCAAACAACAAGAGGCTGAGAAAAATAAACAGGCTTCTGGTAAAGATCAATCCAATGAAGATAAGGCTGAAGCTGACAAAAAATCTGCTGAGCAACAGACTAAAGACAAAAAAGAAGATGCTGCCAAACTAAAAGCCGCTCAAGAGGCTGCTCAAGAGGCTGAGAAAAAAAAATCTGCCCAAAAAGAGGGTGAGCAAAAACCGATGGTAAAATCCCAAGAGCAGTTAAAATCTGAAGAGAGCAAGATGGCTATGGAGCAGTGGCTGCGGCGGATACCAGACAACCCTGGCGGCCTGCTCCGTAAGAAATTTTTAAACCAGTACAGAAACCGTAACAGAGAGACAAGCGAGATAGAGCAACAATGGTAAAGTGGCTACAACAAATATTGGCTGGTTTAGGTATTATTTTTTCCCTGCTAATTGCACCTTCCCTACTCCATGGTGCAGAGATCAAGGTTAGCAGCGACAGAACCAAAGTGGTAGTTAATGAATCATTTGAGCTTACTTTTGAGACTTCTGAAGAGGTTGATGGAGAGCCTGACTTTTCACCTTTAAAGAGAGATTTTGAAATACTGGGTCAGAAACAGAGCAGCAGTTATCGATATATTAATGGTTCTGGCCATCGTTCAAAATCATGGATTCTCACCGTTATGGCAAGACGGAGCGGAAGAGTCCCCGTTCCTGCAATAAAATTTGGCAGTTCAAGCTCCAAAGCCGCAGCAATTGTCATCGGCAAAGAGAGAGCAGCCACCAACAGCACAAATAGTGCCGACTCAGGGATATTTTTAACCCTGGAGACCGACACAACCTCCCCCTATATCCAGGCACAAGTTGTATTGACATTAAAGATTTTTAGATCAATTGCTATTAACAGTGCCAGCATGACCAACCCAACTTTTTCCGGTGGTGACGTAATAGTTGAGAAGCTTGGAGAAGGGCGGCAGTATAATACCCAGAAAGATGGACTTACCTATATTGTTGAAGAGCACCGCTACACATTTTTTCCCCAAAAGAGTGGCAAGCTAATAGTCAATCCTATCCAGCTTACAGCTCAAATAGGTGGAAGAAACCAGGCTTTTAGCAACCTTTTCAATGACCCTTTTGGCCGCAACAAAAGCTCCATTAAGCGGGTTAAATCCAATGCCATAACTCTACAGGTCAAACCTATTCCTGACAGTTTTCACGGTAAACGCTGGTTACCGGCCCATGAGCTGATTCTTACAGAAAAATGGAGTCAAAACCCTGTACAGTTCAAGGTGGGAGAGCCGATAACCCGCACATTGACATTGATGAGTGACGGCATCCCTGCCAAACAACTACCAAAGCTAAACAGCCAGAAAATGGACGGCTTAAAACAGTATGCCGACCAGCCAGAAGCTACAGATCAGGTTGAGTTATCAGGTATAGTTGGAGTTTTGCAACAAAAAAATGCAATTATTCCAACAGCACAAGGTAACTATACTCTACCAGCAGTTATAATACCGTGGTGGGATGTGGATGAGGACCGACTAAAAACAGCAAAACTGCCTGAAGTAACTTTCAGAGTAGCCCCTGCAGCCAAAACAGCCCAAACCATAACTCCAACTCCACAACCAAAACCACCATCACTCCCAGCTCCGGCCCTTGATACGGCTCCAACAGCTACAGCTATTCATAGTGAAAAGCCGATATTTTCACAACTATTTTTTTGGCTGACCCTGCTGTTTGGTAGTGGCTGGCTGATTACTGCCATTGCTTGGTGGTTTAGCAACAAGAGGCTACATACAAAACAGGCAGATAGTGACTATAAGATTGAGCCTAACAATATTAAAAAAATTCTCAAAGACTTGAAAAGCAGCTCCATTGGCAACAAACCTGGGGAAAGCCGTAGATTATTACTACTTTGGGGGGCAGAACAGTGGCCGGAGTTAAATAGCCCAGGAGTGGCAGATATACGCAGTAGAGTCCTGCCCCCACTACAGGAGGAGTTAGATAAGCTTGAGAAAGCACTGTTTGCCAAAGAGCCCTCCCCATGGCAAGGAGAGCTGCTTTGGCAAGGGGTTGAACAACAGATCAAATCAGCCAAGAAGAGAGCTACCAGAGATGAGCAAGGAGAGCTTAGCCCTCTCTATTGAACGTATAATCCAGGTTAATCTGGATTATACTAAACAGATGCAACAAGCTTTTGTAGCTCACCAGACTCAAACATCTCGATCATGATGTCTGAACCACCAATAAATTGGCCCTTAACATAGAGCTGAGGAATGGTTGGCCAGTTAGAAAACTTCTTAATACCTTCTCTAATCTCTGGCTCTTGCAAAATATCCACAGAAAAATAGTTTTTTGCTCCACATTTCCGCAGCAGATCTGCTGCTCTGCCAGAAAAGCCACACTGGGGAAAAGTAGGGCTGCCTTTCATATATAAGACTATGTCATTATTAGAAATCTGCTCTTGAATCTGCTGGTTGATATCACTCATTACTGATTACTCCTGTTAAGATAAATATTCATTTTAATAATACTAAGAAACGGTAGTTGGAACTTCAAACATGGTGCAACATATTGGTTTGTCTGGTGTAGTAAAAAAAAT
>JADFZU010000028.1:0-24445 GCA_015232365.1 Magnetococcales bacterium | reverse complement strand
AAATCCAACACTTCTGAACTAACTACGCTCGGCCCAGGCTTCCGGTGTAAATGTTTTGATGTTTAGAGCGTGGACATCCTCTATCATTAGATCTCCCAACACTTTATAGATCATTTGATGTTGTTGAATTTTCCCCAACCCTTTAAATGCAGCACTGACAATAGTCAGGTCAAAATGACGACCATCTCCTGTTAGGTGAAGATATTCATGATCCACTCCATCTGCTATTATTTTTCTTACTGTCTCAGTTTCCATTTTTTAAGAGTTCCTATTAATTCGTTAATGTAATATAGTGATCTTTTCTATCACTATTAACAATGATTTTTCATGAATTTCTAAATATTTTCAACTATTTCATGAAAAATTCAATGAAAAATCACTAGAGATGGTGTATCAACTTTTTTGTTTGTATACCACTTTTGACTGTTGACTGGAAGCATAATTAATGCAATATTGCATATCATTCAAAACAAGGGACCAATGTGTACTGTATAATATTACACATTTTCCTATAAATTTACCTATTAAATAATAACCGGAGAATAGCAAAATGAGCGTACTTGTAACCCAGCAAGCCCCAGATTTTACAGCAAATGCCGTTATGCCAGACAACAGCATTAAAGCTGATTTTTCACTATCTGACCTTAAAGGTAAATATGTTGTACTATTTTTCTACCCCTTAGACTTCACATTTGTCTGCCCATCAGAAATTATCGCCTTTGACCACCGCTTAAAAGAGTTTAGCGATCGTGGTGTTGAGGTTGTTGGTGTCTCTATTGATTCACATTTTTCCCATCTTGCCTGGAAAAAAACTGCTGTAAACGATGGCGGCATTGGTAATGTTCAATATCCACTGGTAGCTGATATCTCCAAAGAAATTACCAAAGCATACGACCTCTATTTTGGTCCTGGTATTGCACTACGTGGCTCTTTCTTGATCGACAAAGAGGGTGTTGTTCGCCATCAAGTTGTAAATGATCTGCCACTGGGCCGTAATATTGATGAAATGCTACGTATGATTGATGCGCTTCAATTTACTGAAGAGCATGGCGAAGTATGCCCTGCTGGTTGGAACAAAGGGAAACCAGGTATGAAGGGTTCTACCGAAGGTGTTGCCGAATACCTGGCTGCTAACGCTAACGACCTTTAAGTCTATACTATTTTATTTGCACAAACATACATTTAATTGGAGAAAAAGATCATGCCTACAATCAACCGTTACGTAGATATTTCTGAAGTCGACAAAGAGGCAAAGAAGGATTATATCGACCGCCACTCACCATTTATTGAGTGTGGTAGTGAAGCTAAAGCTGGAGAGAAATTTCCAGTAACAGTACGCATGGGTAATGAGTATAGCCACCCAGATGACACCGACCATTTTATCAAATCCATTTCGCTTTACAATGGTACAACACTACTTGCTGAAGCTAATTTTGTATCTGGCACCATGGGTGGTCAAGGTCAAAAAAACCAAGCAGAGGTTGTTTTCAACGTAGTTGCAAGCGGCCCTCAAATGAGCTTAACCGCTCTTTCTTACTGCACAAAACACGGCCTTTGGGAGTGTGATCCTGTAGAAGTTAACGTTGCTTAATAATTGTCACAAAAAAACAGTATTTTTTACCGTATTTAAAATATTTTATTTCAAATAAACAAATAAGAGGAATTTTCTGTGAATCCAAAACATCATGTTTTTGTCTGTATGAATCAACGTCCACCAGGCCATCCTCGTGGTTCATGTGGTAGTGCTGGTGCTTCTGGTGTTTTTGAAGCTATGATGGGTGAGATGGAGAGGCGTGACCTGTTTGGTAAAATTCAGGTTACAGGAACCTTCTGCATGGGTCCTTGTGACCTGGGACCAACCATGGTGGTCTACCCTGAAGGTGTTTGGTATAAAGGTGTGAAGCAAGAAGATGTAAATGAGATCTTCGACCAGCACTTGGAAAAAGGCCAACCAGTTGAGCGGTTACGAATTACACAATAAGCTACTCTTTGTTTCAATTGTAAATTATTTAGCCTGGAGCCACATTTTTGTTGACAACTATTCCAATTAAGTGCTAAAAGCTGAGAAACAAGTATGCAGTCGTATGTGATACAGTCTCTTTTTTCTGTTGAAAAGTACACGTTCTGCTGAATTGTTAACCTTCTTTTTTTTTATGTGGAGAATAAGTCAATGGCGGATCGTGAGAATGGAACTGTAAAATGGTTCAATGACAGCAAAGGTTTTGGTTTTATTGAGCGTGACGATGGCAAAGGCGACGTTTTTGTACATCACACCAGTATCGATGGTGACGGCTTTAAAACTTTAGCTGAAGGCCAACGCGTTGAATTTGGCGTAGAGCAAGGCGAAAAAGGTCCTAAAGCTGACGCAGTTGTAAAAATCTAAATCAGAGTTGCTTAAAACAGAAAAGGCCGCTAGGGATTAACTTTCCTAGTGGCCTTTTTTTTATCCTAGTGTTGAAAACTACCAATGACTACCAACTGATGGTTAACACCTCGCCTTGAACCCGGTAACTTTTCAGGCGGTTGAAAAAACGCATGCCAAGTAGAGAGGTTCTCATCTCAGCTTGGTTTACACTTGCTGGAAGGTTATGCATTTTTAGTGAACCAATCTGAAAGCTCTGCATTATCACAGGTGCACCACGCCCTCTACCGTTAGCTGTGTTATAGACCCTGGTAAAATCTGCTATTTGCAGATCATACCCCAACGCTCTCGCTAGATGTGGAGATATAACCACATCACTCGCTCCAGTATCGGCTAGAAAACGTACTTTTTTACCATTTACCAATGCCTCTATATGAAAATGGCCGTTATCTGAACGGTAGAAACTCATTGTCCCTGGTTTGCTTTCATAACCTTTTTGGGGAACAATTGCAGCCATCACCCGGTTTTTTACCTGACTTAACTCAGAGCGAAAACTGTAAAGAGTTATGATAAAGACCAGAAAAACGAACCAAAGTGAGAAGAGTTTTACATGCTTCCAAATAGCTCCGCCTCTTCTTGGCGAAGAGAGCAGCCAGCTTAGAATTATAATGGAACCCATTGCATAACCCATTCTATCCCATGAGTCAGCAGAGGAGAGGTCGCCGTATATCTGGTAGTTCAGAAATAGTGCTAATGCTGATGCTAGACTAAAAACTATTATAAAGCGTATTTTCTGCATTGGTTTCTCTGCTACCTGCAATTTAAGCGTTGCCCCAAACCCAACTGGGAAGGGACACAGCCTCATTCCCAGCCCCATCCCATTATTATCTACGCTGCCCGCCCCTCTGTCTTGTTGGACGGAAGCGAACGCCTTTTTTACCACCTTGGGAAGCACGGCCTCCACCTCTTCCACCTCTGCCGTGACATTTATCGCATATGCCGAATTTATGTCGCTCTGGCAGTGGTTGAGAACAGCTAGAGCAGTGCCGTTCTTGTGGGCCTTGCCGTCCTAAAATAACGTTTATTTCCTGGTTCAATTCCCGGCGTTGTCTTTGTGCTTGTTCTATATCAGGCAGCAAAACAGGAAAACGGTAGTGTAACCATGAGTAGAGATTAACAATTTTAGTAGCTGTCTCCAGTAAAGATAGCCGCCCCCGCTCCCGTGGAGTAAACTCTGGCATGACTTTGGAGAGATGAAGAGTACGCTTTTGTGCCACTGCCGCCACCATACGCTCATAAGCCGTTACTGCTGCTGTGGCCCGCAGTGGTACTGGAGCCGCTGAAAGAACAAACCTGGTAGGCAGATCAAGGCTCCGATAGCGGTCTGTAACCCTGGCTAGAACAATCTGATCGTCAAGGTCAGCAAGTTTATATACCAAAGGGTCAGGCTTGACCGCCTGTGAAAAAAGAAACAACAACCTGGCAAGCTGGGTACGTTTGGTACTGGCAAGCTCTGAAATAGACTGTAGATGCTCAAGGTTTGGAGCTAAATGGGCCCGGTTGATTTTGGCTGGTGTCTCAGTAAAAGTGTTGGCAATATTACTCATACCAATGCGAAAAGAGCCAATATAACCCACTTCGTTTTTACCGAACCGCCCTGCTCTACCACCAATTTGCCGCACCTCCATTGGAGTTAGTGGATGCTCTTTATGGTTATAAAATTTAGCATCTTGAGAAAATAGAAGGGTTTTTATTGGCAGGTTCAACCCCATACCTATAGCATCGGTGGCTACAAGATATGGAGCCTCACCTGAAGCAAACATAGCCGCCTGGAAACGGCGTACTTCTGGTGGTAGTGCCCCATATAATACGGCAACCCTCTCGCCGGTTTGACGCTCCATCTCCCCTTTTAGGGCCAGTACACCAGAGCGGGAGAAGGCAACAATAGCCGTTCCGTGTTCAAGGTCTTTAAAACCCTTGGTGGGGCTATTCATCAGTTTTAAAGGTGATAGCCTGCTTAACTCAACCACATCGAAAGGATCTCCGGTTAGTTTAAGTAGCTTCTCTATAGCAACTCTAGCTTCAGGAGCAGCAATAACACACACCTCATTAGCCTGAACTCCAAGAATAGCCTGGGTCCAGGCCCAACCCCGGTCCACATCCCCAAGCATTTGTGCTTCATCAATAACACAGATATCATACTTTTTATTGAGAGATAACATCTCAATGGTGCTGGCGGTATGGTTGGCTCCATCCACCTCAATTCGCTCCTCTCCAGTGATCATGCTACAAGGCACAGCCCACTCTTGCAGGGTCTCTGAGACCTCCAATGCCAATAGCCTCAGAGGGGCCAGGTAGACACCAGATGCGGAGTTTCGCAACCGCTGCAAAGCTTGGTAGGTTTTGCCGGAGTTGGTTGGTCCGAGATAGAGGGTAAAATGTCTATGCATCTCACGGGCTGGAAATAGAGCGTGAAACTCGCTAATTCTTGTCGCCTCTGCCACCTCAAGCTCAAAGCTTATGGTCTCTATAGCTTTATGAAATTTGCCAAAATATTTCCAAAACGGGGTTGGATGCAGTTCTGACTTCTGTTCAACCTCCTCTTTAGCCAGCTTTTCATCAATCTGTCTGGCTAGAGGTTCATTTTTCACACCAGCCTCTTCCATAGCGGCATAAAAACGGTGTTCTTTAAACTTAGCCATACCCTGCCGCCAGGGTATCATTGTCGCCTCAAGCAGCTCTATATCCAGCTTTTTTGCCGATACAGCCAGTGTCATACGCCTTTCAACCAGCCGTTCACGATCACGAATCAGATTCAACCAGCCGGACTCTGCCTCAGGGCCGTTTAGATTGGGTAGGTTGGCAAGTAGTTGCTCCAACCTCTCCCCCTCCAACTGCTGCCAGCTATCTGTCCACTGTCTACAGTGTCCAGCTATTACTTTAGCTTGGGAGAGCAGATACTCATCTTCAGATACGGTCTGTTCAAAAGTAAATAGCCGCCTACCGTTATGCCCCTCAAACTCCTCTATCTGAGCCGGCTCTACCCCTTGAGGAATTCGTCGACCCTCTTTTTTCCACGCTTTTCTGGTTTTCATAAAGCTTTATCACCAATCCCGACTACTGCTTTTTGATAAAATACAGGAACATACCTGAATATTTTATAAAGTATCCAAGTATATTATTTATTCAAACTTAACAACTTTCCCACGGTTTTTCTTGACGTTGCTCCGTTTGTTTTTACCATCAAGCCGCCGCTGTTTTGAGGCTTTTGTTGGCTTGGTTGCTCGGCGTAGTTTTGGTGGAACCAACGCTTTTTCAATGAAAGCAACCAACCTTTCCACGGCCTCTTTACGATTTTGATCCTGAGTACGATATTTCTCAGATGTAATAATTAGAAAACCATCCTGGGTCATTCGGCTACCGGCCAATGTTTTCAGCCGCATATAGACCCCGTGAGTTAACACAGTGCTATTTCGAGCGTTAAACTTAAGCTGTACCGCTGAGGCTACCTTATTGACATTTTGCCCGCCAGGACCGGATGAACGTATAAATTTATAGGTAATTTCTGCTTCAGGAATCTGCAGCCATCTATTTACAGCGATCATGTTACCACTTTTTTACTCTTTGCAACTGTTTGTTTTTTGGTATTGCTAACTTTTTTTTGCTTATTTTCAGACTCTGTATCCGCCGTGGTATACCTGCAGCCAGGATATCCCGAACAGCCAAAAAAATACCCGGTCGGCCCTTTACGACGCAACATCGCCTTCCCACACTTGGGGCACTGCTTTTTTGGGGTACCACATTCAGATTGAATAGAGGCATCTGCCTGAAGGTTGGAAAATTGTGAAATACCCAACCTCTCCCGCTCTTTCACATTTGCCACTAAACGATTGATCCAGGTGGTGGACTTATCTAGAAACCCCTCAAGTGTTCCCTCGCCATATGCTATGTCGTCAAGAGCCTGCTCCCAGACAGCCGTTGTCGCCGGATCAGTCACACTATGGGGCAGCATATCAATCAATGCCCTTGCAACTGGCATACTAACAAGGTTTTTTTTACCCTCTGTTACCAATAGTTTTCTGGTTAAAAGATTCTCAATAATCGATGCCCTGGTCGCCTCAGTACCAATACCAGAACTCTCCCGCAAAATTTTTCTAAGACGTTTATCTTCTACCAATCTACCAACACTCTTCATAGCCCCAATTAAAGTACCCTCGGAATATCGTGGTGGCGGTTTGGTCTTTTTCTCTTCTATCTTTGCCTTCTCAACCTCAACAATGTCATCTTTTTCAACAGGTGGCAGCTTCTGCTCACTTCGCTGTTTATCCTTTGAGGCTTTTTTGCTGTTTTGCGACTCACTCCTAAGCACATCCTTCCAGCCCAAAATACGCTCTACCCGTCCCGAAGCCCGAAACAGTTCTGCTTCAATTTTACTATCTATGACTGTACGGTCAAACTCAAATGCAGGATAAAACTGGGCTATGTAATGGCGGCGAACCAGATCATAAAGCCTAAACTCATCCTGTGACATGGCTCCAATGTTGACTCTGGCTGTTGTGGGTATAATACCGTGATGAGCTGTGATTTTTTTATCATTCCAAGCTTTTGAACGCAGAGAGATATCTGCACCTTGAATAATCTTGGTGAATGCCTGATCAGATTGGGAGATTGCAGCAAGCACTCCTGGAATATCACTAATCTGGCTTTTAGGCAGATAGCGGCAGTCGGTTCTTGGATAGGTGATGGCTTTGTGTTTTTCATATAGGGCCTGAGCAACCTCCAGCCCCCTTTTTGCCCCCAAAGCCCATCTTCTAGATGCTTCCTGCTGCAGTGTTGACAGCTCTAGGGGCAGTGGTGGCTGCTCTTTAATCCGTTTGGTATTGGCACTGCTAACTACCCCGGCTTTGCCTTTAATCTTTTCCAGCAGACCATAAACCAGCTCTTTATCTAAACATCTACCCTCAGAGTCGGCATTATTTTTACCAGGAACCCAAGCAGCAACAAAACGGCCACTCTCAGCTTTTAGAACAGCCAAAAGATCATAAAAATCTACCGGTTTGAAATTTTCAATCTGCCGGTCCCGGTCAACAACAAGTTTCAAGGTTGGTGTCTGCACCCTGCCAACGGTCAAAACACCGTCATAACCCCCGTGGCGGCCTAAAATCGTATAGACCCGTGAAAGGTTCATCCCTACCAGCCAGTCAGCTCTGGCCCGGCCCATTCCGGCATGATAGAGAGGCAGGGTTTTCTCCCCTGGCAACATAGCTCCAAGAGCTTTTTTTATGCTGGAGTCATCCAAAGCCGACAGCCAAAGCCTGGAAACCTTTCCCTTAAACCGGCAACGCTCAAGTACCTCTCGGCCAATGGTCTCCCCCTCCCGGTCAGCATCGGTAGCCAAGACCACCTCATCAACACTTTTTAACAGAGTGCGAACCGTTGCATATTGCTTGCTTACACTCTTTCTTACATCAAGCTTCCACCGCTCTGGAATCATTGGCAAACTATCCAACCGCCACTGTTTCCACTCAGATTTATAACCGTCCGGGACTATCATCTCCAGCAGATGGCCGATGCACCATGTCACCTGGATAGCAGGACCGTCAAAATAGCCATCCCGCCTGGTAGTAACACCAAGCACTCGGCTTATATCACGGGCCTGAGAGGGTTTTTCACATAAATATAAAATCATAACGTCAATATAGTAAGTCCAGAGTCACCAAGTTTATTTTGATGACTACCTCTTCCACACTCTGATTTTCACTGGTTAAATCTATCAATTGTTTCAATCAGCCGTGTCTTACTGACTGGTTTGGTCAGGTGGGAGTTACAACCTGCTTCAAGGGTTTTATCCAGGTCTTCTTTTAATGCCTGGGCAGTCAATGCGATGATTGGTATTGGCTGTAATCCTAATTTTTTCTCATAGTTACGAATTGCTCTAGTTGCCTCATAGCCATCCATCACCGGCATCATCATATCCATAAAGACCAGATCAACAGCCTCTTTCTGGAAAATTTCTAAAGCATTGACACCATTTTCAGCCTCAACAATCCGGTGAGAAGAGTCTCTTAAATATGCAGAAAGTACCAGAAGGTTCTCTTCGGCATCGTCAACAATTAGTATGCTTAGACTTTTTTTAATTGGTTTGGTTGAGATGGAAAGGGGCTTTGAATCAGTTGCGACCAGAGTATCCTTACGTTTACGCAAAAAGGCAGGTTCTAAAGGAAGGATTATATTAAATGTACTTCCCTCACCTACCTGACTTTCTACATTGATGGAGCCACCCATAGTCTCTACTAACTGTTTACAAATTGTCAACCCCAATCCGGTTCCACCAAAAGAGCGGGTGGTTGTTGAGTCAGCTTGAACAAAAGGTTTAAAAATCAGTGACAACTGCTCTGGAGAGATGCCAATTCCAGTATCTCGTACTGAAAAAACAGTACGATCAGCCCCCTTTTGGCAGACGGAAAAAACCACCCCTCCAGATTTTGTAAATTTGATGGCATTACTAAGCACATTCAACAATATTTGCCTTAACCTGTCAGGGTCTCCTCTTCTATACATTGGCAGTTCAGCATCAAGTTCAACATTAAATTCAATGCCCTTTTCATGTGCAACTTGCATTTGCATATCAGCGGTATTTTCAATTAGCTCAAGGAGATTGAAGTCAATAATGGATAGATCGATCTGCCCGGCTTCAATCTTGGAGAGATCCAATACATCATTAATCAAAGCCAGTAGGGTCTGACCTGAATTTTGCGATGTTTGCAGGAATCTACGCTGTTCTTTTGAAAGTTTTGACTCGGCCAGAACTGAATTCATCCCTAAAATGGCGTTTAAAGGTGTTCGGATTTCGTGGCTTATATGTGCAAGAAATTGGCTTTTGGCTCTGTTTGCCTGCTCAGCTTGTTGTTTGGCATTAGATAAGTCTATATAATTGTTATGAAGGTCATAACGCATTTTATTAAAACTTTTCACCAAGTCACCCAACTCGTCATTAGTTGCTCTGGGTAAAGCGACTTGATAATCTCCATTGGAGAGACCTATGGAGGCTTTTACAAGCTTCTGAAGTGGGTTGCGCACATAGTGGTCGACCAAGATCCACATTAAGATTGACAGCAAAAGTATCCCTAAACTAAGGGTCACGATTAACTCACGATTCTGTTGACGCAACTCCTTCATCTCTAGACCAAAGTCGACGATTAAAGTCAGAATTCCAAGTTTTTCACCTCGTAAGTTGATAATGTGGGAAAGCTCTTTGAGCTGGAGGCTTTTTTTGATTGGTTTATTAAAAAGCGGGTAGAGACGGTTGCCATCACGATCATAAAAAATGATAGCTTTCCATGTTGGATTTTGCTCCATAAGCACATCCAAAACCTCATGGACAGCAGCAATTTGATCTTGAATCAGATATGGAACCAAAGCTTCGGAAACAGATGACAACTGTCTGGTGGCATTAACTGATAGCTGGTGTTTGCCTTTTTGCTCCTGTTTTGGATAGAAAAAAAACAGTAGATAGCCGATTACACAGACTATCATGGCCAGCATGAGTACAACCATTCGAATACGTAAAGAAAATTGCATGATGCTACAGCCCTATCTTGGGGATTTGTAATATCTGTCTAATCCCCACTGTGTAATCTCCTCATAGTCTGAAATAGAGGCAGGACCGACCTTTTTAATAGGTACCTTTCTAAGCAGGAAAGCACCATGCTCTGTTTTCCCTAACTCCAAAAAAGCATTTTTGACCCGCTCCCGAACAATTGGGTCAACTCTTGGATGAGCAGTTACAGGATGGGGGCTCATGGTTCGTGTTTTATAAATAACACTTAGAGAATCCTTAACTGTTTTCTTTTGCTGATTCAAAGTCCCCATCACGCCACCACCTGCATCAGCCAGCCCAAGTGCTACATTCAGGTAGACCGATGAGTGTGTTTTTACGTATTTTGGTTTAAAATCTATCCCATGCAAATCAATCAAATCTGCCCTCATCAACAGTGATGCACCTAGTGCATTTGGTGCAGGAAAAGCGATAGTTTTTCCTGCCAACTGTTTAATGTCAGTCACTCCACTATCTTTTTTTACAGTAAGCACACCAAACAACCGCACCCCATTATCTCGAACCAGAGGAATATAGCCCTGTTTTTTAGCTGCTAGGACTGAGTGATAAGGGTTCATGTAGGCAAAATCAAACTCTCCAGACATAAATAGCCCCTCAAAATCAGGGATTTGAGGCGAACCAGTCATACGGAACTTATAACCTGTGCGCTCTTCTAAAGCGTCCAGAATAGGTCTCCATATTGAGGAGAGCTTACGAGGCTCAAATTGAGGAACAACACCAAATTTGTAAACTACTGGAGATCCCACAGCCGAGGAAGTTGTTAAAATTTGCAAAACCAAAAAAACAATAAAAACGAAACTGTTACGCATAAAAAAAATGGCCCCAACAAAATATAAACTTATTTAAGATGTACAAAGATCAGTTATCAAAACAGCTATTGGACGATACTTTCTATTTGGCTCATAGTTTTATTTGATAGATTCCAGCAGCAATACAAATAACATCATAAGTATAAGCTAAAGCAGCACACTAGACCATAAAATTTACCATAAAACATACCAGTAGAAGGTGATCTCGGTTTTTCCTGATTCAACAGACAAACCAATATGTTGCAACATTAGTGCACGCCCAACTGCCGCACCCAGGATAACATAATTTGAAAGCAACCCCCAGAAAACTGGACTTTTGTCTGGAAACTAAGTGTATAATCCTGACATGCTCAGGCAAAAACAATCCATACAAAATCTATCATATTTGAGTTTCGGTTGATTGTTTATTAGAGACTATTTTTTAAAATGAGTAGCAATGAATAAATCAAATATATCTGACCGTTTTTTATTTGGTGACGGAGAGAGTCGACTTTTAGGGGTTATAGGTGATCCTATCGCCCACTCCCTATCGCCAAAAATTCATAATTTATCTCTAGCCCACCTAGAATTAAACTACCGTTATATGCCTTTTCATGTCCGGCCTGACGATCTAAAAACAGCACTAAAGGGTTTTGCCGCTTTAGGTGGCGTAGGCTTTAACGCCACTGTACCACACAAAATCCCCCTGCTACCCCTGATGGATAACCTAGATCCGGCAGCTATGAAAATCGGTGCAGTCAATACGGTAGCTATCGGATCAGATGGTCTGTTTACCGGCTATAATACCGACGCCTATGGCTTTATCACAGCTCTTCACGAAAAATACAACCATAACCTCAGCCCCAAAAACATTCTGGTTTTAGGGGCTGGTGGAGCATGTCGAGCTGTCTTGCTAGCTCTGCTTGACGCCGGGGCTGAGCAGATAACCTTAGCCAACCGCACCATAAAACGCAGCCAGGAGTTAGCTGCCGATTTTACCGGCTTCTACCCAAAAGCCAAAATCACTACCATCCCGCTAGAGTTCTCCAACCTGCCTCTGGCCCAAACTGATATTTTAGTCAACACTACCAGTTTAGGCCTTCATGGCGAGGACAATTTCCCCCTGGCTATAGAACAGCTTCCAACCCAAGCACTGGTTTATGATATTGTCTACTCTGCTACAGAAGAGACACCTCTGCAAAAACTGGCAACAAACCAAGGACTAACCTTTATCGACGGCCTGGGAATGCTCATCCATCAAGCTGCTCGGGCATTTCAAATCTGGACCGGTCGAGATATGCCGGTAGAGTTGGTAAAAAAGCAGATTTTTGCTAAATAAAAACTGGATGATAAATTATCGCAAGCTTGGCATAAGAATTGAATTAACATTAGTCAGTAGTACAGTTAATCAATTACAATATTATGGCAAAGGAACGATAATAATGTCCAATGAGATGGTAACTCTTCAAGAAAAAATGGATCTTCTCCGCAAAAACCCAAACGTATTCGATATTATTAAGCGACACAGTGGCGTCAAGGATCTGACCAACCTGAAATCTCTAGAGAGCCAAAATTTAAGCCGCCTCAAAAGATATGTAGAGTATTACCATGGTATCGTTACCTGCACAGCATAACTCTTTGCAACAAAAAATGGGGAAGATAAGTTAATCTTCCCCATTTTTTGTTGTGTTATAAAACAGCAAAAAGTCAGTTTGGCAGTGAGTATCTGGCAGCCATATAATCATTAGAGATATAGTAGTTAGGGTTCCAGACAACCTGCCACAAATGACCGTCTAAATCGGTAAAGTAGCCCTCATAACCTCCTGAAGGTAGATTGGTTGGTGCTTTGAACAGCTTGGAGCCAGCCTCCACAGCCTGCATAATTACCTCATCAACCTCACTTTTATTGGTCACATGATGGACCAGAAAATTGAGAGAAGGGACTAGAGAGTCATCTTCGGCAGCAAGCCAGTTATTATCCTCTACCAAAGCCCCTTTTGGCAGTAGTGCCAGCCAAGAGTTGCTAAGGTTGAAAATAGCAACACTCCCCTCTTGTGCCATGCTGGTAAAACCAAGAGCATCCTCATAAAAGAGAATAGCCTCATCTAGATCGTCCACCCCCAAAGTCACCAGATTAATTTTTTGTGTCATTTTATTCACTCCTGTAACACTAACCGGCTGACATCGGCAACTTTGCCAAATGTCCCCCTAACCAATGCCAACAACCCCAAACGGTTATCTCTAACCGTAATATTTTCATCCATAACCATTACCTTGTCAAAGAACAGATCAATAGTTTCCCGCAGTTCTGCCAGAGCTGTCAAAGCTTGATCATACTCCTGACTGGCAACACAACCTGTCACTACATCAGCACACTCAACCACTTGTTTATACATCTCTATTTCAGCCGCATCGGTTAACAAAGAACTATCAACAACGCCTATATCAGCACTATCTTTTCCCGACTTGGCAAGAATATTGGCAATCCGCTTATTGGCAGCCACCAATGCCGCATAAGAGCTACGTTTTTTAAACTCTGCAAGAGCCTGAACCCTGAGTACTACATCATATAGATCGTCAAGCCCCAAAGCCTGAACCGCTTCGATAAGATCATAATCAAAACCGTCTGCCTTCAGATAGTTCTGTAAACGACCATAAAAGAAAGCTACTATCTTTCGAGTTGACTCATCCTTGCTATCAGAGAGAACACCATCTGCGTAAGAGTCATATGCACGATCAAGAACCACTTTTAGAGGCAGATGCACCCCAGAGCCAGCCAAGACGATACGGATAACACCAAGAGCCGCACGACGCAGGGCAAAAGGATCTTTAGCTCCACTAGGTGCCAGGCCCACAGCAAAGCAGCCAACCAGGGTATCTATTTTGTCAGCTATAGAGACCACCATACCACCAGGAGTAGACGGTAGTTCGTCGGCAGCCCCTTGGGGCCGGTAATGGTCCCGAATAGCCTCAGCAACTTTACTGTTGGCACCAGAAGCAAGAGCGTAGTAGCTACCCATAATCCCTTGTAACTCAGGGAACTCCCCTACCATGCCTGTTATTAAATCACACTTACAAAGCCTTGCAGCATAGACGGTATCTTCCAGAGGTGCTTCTGGTACGTGCGAAACCAAAAGTTTAGCCAACCCCTCAACCCGTATACTTTTTTCATATACTGTGCCAAGGCTGGCTTGAAAAACTACCGATTTCAACCCATCAAGACGGCTCTCAAGAGAGACGCTCTGGTCTGATTTCCAATAGAATGCAGCATCTTCAAGTCTGGCACGAAGCACCCGCTGATATCCGTTGACCAGCACCCCATTATCCTCAGTATCAATATTGCTGACTGCAACAAAGTTTGGCAGCAGCTTTCCTGACTTATCTGCTATGGGGAAATACTTTTGATGATACTGCATTGAGGTAATAAGTACCTCAGGTGGAATAGATAGATACGATGTATCAAATTTACCAAGCAGGGGAACAGGCCACTCAGTCAAACCGACATTTTCCATGAGTAACGACTCAGAGATAACCGCAACACCACCAGCTTTTTCGGCCAGTTTTGTCACCCCGGCCTCAATAACCTTTTTTCGTTTTTTAGAGCTAAGTATAACCTTCCCAGCTTCCATCGCCTTTAAATAACTTGAAGAGTCGGTAACTTTAAAGGGACCACGAGCCATAAAGCGATGCCCCTGGGTTATATTACCAGCCTCCATTCCATCCACAGTAGAAAATGGCATTATTTCACCGTCCAAAATAGCCAGTATCCAGTTGATGGGACGGACAAAACGCATCTCCCCACCCCCCCAACGTTGGGATTTTTGCCAAGGAAAATTGCTAATAATATCGGTCATGATCTGGGGTAGAATCTCTTCTGCCGATCTGCCAGTCTGCAAAATATTATAGGCCAGATAGTCACCTTTTGGAGTCTCCAAACGTCCTAAATCTGCCACGGAAACACCGCAACTACTGGCAAACCCCTCAGCGGCTTTAGTCGGTTTTCCGTCACCATCAAAAGCTCTGGCAACCGGAGGACCACGACGCTCTTCAGTAGTATCTGGCTGTTTATCAGCCAGGCCGGCAACCTCTACCATTAGACGGCGCGGGGTTCCCTGACTATCAACTTTACAGTTATTTCCGGTGAGGCTATGCTCATTTAAAGCCTTCTCCATCCTTTGTTGCAGAGCGACAATTGCCGCCGCCAGCTTACCAGCCGGAATCTCCTCAACACCTATCTCCCAAATAAAATTGCTCACGATTTCACCTTTGAACCATTTAGCATGGGAAAGCCCAACACCTCTCGCTGGTCATAATAGGTCTGTGCAACCTTTCTTGCCAGATTCCGAACCCGGCCGATATAAGCAGCCCGCTCGGTGACGCTAATTGCCCCGCGGGCATCAAGAAGGTTGAAGGCATGGGAACATTTGATTATTTGGTCATATGCAGGCAGTGGCAACTCAGCTTTTGATAGAGCCACCGCTTCGTTTTCATGGCTTGTGAACAGATTAAAAAGCAGCTCTGTATCGGCCCTTTCAAAATTAAAACGGGAGTAATCAACCTCATTTTGGTGGAAAATATCACCGTAAGTTACATCACCGGTCCAGGCCAGGTCATAGACGTTATCCTTGCCCTGGATATACATGGCTAAACGCTCTAAACCATAGGTTATTTCACCTGATATTGGCTTAAGGTCCAAACCACCAACTTGTTGAAAATAGGTGAACTGGGTCACCTCCATACCATCAAGCCACACCTCCCAACCTAAACCCCACGCACCCAGGGTTGGACTCTCCCAATCATCCTCAACAAAACGGATATCATGGGCCTTGGGGTCGATACCGATGGCAGATAGAGACTCCAGGTAGAGATCTTGAATATCTGCTGGCGATGGCTTTAATATTACCTGATACTGATAATAGTGCTGAAGACGGTTGGGATTGTCTCCGTAACGGCCGTCAGTTGGCCTGCGAGACGGCTGCACATAGGCGGTTTTCCATGGCTCTGGCCCTAAAACCTTTAGAAATGTAGCTGGATGAAAAGTGCCTGCACCCATCTCCATGTCATAAGGTTGCAAAACCACACACCCCTTGTTTGACCAGTAGTTTTGCAAAGCAAAAATCAACTCTTGAAAAGTCACAATTAGTTCCTACTCCCAGACCGACATAATTTACAAATATTGGGGGATAATCCTCGCTCAAACCCACTCTGTCAAGCACCTCTTTTGGAGATAAATTGCCATCGAAAATTATAGCTAGTCAGATGACTCGATTACCTCTTACGATCATTACATATTTTTTTGCAAAATATTTTTAATAAAAGTTAAAAATATTTTGCAAAAAAATTCAGAAATAATTAACACAACCTGAACTGACTGAAAGAGTGACTAACAATAAAAAAGAAACTGGACGAATTGGCCGTAGTGGTTAACACTGAATAGGTGATTTTTTGCTTGAGGATTAGATAACAAGATATTCATGCACTATTTTTTATACAGCATACTACTAACTATACTACTTATTTCAGCTTTGCCATTTTTGCTCTGGAAGCATGTCTCTACGCCAAAATATCGTGGGACCATAAAACAGAGATTTGGTTTTTCCCTACCTGAATTACCTAATAATAACAAACAACGTATCTGGATTCACGCTGTATCAGTTGGCGAAACCATTGCAGCCAAAGGTATAGTTGAAAAACTTCTCGTTGAGTTTCCTAACCATGAAATATTTCTCTCCACAGTCACCAAAACCGGACAGCAGGTGGCTAAAGAGAAACTTAACGGCCTTACAGCTACTTTTTATCTTCCCATTGATTTTCAGTGGATTGTCAAACGGGTAGTTGACCATATTCAGCCACAGTTTTTCGTGGTTATGGAGACCGAACTCTGGCCCAACCTTTTTCACGCCCTCCAGCAAAAAAAAATCCCGGTTTTTACCATCAATGGGCGGCTATCTCCCGGCTCTTTTAAACAGTACTATAGATTCCGTTTTTTTATGGCAAAATTTCTCCAGCCCGTAGAGCTTTTTGCCATGCAGTCATCTATGGATGCCCAGCGTATGGCAAAAATTGGTGGAGCTAGCAAAAGAATCATCAATACAGGCAACCTAAAATATGACCAGGCATTGAAAACAGCCTCTCTTCATGAGATGGAGCAGCTAGCTGAAAAAATTGCCAAACCATCAGCACCTGTCTGGATTGCCGCAAGCACCCACCCTGGCGAGGAGGAGCAGGTTCTAGCAGTTTATCTCCGCTTGCTAGAGAAGGTTCCAGCTCTCAAGTTGATTTTGACCCCAAGACACCCAGAACGTAGCGACAAAATTGCCAAACTAATCAAAAATACCGGGTGCGGATATGTGAGCATCACCAAGATACAAGGTGAGTGGTCAGAACCAATTCTACTGGTTGATCAGGTTGGCTGGCTGACCAGGCTCTACGGCTATGCCCAGGTTGCATATGTTGGCGGCAGCCTGATTCCCCACGGTGGACAGAACATCCTTGAGCCAGCGGCTTGGTCGATTCCTCCGGTGTTTGGCCCCCACACCTTTAACTTCAAAGATGCCACACAGCAGATTTTAGAGGCAGATGGGGGAGTTAAAGTTGAAGATGAAAACAGCCTATACAACACCATGCTTGACCTACTAACCTATGAGGAAAAACGCACAGTAATGGGCCAAAACGCCTTTAAAGTAGTGAAGGCCAATACTGGTGCACTAGATAGAACAGTGGCTGCAATCGTCGAGACCATCAACCGGGGGCAGCCGTTGTGACTTTACTTATTACTATATTGGCAGGAGAGCGGCCTCCAAATGGTTTTTTGGAGAGAACCGTCATATGGGTACTTAAAATTATTGGCCACCTCTACGGCTTGATACAGACAAGCAGAGCTTATCTATATAAAAAGGCGATAATCAAAACCTATGCCCCCCCTTGTGCGGTGGTTAGTGTAGGAAACATTACCGCAGGTGGTACTGGAAAAACCCCTACTGTAATTTGGTTGGCAAAATATTTTCAAAGCCGGGGCCGTAAGGTTGGGGTTGTAAGCCGTGGTTATCGCCAACACTCCAAAGATCCGGTTACTGTAGTAGCTGATCCAAAACAGCTATTGCTCACCCCGCCACAAGCTGCTGATGAGGCGGTACTGATTGCTAAAAAGCTTCCAGGTGTAACTGTTATTACCGGTCCCAACCGGCAAAAAACAATAAAGGTAGCCACCCAAGACTATGGCTGCAACATAGTTATCATGGATGATGCTTTTCAACATATGCAGGTAAAGCGGCAGCTAGATCTGGTTTTGCTAGACTGTAACTATCCTTTTAGCAACGGTAATATTCTTCCCGGCGGTCTACTCAGAGAGTCACCCCAGGCTCTTAACCGCTGCGACGGAATTATTCTAACCAGGGCAGATAATCATGATAAACTCCAAGCCAGCAAAGAGATGCTCAAGCTGGTTGCCCCCAACATACCAATCTGCCATGCCATACATAAAAAGACCGGTTGGTTGAAATTGGTAAATAATGGGGCAGATAGCTCTTCAACCCTGTCTCTTGATGAGTTGAAAGAGATCCCGGTGTTGGCTTTTTGCGGCATAGCCAAACCTGAGGCATTCAGAAATACTCTTGAAACCACATCCCTATCGGTTATTGCTTTTGAAACTTTTACTGATCACCATGTTTTTACGGAGAACACGATTGATCAGATTATAGAGCATGCCGTCTCCCTAAATGCCCAAGCGGTGGTTTGTACTGAAAAAGATATGGTTAAAATTACTGAAAAAGAGTACGCCCTGCCTATCTACGCACTGTCCATGGAGTTGTTTTTTCCAAATATTTCCCCTTGGCTACAACATAAACTTGATCTAATTTAAAAATTGGTAGTTTGTGCAGTAGCGTCCCGTACTCTGTTGGTTGTTTGATACTTTTCTGTTACAATAGGCGGATTAATAGATTTATTATGACAATCATCAGTTTTAGACTAACCGAATAAAAAGTGAATAGTGCTGAATGGTAAACTCCGCTACCAAATCTAAAACCTCAATTTTTCAGAAGATTAAAGAGGTTTTCACCCCAACAAGCAAGGTAGTGGAAGAGGTTGAGCTAAACCTAAGCATTCACTTGACTGGTCATGAAATCAGGGTAGTCAATACTGAACAGCCCATACAGATACTTCTTGGCGGCGAAAAAGGCCAGAAACTCCACATCTACCCCAACAGCAAACTCCGTACCGACGGCAGCAATATAATCAACTGCTTCATTATTTTTGACCCAAGCAAATTCTACTACCGTATCTCAGGTTTTCTCCAGTTAGAACATGGCGATACAATTGTGATTGGCAAAGGCAATGACGAGCAGGATAATATTTTTGATTTTGGAAAACATGTCGGGAACCGCCATCTGACCATAGCCCATATCGGCAACGCCCTTATTTTCAAAGATCTTAATTCCGACTTTGGCACAACAATATCGGCTTTAAACAAGCCTGGTGAGATCAACCGGGTAAAAAACTGGAAGCTCAGCAAACTACGGGCGTTGCGAGATATTTATGGCGGCGATATAAAACCCCTATCCCATGGAAATGCTCTGACTACAATCTCCGAGGTAAACGAACTTTTACTAGATGAACCGTTCAGACCAAAAGATACCAGAGATCTCCCCGGCGGCCTGCTTGAGTTGCCAGACAACATGATCCCGATTATTGTTGGCGACCTTCATGGCCAGGTGGATAATTTAATCAAAATACTCAGTGAAAACTCTTTCATGGATGCCATGAAAAATTATGAGGCCTACATGATAGTGTTGGGAGATGCTGTCCACTCTGAAATTGATGGTGAAATGGAGGATTTTAGCTCTTCAATACTGATGATGGATCTAATCTGCAAATTAAAACTAAAATTTCCCAAGCAGTTTTTCTATATTCGTGGAAATCACGACAGCTTTTCACCAGATGTTCGTAAAGCTGGGGTTCCTCAAGGAATTCTATGGGAAAAGGCCATTTTGAAAGCGAGAGGCAAGGCTTACAAAGAGCAGATGGATATCTTCTACGACTCTCTGCCCCTCATATCAATATCTGAAGATTTTGTCGCTTGCCATGCTGCACCTCCTAAAGCCAGTGCAACCAGAGAACTACTCATCAATACCCACCAATATCCAGGTCTGGTTCGGGAACTGCTCTGGAATAGACTGCAGCGTTCAAACTATCCAGCAGGCTACGGTCGTGGTGATGTTAAAAGGTTTAAAAAGGCTCTGGGCCTCTCTTCAGAGACCCAATTTTTAGTTGCTCACAACCCTCTAAGCCCTGATGAGTGTATCTGGATGGATGTAGCTAAAATACCATCCCACCACATTGTTTTTAGTGGTAGAACCTTCGCTATTGGCATGTTTACCAAAATCGGCAAGAAGCTTCTGCCTATTAAAATGCCCACTGAAAAACTTCTCGACAAGATAAACAATCTACCAAAACCTACCCCTACCCAGTAGAAAATACCCCAACTTTTTTTCTAAGAATCTTTTTTCTTCTTGCCTTTATCCTTATCCTTGTCCTTGTTTTTGTCCTTGTCCTTATCTTCAGGAATTGGTTCAGCTAGAACCCATTTACCATCTTTATTTTTTTTCAAATCTTGAAACAGCAACTTGGTAATCCGGTGGTTATCCATCTCCAAAACTTTCAGGCGGCCAGCATCAAGCTGGACGATGTCGCCTACTTCAGGAATCCGGCCCAATTTTTTATAGACCAGACCACCCAAGGTAATGTAGTCATCCTCTAACGGGAACGGAAAGTTGACTATAATTTCAACATCGGAAATCCTTACTGAGGCATCAACCTCATATTGGCTTCCCTCAATTTTTTTGACGCGCCGGCCTTGAGAAGTAAACTCATCTTCATACTCACCAACAATCTCTTCCAGAATATCTTCAAGGGTGATAACCCCTTCAGTACCGCCATATTCATCAACCACAACCGCCATCTGCTGACGAGTTGCTTTAAACTCTCGAAGCAGTTGGCCAAGGGATTTACTGTTGGGAACAATATATGGCGGATGCATTAACTCACTAACTTTGTGGGAGGTAGTAGATTTTGCATCATTAGACTCAGCAACCAGACTAAGAACCTCTTTCATTGCCACAATACCGACAATATGGTCTAAATCCCCATCGAAAACTGGAAAACGGGCATGACGGGTCTTTTTGAAAAATTTCAATACATCTGCAAGGTTAGAGTCACTTGAGATGGCAAGAATGTCAGTACGGGGTATCATAGCGTCACGAACGGTATGCTCATCAAGATCAAATACGCCACGAATCATTTTTGTCTCAGAAGCATCAAGGTGGCTTTCGCTCTCACTTGCTGTAAGAATCATCCTGATTTCATCTTCACTCATAGAGAAGTGGTTCTCAGAGTGTTCGCTCAGACCGCCTTGACCAAAAAGCCATAACAGACCATTTGATGAGTGGTTCATAATCCAGATTACCGGCCGCATAGAAATATACATAAAATTGACCATGCCGCCTACCGCCATACTCATCGGTTCTGCTTTATGGAAGGCCAGAACCTTTGGAGCCAACTCACCAGCCACAACATGCAGAAAAACGATGATGACAAACGAAATAGCATAGGCTGTTGTGTGGGCCAAATTTTCCGAGCCGCCAAACATAGCAAACATCTTTGTAAAACTAGGGTCGATAATTTCAGTAATTGTCACCATACCAACAGCACCCAAAGCCAGGGAGACCATGGTGATACCAATTTGGGTTACTGAGTAGAACCGCTCAGGCTGATTTTGGAGCATCTGGACTGTTTTTGCCCTTCTATCGCCCATGTCGGCCAACTGTTTAATCCGGTTACGACGAGCCGATGTAATTGCTATTTCAGAGCCGACAAAAAAAGCATTTCCTGCAACCAGGAAAAGAATAAGGAACAACTTTCCAACCAGAACCACTTCCACGCCAAAAACACTCCCACTCAAGTTAAAATTGATATTTCAACCTTTTCAGGTTTGCACTCTACTCTGCAGGTATCTGCCTAGCATCATCAACCAACATGACAGGAATATCATCACGAATTGCAAAAGCTAAATGGTCAGCCTGGCAGATCAACTCGGAGGATTTTTGATCATACTCCAAGCTTCCCTTGCACTGTGGGCAGACTAAAATCTCCAACAATTTTTTATCAATCATATCAAGAAGCCCTCATATCTGTAGGGGTATAACCCGCTTGTGTGAAGAGATCACTTCCAACCAAACTTCGAAATGGCTGGTCGGTCATTAATTTTTTTCCGCATGCCCTAACCAAAGAGGAGATGGCGATCCGGTAGAGAAGTGCTTGCTCAGCCGTTGATAGTAGCCCAAAAGGTGGAGGCCACGCCAGCTTTTGTATATATTTTAGGATATTTCCAGTGATGGGAACCAGCCGTTTCAGGTAAGGCTGACCGCATGACTGACAGACCACCTGACCTCTGCGTACCGAAAAAAAAAGCAGTTGATCATCTCTCCTACAGCCAGCACACTCATCGCCTCGCCAGCCATAACCAACATGATGAATTAATACTCCAAGTGAGAGTGCCAGCAACTCCAGAGGTTCCGCTCCAGCATCAAGGAGGTCGAGAGATGATTCAAGTTTCGCCATTACATCAGACCTGGAGTCCCCAGCCACTGAAAAGCGGTAGGCCACCTCCAACAGCACCTGTGCCCCAGCCAGGGTTTTTGCTGAGAATGGAATTTTTCGTCTGGCAGTGGCTATCTCGACATTGGCCAAAGTTCCCATAGCTTCAGGGGACCGGGAAATGGTCTCGATATTTACTGTATGAAATCCAGCCAAAGCACCCCGGCGACTGTTCCCCCGGCGACTACTACTACGAACCCCTTTTGCAACTACACCTATAAGCCCATTATTACGGGTTAACAGATGTATGACAAGAGAGCTTTCTCGAAAGGGGGTTCGCCTGAGAACCAGAGCTTCATCTTGAATACGCACCTGTTATAACCGGCCCACTAGAGACTACTCTTCATCATCAGTCAGCAAGCCATCAGGATAACCAAAAGAGCGCAGCAGAGTGGAGTTTGTACTCCAATCTTTTTTTACATTAACCCATAGTTTTAGATATAATTTTATACCGAGCAGCTCTTCCAACTCTTTGCGAACCGCAGTACCAACCCGTTTCAAAACTGTACCACCTTTGCCTATGACTATCCCCTTCTGGGACTCTCTATCAACAATAATGGTAGCAGACATATCCCAGATATCTACCGTTTTAGAGTTCTGTTTATCCAGCTTGGCTTTTGCCTCACGCAAGACAAATGAGTCAACTCTTACAGCTAAAGAGTAAGGGAGCTCCTGTTGTAAAAATGTGAACAGTTTTTCTCTTATCAGTTCAGCAGCAATAAAGGTTTCCGGCTGGTCGGTGATTTGGTCATCGGGAAAATATTTTGGCCCCTCGGCAAGATAGCCAGGGATCATATCAACAACCCTATCAACATTTTCACCAGTTAAAGCTGATATTGGAATCAGCTCTTTAAAACCAACGCCACCCCTACCCCGTCCCAACTCCTGCAAAACTGGCATTAGCTTAGGTTTGGAGATTTTATCAACTTTGTTGATAATCAAAAAAATTGGCGTCGTTTTATAGGGAAGCTTGGCAAGAATATCCCAATCCTCCTCCTTTACCCCGCCCTGAATATCAATAAAATAGAGAATCAGGTCAACATCCATACAGGCATCAAAGGCGGTTTTGACCATAGCAGTATTTAGATATGAGTTGCCAGGATCATGAATGCCAGGGGTATCGAGAAAGACCATTTGACAGTTTGGAGTGTGATTAACCCCTAAAATTTTCGAGCGGGTTGTCTGGGCCTTATGGGTGACAATTGCCACTTTTTTACCCAAAACCCGGTTTAAAAAAGTTGACTTCCCACTGTTTGGCCGACCAGCAATAGCAATATATCCAGATTTAAAAACCTCTGAGCTATTTTGTGAGCCTCTATTTTTTGCCGTCACTTACTATTACACTCCCATTAACTCATCAACAATCATGATCAGCGGCTGTTTTTGCCAACTGTTCAAACACCTCTCTTGCCGCCAACTGCTCTGCAAACCTTTTTGAATGGCCAGAGCCAGTGCCTGCCACAGTATTACCATCCAACACACAAGTAACCTCAAAAACCCTTTTGTGGGGAGGCCCAACTACTGATGTCACCTCATATGAAGGCAGAGAACGACCATCACTCTGCAACATCTCCTGGAGCAACGATTTATAATCTTTATATTTTTCAATTTCCCTAAGCTTCTCAACTTTGTCACCAATCAGACGGTTGAGCAGTTTTTCCACCACATCTAAACCGCCATCCAAAAAAAGTGCTCCAAGAATTGCCTCAAAACTATCGCCAACTATAGAGACCTTCTTCCGGCCACCACTTAACCCCTCGCCCTTGCCCATAATCAAACAGGGACCAAGGTCAAGCTCCTGGCCTAGCTCACTCAAAGAGCGAGTATTTACCAGTGATGACCGCCAGTGGGATAGGGCACCTTCATCTGCGTCTGGATATTTTTTATAAAGCATTGCCGAAGTGACCAACTCCAATACCGCATCACCTAAAAACTCCAACCGCTCATTATGCCAGACTGTCAATCTGCCAAGGTGAGTCTCTTGATCTGCTGGAGTTGAGCAGTGGGTTAAAGCCTGATGGAGCA
>JADFZU010000027.1 GCA_015232365.1 Magnetococcales bacterium | reverse complement strand
ACTTGGAGTAAAAAAATTTGGTGGCGAGAGCGTTGTTCCTGGCAATATCATCATGCGGCAACGGGGAACCAAGGTATTTCCCGGTGACGGAGTAAGCATGGGTAACGACCATACAATTTTTGCTGTTGCTGAAGGTAAGGTTATCTTCAATAAACGCAACAACAAGCAGTATGTTAACGTGGTCCAAGCCTAACTCAACGCTCTTTTATTCTGTTTGTAACGGGCCAAAAATAGTTTTTCCCTTCTATCTTGGTCCGTTACATAGCAGAAAACGGATATTTCATAGCTCCTTTGCGAATCAAGCCTTAAACTTGGCAGATGTTTGGCATCTCTCAAAATTTAAGTATGTAAGGGTGTTGGCTGTTTATTTATTCCCCCCTCTCTTTTCGTTATTCATGAAATATCCGGTGTAGAGTTCGAATGCGTTTCCTTGATGAAGTAAAAATTTATGTTCGGTCTGGAGATGGCGGTAACGGTGCCGTATCATTTCGCCGGGAAAAATATATCCCCTTGGGCGGCCCTGATGGTGGTGATGGCGGCCGGGGTGGTGATGTGGTCCTGGTTGCTGACAGCCATCTTAATACCCTGATCGACTTCCGCTATACCCAACACCTTAAAGCTAAACGTGGGATGCACGGTATGGGCAAAGACCGTACTGGTCGCTCTGCTGACCCCCTGGAGATGAAAGTACCAGTGGGAACCTTGGTCCGTGATGATGCTGACGGCGGGGTTCTCTTTGACTTTACCAAATCCGGGCAACGTTTTGTTGTTGCCAAAGGTGGTGATGGCGGCCACGGCAATAGTCGATTTAAAACCTCAACCAACAGAGCACCCCGCAGAGCTGATCCCGGATTTGAAGGAGAAGAGGTCTGGCTCCGCCTAGAGCTGAAAATTTTAGCTGATGTTGGTCTGGTTGGCCTGCCAAATGCTGGAAAATCAACTCTTATCTCAACAATTTCTGCTGCAAAGCCAAAAATTGCCGACTATCCGTTTACCACACTGGTTCCCAACCTTGGCGTAGTTCAGTCGGGATATTTTAGTTATGTTGTTGCAGATATTCCCGGCCTGGTTGAAGGGGCATCAGAGGGGCACGGCTTGGGCCATATGTTTTTAAAACATGTGGAACGGTGTGCATTATTGGCCCATCTGGTTGAGATTAGCCCCAGCGACGAGTCCGACCCGATTGAAAATTACCGGATGATTGAGGCTGAACTAAAAGCCTACTCACCAGCTTTGGCAGCTAAGCCACGCTGGATCATCATCAGTAAGTGCGATGTGGCAGATCAAAAGCTAAGAGATAAGATACTCCAAGATTTCAAAAAAATGTTGGATGATGATAGCACAACTCCTGTAACTATTCTCTCATCAGCCACCTCTGAGGGGGTCAAAGATTTTATCAATCAGTTAGGGGACCGGGTTAGAGAAGAGAGGTCTTTGCAATCTGCAGAACCTCCTGAGAGTCTGGATGATGCACCAACTAAAGCTGGGAAAAAAACCCAAGAGATAGAGCCTGCAGACCCCCAATATGGTGACGACGAGGATTATGATGGAGGGACTGAGTGTGTCTGGGTCCCTTGACAGTTACAAAACAGTCTCGCAACAGGCCGCCTGGACCTTGAGCCAGGAGTGGGAAAAGATCCGTTTGTCCCGACGGATTGTTATTAAAATTGGCTCCAATCTCCTAACCGGCGGCCAGAAGGTTCTGCGTCGCAAATGGATAGAGAAGCGAGTTTCTGATATAGCCACCCTGATAAAAGGTGGTCGCAAGGTGGTGATTGTCACCTCAGGCTCTGTCGCCGCCGGCCTGCCCCTGCTTGGCCTCAATCGCCCTCCTGAAAACTTACGGGAAAAACAGGCTGCTGCTGCGGCTGGTCAGGGCATTTTACTCAACTGTTACCAAGAGGCGTTTGCTAAACATAACATCCATATCGGTCAGGTACTGCTCTCTCGGGATGATGTTTCACACCGAAGACGGCACTTAAATGCCCGCGACACCCTGGAGACCTTGTTAAATCTCGGCCTGGTTCCGGTGGTCAACGAAAATGACACTGTAGTGGTAGAGCAGCTTAAATTTGGCGATAACGACACACTATCAGCCAATATTGCCGATCTAATCGGGGCTGATTTGTTGATTTTACTATCAGACGTAGACGGTCTTTATAGAGAAGACCCCCGGCACAACCCTGATGCTAAGCTGATACCTCTGGTGGAGGAGGTGACTCCAGAAATTGAAAAACTCGCCGGCGGTACAGGATCTTTGTTTGGAAGCGGTGGTATGAGGACCAAGCTAAAAGCTGCTAAAATGGCTGCACGCAGCGGTTGTGCCATGGTTCTAACATCTGGATTTCGCAAAGACCCCATTGGCGAGGTGTTTGGAGAAAAAGCGGTAGGAACCCTGTTTCTTGCTGAAAAAAACCCCTTAAACAGTTATAAAAGCTGGATAGCCAATTCAAGTGTGGTTAGCGGAGAGCTGGTTTTGGATAGAGGTGCAGTTACTGCCCTACACAAAGGCAAAAGCCTGCTTGCCAAGGGTATCGTTTCTGTTGATGGCAGCTTTGACCGTGGCGATGTGGTAAACTGTTTAGATCCTGACGGGATACAGGTAGCCAAAGGCATTGTTCACTATAATAGCGTAGATTTAACCTCTATTGCCGGCTGCCATAGTGATGATTTTGAAAGTATACTTGGTTTTATGGGTGAGACTGCTATCATTCATAGAAATGAGATGGTCATATTTGTTCATAATGAGGAAAAACCGTGAGCGATATTGCAACGATGGTGGAGGGGCTGGCAAAAGAGTCCAGAAAGGCTGCACGAATTCTCGCAGGGATATCTGGCGGCAAAAAAAACCAGGCCTTGGAGATTATGGCTGGGCTGCTTATTGACCGGAAGAAAGAGCTACAGAAAGAGAATGCCATAGATCTAGCGGCAGCAGAAAAAAATGGCCTCTCTGGAGCCATGATCGACCGGCTACGCCTTAGCGACAAGGTGATTGAAGGTATGGCAGAAGGGTTGCGGCAGGTAATGGCCCTACCAGATCCGGTTGGAGAGATCACCGACATGAAACCCCGGCCAAACGGTCTGCAAATAGGTAGAATGCGGACACCTTTGGGGGTAATTGGCATTATTTATGAGTCTCGACCAAACGTAACTGCTGATGCAGCGGCTTTATGCATTAAATCTGGAAATGCAGTTATTCTTCGTGGCGGCTCTGAGGCCAGATATTCCAACCGGGCAATTGCAGCTATTCTTGGCGAAGGCTTGGCAAAAGCCGAGCTACCAAAAGCGGCAATCCAATTTATAGATACCACCGACCGTGCAGCCGTTGGTGCACTACTCAAGTGCGACTCTCATGTGGATGTTATTATTCCTCGTGGCGGCAAAGGGTTGATCAAACGGGTGATGGAAGACTCAACAATTCCGGTAATTAAACATCTGGACGGCATCTGCCACACCTATATTGACCGCTATGCTGATTTGCAGATGGCAGAAAACCTGGCTTTTAACGGTAAAATGCACCGCACCGGGGTCTGCAATGCCACGGAGACACTGTTGGTACATGAAGCTGTAGCTAAAGATTTTCTACCAATAATTGCCCAGCGTTTACAGGCTGCAGGTTGTGAAATCCGTGGTTGCGAGCAGACTCAAGCCCTATCAGGGGTAACAGTAATCCCTGCCAGCCAAGAGGATTGGGATACAGAGTATCTAGAGGCCATTATAGCGGTAAAGGTAGTTACTAGCCTGGATGCAGCCATGAACCACATCGAGAAACACTCTTCAAGACACACCGAGGTAATTGTCACTGAGAACTACAACCGAGCTATGCGCTTTTTACGGGAGGTGGACTCTTCATCAGTTATGGTCAACGCTTCAAGTCGTTTTAGCGATGGTTTTGAGTACGGTTTGGGTGCTGAGATGGGCATATCCACCGATAAACTACATGTTAGAGGGCCAGTGGGCCTGGAAGGGCTTACATCACTTAAATATATAGTGTTGGGCGAGGGGCAGGTACGAGGCTAGATGTGAGAACAGGCATTCTAGGCGGAACTTTCAACCCCCCCCACTTTGGCCATCTGCATATAGCCAAAGAGGCTATAGATCTACTAGCTCTTGAACGGGTACTATTTATTCCTTCAGGAGAGCACCCACTAAAAAAAAGTAGGGAGATAGCAGCAGCAAAAGACCGTTTAGCCATGACCAAACTGGCAACAGACCATGAGCCACGGTTTAACCTCTGCGACATAGAGATAAAACGGTCCAGCATCTCCTACTCGGTAGAGACCCTGGCAGAACTTGCAAAAACCTGTCCGGAACATGAGCTGATCTTTATGGTCGGTAGCGATATTTTGACTGAGCTTCACCTTTGGAAAGATTGGCAAAAAATTCTTGACCACGCCCATCTGGTGGTTATGGTCCGGCCAGGAGTTGAAGTTGGTCTTAGCTCATTGGAAGTAGATAGTAATGTAGGAAATTTTTTAAAAGACAAACAAGTAGAACTCCCAGAACAGCTAGATGTAGCCAAGAACGGATTTTATCAATTTCTCCATTTACCGGTTACTCCTGTTGATATTTCTGCTACCCAGATAAGGGAATTGATAAAAAGCAGAGCTAGCAGCAGAGGGTACACCCCAGACGGAGTTGTAGACTACATAGAACAGAACAGACTTTATTTAACCTAGAAACAGCAGTTGAGATGCTTACTTCTGACTGACTCATCTAGGTTCAACTTAATTTTTAGCGAGTATATTGATGGAAAGTGAACAGCTAGCCAAAGCACTCCAAGAGGTTCTAGATGAGAAAAAAGGGGTGGATATTGAGCTGATGGATCTCCGTGAGCACTCCACGTTTACCGATTTTTTTCTGGTTGTCACCGGAACCTCATCCACCCATGTTTCGGCACTGGCCCAAGAGGTTGATTTCTTTGCCTGCAAGAACAAAGTTCAAGTTTTGGGAAGTGAAGGAAATCGTGACTCCCGATGGATTCTGGTTGATTTAGGTGATGTTATCGTCCATGTTTTTCATGCCGATGCCCGCGAGTTATATAGCCTGGATAAGCTCTGGAGTAATGATACCAAACTACTTAACAAACGTCGTGAGAAAGAGATGTTAGACCTTGATGCCAACATAGACGACAACAGTTGAAGTTTCGGATTATAGCTGTAGGGCGGAGCGGACCAAAACCAGTTTATTCCATGGTTGCCGATTATCAAAAACGGTTGCAACGTATAGCTCCAACCACATTGATAGAGGTGGTTGAGGAGCGGCGGACGGCAGCAAGTAGAGGCAATATCGAGCAACTTCTCAGCAAAGAGGCTGGGCGTATTAGGGATAAAATTCCCCCCGGTGCACTACTGGTCCCCTTGGAGATCACTGCCCCGGCCCTCCCGTCTAGAGAGTTGGCCGCTAAAATCAGTCACCACCGGGATAGTGGAGTTGGAGAGATCTGCTTCTTAATTGGCGGCCCTGACGGTCTTCACTCTTCACTTTTAAACCAGCCGTGGCGACTCTCATTTGGCCCCATGACCTTCCCTCACATGTTGGTCAGGGTTATGTTATTAGAGCAGATTTACCGGGCAATGACCATCTTGGAACGAATCCCCTACCACCGCTAAACTTGTAAAATATTTTTACTTACAATAATTTTAATACCTGCATGATTTATCAAAGATTTCTGACAGGCAATAATATTTTATTCTCCAATTTCCAGCCAAAACTGTATAATTATTATACAAAAACGACAAAAACGGGTTAAATCCAAAGCGTTTGTTTTGTCTAACCATTTGTTTATTCAATAATTTAACAAGCATGGAACGAACATTGCTTTGTATATGTTTAAGAGAAGTAAACATACAATTTATATGGAGGTTAAAACAGAGTCACCATTATGACCAACTTATCAGAACCAGCATCAGAAGCAGACAATATAACTAGCGACCTGAAGAGCTGCCTATCCCTGACAGTTGGTAAAAAAACTGATAGTAACGTAACCCTTATAGCTCAGAAGACCAACGATTCTGATGACTCCTTGCACCTCGACGATCATCCAAGTTTAGATGTTCTACATGGACCTAAATCAGGTCAATGTTTCCCACTTCACACCCGGCGGATGTTTTTGGGTAGATCAAAAAGTGTAGATATACACATATCTACACCATCCGTATCTAGAAAACAGATTGAGTTTATTATAAACAAGGACGGGGTATTTCTTAAAAACTTATCTACCGTTACTCCTGTACATGTCAATAGCAGAATAATTCACGCAACCCAGATCTATAATGGCGATGAAATTTCTTTTGCTGAATCAATACTGAGTTTTCAATCAAGCCGCAGCCAAGACTGTTGGTTGGCCGACAGTGATGAGGTTGATACCCAGATCTATGAAGCCGGTCCACACGGCTCTGCGCAAGAGACCATGAATCTATTGCACAAAATGTCTGATAACAGAGTTGAGCCTCCTAAAAACAGTATCCGTAGCTCTCTCTTTGGGACAAAAAGCATGGCGACTATTTTTGTTGCTCTCGCACTAATTTTTGCCTACCAACAAATTTTTGTTCCTTGGCAGGTTAAAAGCAGCCTCAACGATGTTGCCTTTATGGTTGAGAGTGGTAACTATACAAAATCAACAAGGATTCTTAATGATGTTCTTGCTGGAGACTTAAACGACCAAAACCGCATACAGGCTGAGCAACTATTAGCTGAGGCTACTTTAAATCAAGGCCGGAAACTTAAAAAAGCTGGCGACCTTACCGAAGCGGTAACCCTGCTTAGCGACTATCTGCACCGTAGCGATGTTGGTGATGACAACGAGGCGGCCTATGCACTGCTTGACAGTATCTATTTAAGGCTTGGTGAACGTTACAAAGCCAAACAAAACTTACAGGATGCATTGAGTGCACTGATTGCTGTCCGTCCTGAATCAACTCTCTACAACAATGCCCAACAAGCTATCAGTTCAATTGTCTCCAGCAGCAAAGACAGCTCAACATTGAGTGGCGACTCAAACCAGATAACCGACATGCTGCAGATAGCCGACCGTCATTTCAGGGCAAAACGTTATCTGCTGCCAAAAAATTCCAATGCCTATATTTTATACAAAAAAGTTTTAGATGTTGACCCTGGCAACACCATCGCCCTGGCCCGGATAGAGTCGATGAAAGCCTTCTATCAAAGAGTTGGCGACCTTTATGCCAAGCAGAAAAACTATAAAAAGGCTTTCGTTTATTATAAACGTTACCTGACTCTTGAACCAAACAACACCGACATGAAGAAAAAACTTACTGCAACCCGGCGTTATTCAGTATGGAGCAAACGTTTGGCCGAGATAAGACCGAGCAGCATTAAAAGCTCACCATCCAGCAAATATGAAAACAAGAAACCCTTGGTTATTGCGTCCAATGCCAACGATAAAAAACGTAAAAAAGTAGAGAAAATTCTAAAAGCATCTGATGTTAAATCTGCTTGGATAACCGACTATCTCTATGAAGGGTCTACCAGCCAAGATTCTCCATGGCACTAGAACCTGATAAATACATAAACCAGACTTGCCCACCTTTTCTAAAGAACAAAGCGTGTAACCCATAACGCTGTTGCTTCATTCTCCTTTACGGAATAGACTCTCACCAAGAATATACGATGGTAGAGTAACCTGCTTGTTAGGATAGGGGAATCAGACTGTTGATTAGAGCTAGAACATATGGCTTTGTTGTAAGTTTAGTTGTGGCTTTCGCTCTTTTAGGCGGCTGTCTTCCGACCAGCTTTGGTAAACAGCACTCACCAACTATGGATGTAGGAGCTGATTTTGAGTTTCCAGTCCGTGTAGCCATCCTGCCCTTTGTCAACCATACGGACGACCCTGCTGCTGCAGATATTGTCAGACGGCTGTTTTTTAATTTTTTCAGCTCTTTGAACTATCGGGACAAAGAGCTGTTTTCAATTGATAAAACCCTAAGAAAAGATGGATTGTACCAACATATTGTTGACGGGGGAAACTATCCATTAAATAGAGTCTGCCGAAGTTTAGATGTTGATGCACTCATACTTGGCGAGGTCAATACCTTTGGGAAGCTCTTTGCCTTGGTTTATGCCCAACGTGAAGTGAGCCTAAAGGCTGAATTTTATCAATGTAGCAGGGAAAAGCTGTTGTGGAGCCGGGAGGAAAAATCTATTGAGCGGGATGCCAGTCTGTTTAGTGATATGACCGCAATGTTTATGACCGTGGTTAAAACCTACGTCAGCCATAAACGTGCATCAAGCATCCAGAATGCTGCTAAACTCTCCATGAGTATGGTAGCAACCATTCCCAACCCTTTAGAGGTCTCTGAACCACCACCCAAGATTAAACATATGATCCACAATGGCGACGATAGAATCATCCAGCCTGGCGAGACGCTTCGTACAGTTTTGGTTGGAGATCCGGGTCTGGCTGCATATTGGGATATCTCAGAGGATATTCAAGACCTACCACTCAGGGAGAAGACTCCTGGGGTTTACATTGGAGAGTATGTTGTTCAACCAGGTGACCGGGTTGTTGATGGTCATCTCAATGGGCGACTGATATCTAATGAAGGGGTTACAGCCCATTGGATGGGGGTTACCGATGGAATTTTTCTCGGTCTGCCGACAATCCCACCTATCATAGTCAAGTCGGACCTGGTTTTTACCGCCCCAAAAAGCCCATATCTTGTTAAAGATCTACTGCTGATTAAACCTGGAGCAACCCTGTTTATCAATCCTGGAGTTATAATTTTATTTGAAAACTCCGGCATTATTGTCCAGGGAACCATAGAAGCTTTAGGTAGCGAGAAGCAGCCTATTCTCTTGTCTGGTGAGTCAGGTAATCGCTGGAAGGGCCTATTATTGGACAAGGGTTCCGGCACCACCCGTTTAAAACATGTTCTAATCCGTGATGCCCGCTACGGCATAAAAGCCAGAGAGAGCAGCATGGTGATAAATAACTGTGCGTTTCAGGAAAACATCTGGGGGCTTGTGGTAGAATCAGGCAGTAAATTAACAATCTCCAAAAGCCATATTCACGGTTCCGAACTCACTGGACTATCGGCTAAAGATGCCGAGATTGAGATAACAGAAAGTTTTTTTTCCGGCAATACTGGCGGCGGCATTCAGGTGGACAAAACCAAGATAACCATGCGTGACAGTGATATTTTCAACAACACTCCTTGGGAGTTCCGTAACCACAACAAAGGGAAAACTCTGCAAATTGGGCAAAATTGGTGGGGGACAAAAGATCATAAAAAAGTAGCTCTGCAAGGTGCAGTCGATATTCAACCAATGCGTCAAGCACCAGCTACAAAAATAATGCTTCACAAAACCAGAACCGGATATTGAGTTGATTTAGTGCATATAACTCTACGTAAATCTTTAAAAATAGCACTGACAATCATGACCTGTTGGATAGTAGTTATGATTGTTGCCGCTTACATACTTAAACCGGCGCACATAACAGACCAGGCTAAAAAAATTATTCAGGCCCAAACAGGTTTTACTGTTGCTGTCTCCGGCCCTTTCACAAGAACCATCTTTCCCTGGTTTGGTTTCCATACCGGGCCGATCAAGGTTGACCATGAAGAGAACCAAATCGGCTCGCCCCTGCTAAGCCTCTCAAGCCTTACTGCCAGAATACGACTCTGGCCCCTGCTGTTTGGCGAGATAAAACTAGACCATATTATACTGGAAACCCCCCGTATAACCCTAAACTGGCATAAAGATGGAACTCCGCCATGGGGTAGAGTTGAAAATACAAAAAAAACTGTTGAAAACTCAGAAACAGCTCTGCTAGAAGAGCTGTCTATTGCTGGTTTAACAGTTAACAACGGCTCAATCAGCATCAAACAACCTAAAACAGATTTTAACCTGAATATTTACCAAATAGCTCTTGATACCGGAGCTATCAGCAATAGAGAGGTTTTCCCTTTTACCCTGGCAGGAACTGTTATCGATACAGCTATGCCTCTAAGTGCCAAACTTGCACTAAAAGGCGGGCTATCCGTAGATTTTAACAGTGGCAACACCTCTCTTTCAGCCACCACGGTAAAAGCCGATGTTACCGGCGGCGTAATCCCTAAATCCCTGGGAGATTTTCAGCTTTTTACCACTGTGGATTTTAACCAGAAAGCAGGCCACATATTGGCAAAAAAATTCTTGGTAAAAGCTGCTGACATCTCCCTTTATGGACTATTTTCCGGTCAGAAACTTTTTGATAAGCCAGAGCTATACGCCACAATACAAGCCAAAGTTGATAAAAATCATCCTTACGCTATGGCACTCAAAGATATTCAGGCTAAAATCCGGCTGACTGAGAACCTGACAACAACAACTATGAATATTACCGGCCCGGCAGGAGAGAAGTTTAGGGGCGACGCAGTGTTTATAAAAGATTTTTCTGGCAGCAAAACTTTAACCGTTGGTGGTGAATTAAACGGCCTGAACAGTGCTTCCATCTCCAGTATACCACCACCTTTACATGGTGAACTACAGAGCCGGTTTGCAATTGACTCTAAAGGAGAGAGCCTGGATGAACTACTCCACAATCTCCAGATTAGCATCCAGACCACTATCAAAAATCAGGGGGTAAAAGCCAAGCTGCATAAATTTGGTTTCAAGGCATTTATCGACTATGACCGCAAACATGGTCATCTATCAGTTAATCAGGCTGTGCTTACTGCAGCCAAAAATAGTCTTCATTTTAATGTAGAAACCCTTGGTTTGGGGTCTGACGACTGGCAGACTACTGGCGACCTGGATGGGCAAAGATTAAATATTGATGCACTACTTCGCCTTGCCGGGCAACAACCACCAGCGACCACCGACCCCAACCTGCTGAAAAACACCTCCATTAGATTTAATTTTGCCAACAGTGCCACAACATCTAAAATTGCCGGGTTAAAGCTAAAGATTGGCGAGTTAACACTGCATGGCCATGGGGGGCTAGAGCAAAAAAATATTAAAAAAATAACTTTTTCAATTTGGGGCGACCGTCTCGATGTTGATAAATTCACCATCTTAAATAGTGATGAATCGCAAAACAGTAAAATTGCAAAATCCGAAGAAAAGCCACTCTCACTCACTCTTGATCTTCTGGATGAGCTGCAATGGAGTGGCGATGTGACCGTTGATGAGTTACTGGTTAATGGTTTGAGTTTTAGCAAACTTAATCTACAGACCCATGCAGCAAACGGTAAATCTGCAACCATGACCCTTGAAGGCAACTTTGCTAAAGGCAAGATGAGCAGCAATATAACAGCAAAAAAAACCAAAACCAGTCAGGAGTTTACCATTAAATTTCGCCTGAACAACGGTGAGGTTGGACCGCTGGTTGCCAGTCTTGCCGAAAAAAAGTTTCTCAAGGGAAAACTACAAATTTTTACCAACTTAACCGGCACAGGTTATGATGTAGTTGAACTTAAAAAATCCTTACAAGGCCGGAGTGGAATAACTATTGCCAAGGGAGAGATCACTAAATTTGCAGATGGCTCAGATAAAAAAGATCTGGTTATCCCCTTTAAAAAAATATTTGGCCATTTCCAAGTTAAGGACGGGGTTTTTCACACCAACTATCTACGGATAAAAGGGCCAACCCTGACCGCCTCCGGCAAGGGCAATATAGACCTGCCGGAAAATAGTGTCGATATGGCAATCAATGCAACATACAATAAGATAGTAAAAATTCCCGTAACCATAAAAGGTGATTTAGCCGAGCCGGAAGTTGTTGTCGATATGGAGAGCCTGGTTGTTGATACCTCCGGCAATATTTTGGATCTACCGTGGACCGTCCTGGATAAAATTTTGGAAAAAATCCAGCAGTGACAGGGTGTATTTCAACATGAAAACGGCAGTTGGAAGTACGTGTATAGCCCAATCTATTGAGCAGCTATTTATCTACTCTTTAACAACCCACGCCAGAGGCTAGGTAGCAGAGCGGCGATGCTTAGATATAGCCAGAACCAGATCCAGATATCTCCGGCTTTGCTAAACAGGCTTTTGCTGTTGCCCCTTGGCAGCTCTACGATTATCACACCCATCTCATTGGGGGGGATTCTTCCTAGTTCGTGACCGAACTGGTCAAACGCGGCGGATATTCCGGTGTTGGCTACCCTTACCATGGGCAGATGGCTCTCAATAGCTCTAACCCTGGCCATGGCTAGATGTTGTGGTTTGGCAGTCTCACCAAACCAGGCATCGTTGGTTATGTTGATAAGCCAACGCACACCGGTTTTGGCTAGCTTCCTAACCTCCTCGGGAAATATCACCTCATAGCAGATCAACATACCAATATTGCCTTTGTTCCACGGTAGTGGTGTGGCACTGGTTCCTGATGTGAAGTCCGAAGTTCCTGCAGTAATTTTTTTTATGGAGTCCGGTATATATTCCCGAAAGGGAATGTACTCTCCAAAAGGGACTAAATGGTGTTTGTTATAGCGCTGGTTCAAGTTTTTTCTCTCATCAAGAATCAAGGCACTATTAGAGAAAACCCATTGACCATCACCATCTTTATCTGCCATGGGTGCCCCGGTTAAAATTGGTGCACCAATAAGTTGGCTCAACTCGCTTATCTGCTCCATGGCCTTTGGAGAGGCTTGAAGAAAAAAAGCTATTGCAGTCTCAGGCCAGACAACAAGATCTACCGGCTCCATTATGGACCGGCTTAGATTAAGATAACGAAAGAAGCTCTCCCCTCTAAAATCAGGATCCCACTTTTGATCTTGGGAAACGTTGCCCTGGACCAAGGCTACCTTGAGAGGAGCCACCCATCGAGGGCTGTTCTTGGCTCTGTTGTTTAGATCAATTCTAATAGTACCGTATATGGCAGACAAACCCAACACCATGGCAATCAAGCCCAAACAAACCACCACTGTTTTCACATTTTTCCGCCGCACCCAGAGTAGTGACAGCATAGCTGCAGGAAACAACATCAGCCATGATAGAAGATAGATTCCACCAATATCGGCTATCTGTAGAATAGCCTCCCGGTTGTTCCAGCCGTATCCGCTAAGGTTCCAGGCAAAACCGGTAAATAGGTGCACCCTAAGCCACTCGGTAACTACCCAGAGAGCCGGAGCTGCCAATGGGACCATCTCTGGCCTTGGTGCCAAACGTGGCAGGAGAGCACCAAAAATTGCCGGATATACCGCCATTCCAGCAGAGAAGAGCAACAGAGCCAACAGTGCTACCGGAAATGGAAAACCACCATAGGTGTGAATACTGGTTATCAGCCAAGAGAAGCCCAAGGAAAAGTGGCCGCAACCAAAAAGAAAACCCAACCAGGCTCCACGACGAATAGAGCTACCCGCCAAGAGTAAAAACAGGGTGCAAAAACCCAACATCATGGAGATTTCATTATTTATTGGCGGCAGACCACGAACTGCCACCATTCCAGCAACAACCGCCAGATATGCCGGAAGCCTTTCTTTAGCAATCAGAAAGCGAAGAAACCGGGAGATTTTACCAATAATGGCTGAAAAGTTAAACTTTTGCATCTCTCGGTCAGCAATGTCTGAATTTGAAAAATCAACCATAAGGGTTGGGAAGATTAAGTGTGGCTAACACAGCAATCTCCCGCTCCTCCTGATGTAGGGCCTCCTCTGAAGAGCGTTCATGGTCATAACCTAACAGGTGCAGGGTTCCATGCACAACCAAATGGGTTACATGGTCCAGAAAAGGCTTGCCCTGCTCCTTGGCTTCACGAACAATAGTCTCATAAGCGAGAATCAAGTCACCAAAAGGGATGGGGCCAGCACCGGCAAAAGGGTCTTCCTCGCCATCCATAAGAGCAAAAGCTAGAACGTTGGTGGCCCGGTCAACCCCTCTATAGAGATGATTATAATTTTGGATCTCAATATCACCAGTCAGCATAACACCAATCTCTATCTGCCCTAAATACCGATTCTCTGCCTGTAGAGTAGCTCCTACAGCCGCTTTAACCAAGCTATCTATATTATCATTATCAGGCCACGGCGGACTTGCTCGATTTACCAGAACCACTTCGCTCACGCTCTTCTTGCTCCTTACGTTTTTTTATTTGGTCTGGGTACTCAATCCTGTGGTGATAGAAACCCAAGGTCAACACCCGGAAGAACGCATCCTCCATCTGACCGATATCTTTTAAGGTAAGTCGGCACTCGTCAAGTTGACCCTCGGCAATTTTATGGCTGATAATCCTTTTAATCAAAGCCTGAAGCTGTGCAGATGAAGGGTTCTTGAAACTTCTGGCTGCTGCCTCAACTGAGTCTGCTACCATCAAGATACCTGCCTCTCTAGAACACGGTTTTGGACCGTGATAACGGTAATCTTCAATCTCCACCACTTCACCTTTTTTGGCAGCCTGGTTGAGAGCACGATTATAAAAATATTGCAGAGTTGAGGTTCCGTGATGAGTCATGATCGCCTCAAGAATCGGACCGCCTAATTTATGGGCCTGTGCTAGTTCAACACCATTTTTCACATGCGACATAATAACTTTAGAAGACATGGAGGGCAGTAGATTATCATGGCGATTGACACCAGACTGATTCTCCACAAAATAGTGCGGCTTCTTCATCTTACCAATATCATGGTAGAGAGCCATGACTCTGGCAAGCAGTGGGTTGGCATTTATACTTTCAGCAGCCGCTTCAACTAAATTGCCCATCATTACTGAGTGGTGATAGGTTCCAGGACTACGTAAAGAGAGCTCTTTAACAAGTGGGTGATCACCAGATGCCAGTTCTAAAAGCCTGGAGTCGGTAGTGATATTAAACAGGGACTCCAAAAGTGGAATAAGAGCCAGCCCCCAAAGACCTACAAGCAGCCCGCTCAACAGAGCAAAACCACCACCTACCACCCAACTCCAAGATGGAGAGTGGCCTGCTAGAAGCTCTACCACCGGCATAGCCAGCATTTGCGAAAGACCAATCCATAAACCGACGATCAACACATCAAAACGGCGACGACAAACCCGGAGTTTAGCACCGCCAACAAGTGAACCTACAAAATAATAGATAAAAAGTGGCATTCCACCATTGGCAGATAGAGAGACCAAAAAGGATAGTATTGCCCCGATCATTAATGATCCGCCAGGAATACCAGCTCTTGCCCCAACAGTTAAAGAGGCCAGTGCTGATGCCAAAGCCACCTGCGGTAAATAGGCGACCATCTCTGTGGGCAGGTTGAACGCTTCTGATATACCCTGACCGATGGCTAAGCTGACAGAGCTTAACAGTGAGGTTATCAAGAGAATAAAACCGAGCATGTACGTGGTTTTTCGATCTTTGGGAAAAGACCATGAGGTAGTAAATAAAAACCACCTTCCCAGCCATAGTAGTAAAGCTAGAACCGCCACTATGCCAGCCATACGCAAAGTGATTGCCCCAGTCCACTGATCCTGATTCAAAGCTTTTATCTTCATGTGGATGGCATCTGTTACTACCATCCCCTCCCGAACAATCATCTGGCCTCGCCGGGCTTGAAAGAAAACCGCTTCTACTCCAGAATAAGCCTTCTGACGGTTGAGCTGGGTCTGGGCTAAATTAAGGACCAGGTTAGGCCGAGTCTGGGAACGAACTTCTGATAGCAACCAACTGCTAACCTTTGGTGGCAAATTGCTAAAATGTTTTGGAAACTTTTTACCTAGAATTTTTCTGAACTTGGCCAAATCTATAAGTTTGGTCTCATTGGAAAATTTACTGATGCTGTTGTCGGTTATGGAGTGGATAAAGAACTCTTTGTTTTTAAGATCTTTTAAAACCTCTTTCCCACTTACCACAGGTTGCAGGCGCAACTCCGTCAACCAGCTTTGGATACCAAGAACTATTTTGTCGATATCGGGCAGAGCAGCAACTGCTTTCCATGTATCTACAGATATTTCATCGTCAAGATGTTCTGAGAAGAGTAGCCGTCCTGTATCACCACTTGGCAGGGTTTTGTCAGCTATTGCCTTATCCAGCCAAGTAAAAGCTCCTACCAGTTGCCTAGTAATGGAGTCCACCATTCCCGGGTCCCAGTCATAGGTAGGCAACACCTGTCTAGCGGCTGCCTCACGACGTGCCTGGGTTGTCTCCACATCCTCAATTAAAATACCTCTATCAGCCTTTACATCCCTGATTGCTATCTCACCAACTGCAGGCAGATAGGTAAGCCGCAAAATTGCCGGTGAGTTTATCAGAGCAAGAAATCCGACTAAAAGAATAAACAAGCTTCCATCTACCAAGCGAGGAAACCGGAATCTCTGGGTTTGTGAAATCTGAAGCTGGGGAAGTGGTCTGGGACTAGCTCTATCATTCATGATTTTTTTGCCATCTCGCTCTGTTTTTCTGCCCGTTCATAGGCACGCACTATTCGTCTGACCAGAGGGTGGCGAACCACATCTTTTTCAGAGAATTTGATAAAGGAGATCCCTTTAACATCTTTTAAATAATCTATAGCCTGGACCAGACCAGATGTAGTTCCTCTCGGCAGGTCTATTTGCGTTATATCTCCTGATACTACCACTTGTGATCCGTTGCCAAAGCGGGTCAAAAACATTTTCATCTGCTGAACCGTAGCATTTTGGGCCTCGTCAAGAATAATGTATGCATCCTCCAGTGTTCGACCTCGCATGTAGGCCAACGGAACAATCTCCAAGCTCCCTTTTAACAACATTTTTTCAACTTTTTCAGCTCCAAGCATATCGTTGAGAGCATCGTAGAGTGGGCGGAGATATGGGTCTACTTTGGCATGAAGATCTCCAGGAAGAAAACCAAGACGCTCTCCAGCTTCAACTGCTGGACGGGTCAAGACTATTCGCTCAACTGCTCCACCTATTAGAGCTGTAACAGCAGCAGCTACCGCCAGATAAGTTTTCCCGGTTCCGGCTGGGCCGGAGGCGATGGTAAGCACCGAGCTTAGCAAGGTTCGGATATAGTCTGCCTGATGGGGATTGCGTGGATGTATGGTACAGCGTGGTGCACGCAACACCACCATTTCACTAAACAGCTCGTTTAGTGAACGGCCATCCTGCACACCTTGAATACCGGCCTCTACCTGGGGTAGATCCACCGAGTCACCCTTTTCCAGTAGTTGATATAGTTGTTCCAAGAGCTGTTTAGCCTGCAAAGCCCGCTCTTTATCTGCCGTAATAACAACCCCATTGCCACGGGAGTGAATAGTTACTTTCAACCCTTTTTCAATCTGCCTTAAGTGACAATCCCCCTCACCAAACAGAGTGGCAGCAAATTGGTTGTCTGCTAACTCTAAAACTAGAGAATCTTCGCCAACTTTTTCGGATTTCAACTCGTCCATTCCTATCGTAACGGCTTTTTACTGTTTAACCTGAAATAAAAAATCCATTGCAGGCTATCTTATTTTTACCTATTCATGAATCATCCCGGCTAACTTTCCCATTAGAGAGTTAGGCCTGGCTTCAGTTACAAGCACATCTACCAATGATCCAATCAACTCCGCTGGAGCAGGAAAATTTATACGTCTGAATCCAGCCGTTCTTCCTGCTAGCATTCCCTGACCTTTTTTTGCCACCCCCTCCACCAAAACCGATTCAACTCTACCGACATTTGCTTGGTTCTGCTCAAACTGAATCCTGTTTATCAACTCCTGCAAGCGTAACAGGCGTTTCTCACCAACATCTTGAGGAACAATATCTTTCATGTCTGCAGCGGCTGTGCCTGGACGGGGCGAGAAGACGAACGAATAGGCATGGTCGTAACGAACCTTGGCAAGTAGATCGAGGGTCTGCTGAAAATCATCTTCAGTTTCACCAGGAAAACCGACAATAAAATCTGAGGCCAGGGCAATACCTGGAGAGGCTTGCCGTAATTTGTCGATCCAGGAGAGATACTCTGCCACGCTATGGCCCCGTTCCATCGCAGCAAGTATTTTATCAGAGCCACTCTGAATAGGCAGATGCATGTAGGGGTTGAGTTCTGGAACCTCGGCAAAAGCATCTACCAGATCATCACTCATATCAGCAGGGTGAGAAGTAATAAAACGAATTCTCTCTACACCTGGAACCAGTGACACCTGCCTGATAAGCAGGGCTAGATCATGCTCTACCCCGGCCTGGTCACAACCCCTATAGGCATTGACATTCTGACCGAGCAACTCAATCTCCAACGCCCCTTTATTAGTTAGATTTTCCACCTCTTGCAAAATATCCCCAACCGGACGGCTCCACTCCCTGCCTCTGGTAAAAGGTACAACACAGTAAGTACAGAAACGGTCGCACCCCTCCTGCACAGGAACTGCTGCACTATAGCCTGAAGTTGGTGCACTGGGCAGAACATCAAATTTGGACTCTCTGGGAATTTCAATATCGTGGAGCTGCCTTTTGCCATCCAAAACCTGATCAAGCATGTTGGGCAGATGGTGATAGTTTTGCGGCCCGAAGACCATATCTACAAATGGGGCACGTTTAAATAGTTCCGCACCCTGGGCCTGACCAACACAGCCACCAACTGCAAAAATCGTCCTTCTATTTGGGGTGTGGCGGCCAGTTAGTTTTTTTAGGCGACCCAATTCAGAGAATATTTTTTCATCTGCCTTTTCCCGTATATGGCAGGTGTTTAGAATTATTAAATCAGCCTCTTCTGGACTCTCAACCATTTTAAGCATATGGCTGTTTTTTAACAGGTCGGCCATACGCCCAGCATCATAGGCGTTCATCTGGCAACCGTAATTTTTTATGTAGAGGTTTTTCAAAGTGGCAACCGTGTACAATCCTGACTTAGACTGACATTCGTTCGTTGAGGGGAGCGATAACACAGGCCGGGACAAAGCGGTCAATATTACCACCCATCCCTGCAACCTCCTTCACCAATCGGGAAGATATAAAGGTGGTGGATTCACTAGCCATAAGAAACACCGTTTCAGCCTTGGTATCTAGTTTTCGGTTCATTGCCGCCATTTGGAACTCTAACTCAAAATCGGAGATCGCCCTAAGCCCTCTCAGGATGGTACAAGCCCCAATCTCATCCATAAAAGCCACCAACAGGCCATCCATCTGGCACACCTCAACATTACCAAGATCTTTGGTGGCCTCTTGTAAAAAGCCAACTCGTTCACCGGCAGAAAAGAGAGAGCTTTTAGAGATGTTAATGGCTACTGCAACCACAACTTTATCAAACAGTGCCGCCCCACGGGTGATCACATCAATATGGCCCAGGGTTACAGGGTCAAACGTGCCAGGATACACAGCTATTTTAATGCTTTTTTTTTCCATTTTATTTTTATTTTTACTTTTATAGGTTGTTTTGCCTGCTCCAAATATGCAAACGGGTATCCTTATAACTCCGGCTTTGTAGTAAAGTCCAATCCTCAGGAAGAGTGACGATAACATTTTCTGCCTCTTCTGTCACCACAACCGCATCTACCAATAAAAGGGTAGATGCTGTCAAATTGTTTATGGCACTCTGGGCCATACCCTGACCATATGGTGGATCTAAAAAAACCAGATTAAAACCTTCATGTTGCCAAGAATTTTTTTTAAGCTGCTGCTCTAAAGTGTTATAGAGCCTGCTTTGCAGAGCTGAGCCTGATACAACCTCGGATTTATCTATAAACCCGCACTGTTTAATATTCTCTTTAATCAAGCTCAGTGACTGCCGGTGGTTATCTACAAAAATTGCTGCTGCTGCACCACGGCTTAAAGCCTCCAGCCCCAGACTACCACTTCCGGCAAATAGATCTAATACCACTGCCTGGGAGACTCTTGAACCCAACATGCTAAAAAGTGCCTCTTTAACCCGGCCTGTAGTTGGGCGAATCCTCTTATCGGTTCCAGTACGCAAAATCCGCCCCCGGCAACTACCGCCAGATATTTTAAGCACTGTCGTCCCTGCCATTTACTGATGATAGATCTCGAAACACCCTAACCATCTCTAAAAAATTATCAATAGCGGCGTAGCTGGAAAGATCATCCTCTTCAACCATTGGCATCTGGGGAAAATGTTTTTTAACCTCCATTGCAAACAGTCCAATACCGCCAACTACTCTGCTTCTAGCTGGGCCTGAACTGGAAATGGTGACAGGAACCTTTGATAGACCGCAAGATGGGGAGCGGTTTTTAAAAATAAAACCGGAAAGGTTTTTCTGCTCTAAACCGCTAATTTGCTTTTTGGACCAAATCTTTATCAGATCTGTTTTATCTTGGCGGGTGGTGACGGTTATAAGGCGTGGCTCCTGAGGATCGCCCTCTAGCTGCATCGGCTCCCTGGGGACACTCATACCGCAACCAACCTCTGGGCAGAACGGAACATAATTGACCCTACAGCCTGAGAGAGCCAGTAGAGATGGGTTTTTTTTATCCCTGCCATCATAACGGAGTTGATCAGCAACCAAACAGGCACTTATTCCGACGGATAGCATCAACTTAAATTTTCAAACTTGGTCACCCGATTACGCCCCGACTCTTTTGAGACATAAAGAGCCTTATCAGCATTGGAAATATTATCTGAAACAGAAATAGTACTATTCATTGAGGCCACACCAAAAGAGGCGGTAACAGAAATTTCTTTACCATCCATGGTGGTAATAACAGTATTTTCAATTTTCTTTCGCAGATTATCAATAATTCCGACTGCCGGATCTTCGGGAGCGGTAATTGACATGACAAACTCTTCACCACCATAGCGAAAAATTGAGTCAGATGGACGCAAACTGTTCTTGACCAAATTGGCTATATTTATCAGAACAAGGTCACCTACCGAATGACCAAATGTATCATTAACACTTTTAAAGTGGTCAATATCAAGAATACTAACTAAAGAGTGTGTCTGATCATCGCCATGCAGACGCTGCAGAGTTGATTCCATCTTCTGCCGGTTCATCAAACCGGTAAGGGGGTCAACCTGTACAATATTGGTTTTCAACTGGTTTTCTAAAATCATTACCACCCATTTCAGGGCTTTACGTTGGGTGCCAAGTTCATCATAAAGCTTATAGATCTTGTTATATTCAGAAACCCTAACCTGGGTAATTTCCCTAGCTGTCTGGTGAACTCTCTGGTGCAAAAAAAGAATGTCCTGATATATATCACTACCCATAAGATCTTTTTCAATAGTACGCAAAAAACCACCCATTCTACATTTTTTATGGGCGTTTTTATCTGTATACTGTTCTGCAAATGGTGTTTTTTTAATCAAATTCAGATTAATTGTCTCAAACCACTGCTCATGGCTTATCATGCACATTTCCAACGCATGTAAAATATAGTGTGCCTTACTAAAGGATATTGTATCTAGGTTTACCATTCGTCAATCTCTTAATATATATCTGAGAAACCATGTTTAATGTACATATCTGCAAACTAGTATAAAAATATACATAACAAGTGAAACTGCTATTTACCTTCTGTTAATATACTAGAAATAAAGCAAACAAACAAACTATCTAAAGTATTTCACCAAACATGACGATAAGAAATTTTATAGGATAACATAATTTAATTTATCGTAAGTTAGATCGCACTTACAAGGTGTCCTGATAATGAAACGCCGAAGCCTACTTAAATTCTTTGCTCTATCCACGGGAAACATTGCTTTACCGTTGCCGCTGTTCAACCTTGATGGAACTCTTAAATCCAAACCTACCCCACAAACAAAAGCGACTGTTACTGCTAAAAGAGCCGAAGAACTGCCAGGTATCGCTGAATTTACATTTTTGGTTGATAAAAATATAAGCTACTCTCCATTTCATCTAGACTCCCCAAACCGGTTTGTTATCGACTTTGTCAACGCCGGTATTTATGGCATTGATAATTTAAAAAAATTCAAAAACAGCCTTATACTAAAAGTAAGAGTTGGACATCCAACTGAGGATAATGTACGGGTGGTGTTTGATCTAAGTGAGCCAATCCATATGGATACCGCTATCTTTAGCAAAAATAGCAACTCATATTTAAAGGTTCGCATAACAGCTAAAACTACTGCTCATCTTCTCTCAACTACCACAAAAAAAGAGATACTGGTAGAAGATCTTGAGATAAAGGAAAAGCAAAAAAAAATTGTCGCCAGCCAGCCAAAAAAAGTCGTAACCGCAAATAACAAGCCAGATAGAATTATCGTTATTGATCCAGGACACGGCGGCATCGATCCCGGAACTATCGGTGCTGGCGGAACCAAAGAGAAAGATGTGGTATTGGCGGTTGCCAAAAAAGTGCAGGAGCGTCTAAATAAAATTGATGGCTACCAAGCCTACCTTACCAGGTATGGCGACCATTTTTTAAATCTTAAAAAACGGGTAGCCATAATGCAGGAACATAAGGCCGACCTATCAATAAGCCTCCACGTCGATGCCTATCATGACCCATCTATCAACGGTGCGGCGGTCTACTGCCTGAACGAAAACAGTGAGTTGCCAATTGATCCGTTGATAAAAATGCTTATGGAAAAAGAGAACAGTGTAAGGTGGGCAAACAACATAGGCTTTGTTGGCCCTATTAATCGGTCTAGCGACTGGTCCCAACTAGCCAGCATTCGCAAAGAGACTCTCTATAACGCCAGGATTTTTGGCAAAAATCTTATAAAATCAATGGAGAGCAGCCATAAAATCAACCTACAATATAACCGGGTAAAACGTGCGGATTTTTTCATACTCAAGACACCGGCTACTCCGTCGGCACTGGTAGAGATGGGCTTTCTATCCAACCCCAATGATGAACAGAAAATTAAAGACGAAACCTACCAGGACCACATCTCTCTGGCTTTGACACAAGGTGTTTCCCGTTATCTCTCTAACGCTTGAGATTTTCAAGCCGCTGTTTAATCTCTAACGGTGTCAGCGACTCCCCTCCTAGCGTGCCAAAAAAGAACTCCAGATAGCCGCTAATAGTTGCTAAAAAAATTTGTAGGTCAGCACTATTAGATACATAGTCTATCGCCCCAGGCGAAAGTGACGGCGAGTGAAAGCTCATTGTGAAAATACGGTTTCCACTCCTAAGCAGATGGTTAGTCAATCTTTTTAAATCTGATAGGCTGTATCCTTCAGGGGTTAGTCGAATCCGCTCCAACAGCCCAAGCCTGGAGGCAATAGCTGATAGCCTCAATGGTTGTAATAGGGAGTGGTTTAGAACCGGGTAGAGCCATCGTCCGTGGCTGCTTAAAGTACCGGTAAACGAGCCAGTGCAGGGAATCTCAAGCATATCTTCATCGTTACCAAACCAAAACGGCTGGTTGGAGACCGAGCTAAAATCCGGGCCACCGTCACTACTATAATCAAATGGCGGTGCTAAACTCAGATCAACCTTATAACCAAGTTTAGCCAAAATAGCTGTGGTATTGGCTCCAACCCCATACCGCCCAGCTTTATAGACTTGGGGCCTGCTACCAAAAGTTGTATTAATGGACTCTGTTAAAGCTAAAAGCTTTGCCTCTTCCTGATCATAGGGAAGGTTGCCGGGGTAGCTGTTATAAACACCTACCGCCTCACTGAAAGGTGGCGAAACCCAGGGGTGCAGGTGTGCACCAATTACGGCACTCCCCTCTGCGACAAACTTACGCAGTTCAGCATACCCCTGCTCCTGACTGACTACCGGATAGTCGACTACATATACTGGACGTACTCCATAATCTGCAAAGATCTTCTGCCCACTGCCGATACAACTCATGGCAGCTACCGAAGTCGACTCCCGGCTAAACGGCTCACTCCAAGCGAAGGTCTCCTCGGTATCTACAACCACCAACAGTATCGGCCGCATATCAGAAGGCAGGGAAACCGGATCATGGTCCCGAATCATAAAACCACACCATCAAGATTTAACGCAGTTCTCTCTGAATAGATGTTTTTTACATCAGCATCTACTAATAGGTCACTCAGAACCAGTGTCGGATTTGGGTATTTTTGTACAATGGATAGCTTGGGCAGAGCGGTTTGAAACCTGGACTCCACCCGCATAAAAAGCAGACCACGCAAAAACAGAGCATGGCCCAAGGCCAGACGGTAGCGGTCAAACAGTTCGGGGTCACTAACATAAAGAACCGCCGCTACAGGGAGGTTTTTCAACTTTATGCACTGATAGATTACATAACAGAATTTGTCTCCAACCCCAACCGCTATATGTTTTAACCATGGTAGTGCCGTATGATCACAATGGATGCGACCATCTTCTGCTTTAAGAACCTGTTGCAACTTACCGGTATCGGTTACAGAACGCAGGCCAGTAAGCCGGGCAAAAGGCCACGGAAAATTGGCTGTAATTACCATCCTGGTGATAATTGTCCTGAACTTTAAAAAGCGGTAGATCTCCATCTCTTGTGCTCTTGGCGTCAAGATGGTGAAATGAAACCCAGGCTGACGAATGATCTTGATCAATAGATAGATACTATCGGATCGATACTCAGGCAGTACCGTCCAACTGTGTATGTTACAAATATCTACTGTTTTACCTCTTAATAACTGCTGAGAATAAAAAGCTCCAACAACTCCGACAATACGATCTTCATGAATCAGCATAAAACCGTGATTTGGCCTGTTGTTGCTCCACTGCAGGCGAAATGCTGCCAGCCAGTTATCAGTAGTGATCTGCGAAGGTAGGTTGGCATGAAGAAAATCGCAGACCGGTACCAGATCTGAATCTTTAATAGGCAGTATCTCCACGGTTACAACTCTCCTTTTATCCTAAAAACGGCGACTGGCAGCGTGCAGAGTGCAATCTATTGATTTTCCCTGCCATGCTAGGAAATCAATAGGTTGTATCATATGTGCACTTCTAATTTCGTTTCTAGGGTTATATCTTGTAAAACAACTTATAGGTCAACACCATAGCGGGCCAACAGTTTGAAAAAATCACCAACATTGCGAATTGCTAAAAAATCATCAAGGTCAAACTCAACACCAAATTTTTTTTCTACTTCAACTATAATCTGCACATGGGCCAGAGAGTCCCAACTATCCACATCCCTTGCAGTTAACTCTGGGGTAAGTTGCAGATCTGGTTTTTTCAGCACTTCCCGGTAGATTGCTTGCAAATTTTCCATGTTGGTCATGAGATTTTTCCTGTCCCTTCCTATTTAACACTGCTCAGTTAAAGACAACATAATGTCGATACCTGACAAGGCCGTAGTCAAGTAACGATAAATGCCACCACTTCTGGCGGCGGAGCGTCGGCCTTACGGGGTTTGTATGCTGGAATTGATTGATATTGCTCAACGGTAAAACCGGCCTGTTGCAACTGCTCTTTTACCTCTCCTGGGTGGCGGTAGAGATGGATATGGTCAATCTCTGCTGCATTTATTGCCGCAGTGATAAACCCTTTACCGCCTGAACACAAGATCCCTCTAAGTTTATAGAGAAACAGCATGGGATCTTCTAGATGTTCCAGCACCTCAGCGGATATCAACCAATCACTCTCCACCTTGGTTGCCGTACTACATAGATCCAGCACCCTCACCTCATAGCGGTGGGACATATTGAAGCTTGCTACCTGATGCTCAGAAAATTTTTTCGATGACGGACTGATATCAAAACCGATACCGGTAATCTCCGGTATGGCCTGTAATGTCAAACGTGATAGAAAGCCGGTACCTACTCCAGCATCAATAAAACTCCTAGCCCCCATTGTCTCCATATCACGAAGAAAAGTGGCTATAAAAAACCGGCTCTGTCTGTAGTGGTGAGGCCAAAGCAGATGGGAGAGCAACAGACCAGGCAGATAGTGGCTCTGCATATAGTTGTCGTTTAGATAGACCTCCTGAGCAACCTTATCAAAGCTCTTTTGCGGATAACAGCCATCATCATCAAATCTTGATTGACGACGAGTAACATCAAGGGCAAACCTAACATAACCATCTGCCGCCGCTGCCAGCTCTTTTTCGCTGGGGAACATAACGGTGAGAAGTTCCTCAAACTCATCTGCCCAGGTACGGCCAAAAGCTGCAAAACCACTCTTGATTGCCGACCCCATAAAGGGATATTTTTCCAAAAACAGCCGGTTTAGTTTTGTTAGCTGCTGATAGGCGGCAAGATTATCTGTTTCCCCACCCTTATACATTGCTCAACCACTGCGGCAAACCAAGACGTTGCGACATAACCTGAAGAAATTTAGCACCATAATGACCATTGATAAAACGGTGGTCGTAGGATAGGCAAAGACCAGCAACACTGCGAATTTCCACCTCACCTTCCTCACCAACCTTTACCTCACGGCGGACACCACCCATTCCAAAAATACCAGCTTGATCAGGATAGATAATCGGTACCTGATGATGAACCTCTGGCTGATCTAATACGGTTATAGAGAATGTCCCACGCTGGCTAATGGCATCGTGGCCTTTACCACGCATCATATCCAACAAAATTGCCATACGCTGTTTAGATATCTCAGCCAGGGATAGTTTGTCGGCATCTTTTAGCACCGCCATATATAGCTGCCCGGCTACCTCCATGGTCACACCAACATGAACAGCGTCATGCACTGCCACCCCACCAGCCACAAGAGTAGAATTAAGCCGGGGAAACTCCCGCAAGGTCCGGGCGGTTTGATGGAGTAGAAGATCGGTTAATGTGTAGCTGGTTATAGACCCCGCCTCTTTTGACAGACCATCCAACAGAAGCAAGGTATCGGTTACATCAGCCTCACCTAACATAAAGGTTGCCGCCTGCTCATGGGCTGAACGGCTAACCACATTCAAAGCAGATTTTTGAGCAGCATTCAATGGAGTAACAGTACCGGGCAAATCGGCTGTGGTGCTCTTATCAGCCAGAGTAGTGCCAGAATCATCTTTGGCAATAACCCGGCGCACATCTTTTTCGGTAACAACCCCCCTCACCCCAAGCCCGCCAAGGTCTATTTTGTGTTCATCAGCCAGTTGCCGTGCCTTGGCAGTGGCAGTTATCTTCTGTTTGTTAACAGCTGCTCCATTATCAACTGAGATGTTTGCGTCGGAATCAATCCAACCCAAAGTTGCACCAACGGCAAGCTCATCGCCAACCTCTGCACCATGCCGGAGATAACCATCGACTTCGGCCTCTACCTCAACCACGGCTTTTGAGGTCTCAACTCCGACTATCGCCTCTCCAGCCTTGACATGACTGCCAGCAGCAGCCAGCCACTCAACTACAAATACTGTAGATTCGTTGACATTTATCTGCGGAACAATGATGGTAGTTACAGACATTACGACCCCTTAATTAATCCCAACATGCACTCTACCACAGCATTAGCCCCAGGCAAACACTGCTCTTCCAACACTTTGCTAGCAGGAATAGCACTCCCCTCCATGCCTACTCGCCCAACACCACGACCATTCAAGCCACCTGCCTGGGCCAGCGTTGCCAGAACTTCAGAACCAAAACCAAAAGCCAACGCACCCTCCTCCAGCAACAAAACCGGACCTAAACTGGCTAGTAAACGTAGGCAAGCATCCCTATCAAATGGAAACAGACAAGATGGCAGGAGTACCCTGGTGGCTATTTCATGGTCCATCAATAATGTGCTGGCTGCAGACATTGCCACCGACAACATACCACCATAGGTGACTATTGTTGCCATATCATCATCAAAGCCGGTGTGGGAGAGAGAGAGCCATGGAGCAGCAGGATCACCACTGAAGTAGACATAAAAATCATCGACCATAGCTGAATCAGTTATAGTGGTGCGATAGGCGTATGCGATTTTATTCTCTATCCAAAGCGTGGGATTTTTTGCAGTTAATGCCCCTTGCAGCATGGTGGATAGGGGGTGCAGTGGAGATGGAGCCAAGACGTTCAGACCAGGGATTCCGAGAAAATGTTTGTCCAGGGTTTGGGAGTGGGTAGGTCCGTAACCTCTGCCACCACCCATAGGGGTACGAACCACCATGGGAACCTCAACCTGGGAGTTATACATCCCCCTAAAACGGGCAGCATGGTTGATTAGCTGATCCATGGCCAAACCTAAAAAATCACCAAACATGATCTCAACAATAGGCTTTTTGCCCCCCAAAGCCAGACCACCAGCCAGCCCAACCATAGCCCCTTCACTAATTGGCATTCCCATAACCTGCTGGGGAAAACTGCTTGAGAGACCTTCCGTCACCTTGAACGCTCCACCATAGGGGTCGGCAATATCTTCACCAAACAGCAGAACATCACTGCTAGCTGCAACTACGTCACGCAGTGCATCTTGCATACGTACCAACATGCTTTTACCGCTTAGCTCTCTTAAAATTTTAATAGTTGCAGCATCATCAACCACCGGAGTTGTAACTTGGAGTTCAGGACGAACCGCCTTTTCTTGATTTGACAATTGGGGCCATGGAGCCTCTACTGCTTTGGCAACAACCCCATCGACATCTTTCTTGGCTTCAGCCCATATTCCGGCAATAACTTCGGGAGAAAACTGCTCCTCTCCCCTGGCTAGAGGATCTAGTAGACGTAACTTGTCAATTTCTGCTTGTGGCCGGGTATCGTCACCTTTGCTGTGCGGTCCAAGACGGACACTATCCAGCCATAAGAGCCGCGGACCGCCTCCAGACCTTATCTGGGCAACCGACTCTTTTGCCGTTGTAAAAATATCTTCAACCAACGGGTTCTCAAGATGTTGCCAGCCGATACCAAAAGCCTCGGCTCTGGCTCCGATATTGCCAGCTAAAGTGTTGGCTGCTGGAGTGCTTTGGGCTATTTGATTATCCTCAACAACACAGAGCATGGGCAGAGAGAGTAGACTGGCAATATTAAGCGTCTCATAGACCACTCCCTGCCCCAAAGTACCATCACCAATAAAGACTACTACCACCTTGTCACTACCGCTTTTTTTGTGAGCCAGTGCCAACCCTGCCGCCATTGGTAGAGTGCCGCCCTGAATACCGTTAGAGTAGAATCGTCCAGGTACGCATAGATGCTGACTACCACCCCAACCACCACAAACACCAGAGACCCGGCCCATAATCTCCGCCATTAGAGCTGGCATATCTCCGACATGGGCGAGAAAATGACCATGACAACGGTGGTTGCTAACCACCACATCATCAGAACGCAAAGCAGAAACAACCCCAACTGCATTTGCCTCTTGACCAATACAGGTGTGGGTTGTACCCATCAAAAGCCCTTGGGAAAACATATCAAGTAACCGCTCTTCAAAAGAGCGTACCAGTGCCATGCGCTTAAAGAGGCTCACCCCGTCAGATGAAGATGATGTCAATATTTCCAACATTTTTTACGATCCAACCCAATTATAAAACTCTAGAAAGCCGAGACTAACCACCAGATAAAAGTTGGTCAAGAGACATGGAGATAAAGTACCGTTCCAACCCTCTTATGTGTTGGCTACAAAATTATGCTTGATCAAGCAAAAACCGGACAAACTCCAGTAGATCTTTAAAATGGCGATGATCTGGTAGTTGAGGTGCACTCTCCTCGCCTTTTCCGGTTAAAACCAATGCTCCAAGGCAGTTTGCACCCTTTGCTGCCTGCATATCCCGCACTGTATCACCAATAAACCATGTCACCTCAGGTTTAAACTTCCACTCCTTTTGGGCTTGAAGCAGTAAACCTGGTTTTGGCTTTCGACAGCCGCACATATCTTCATCTCTATGGGGACAGTGGTAGATTGCATCAATTTTTCCACCGCCTTCGGCAATTTGACTATATAATTTATTGTTAATGTTTGTTAGAGTGCTTGGTGAAATTATCCCTTTTGCAATACAGGCTTGGTTGGTAGCCACCAACACTTTATAGCCAGCCTGCTTTAGCAGGTTAATAGCCTCTGGAACACCGTCTATAATGCGGAGTTGCTCTGGAGAGCGAATATATTTTGAACGATCGTGATTGAGAACCCCATCCCGATCTAGAATAATTGCTTTGGTCTCTGTAATCATATTATCTGTTCTCTTTTTTCAAGATCAGGTAAACTAAAATAAAACGAACAGATAGTACACCATTCTCAACTCTATGGACAGTGCATCTGGATATTTGATAACTGAATAAAAATGCTCTTTTTTCTCAACAATGCCCGATAATGTCTGGCTTCATTGATGGATATACAATGCTAAACTCTGTTTTTATGCTCAAAACCAGGACAGCTCTACTTCTATTACTTGTCATATCTATGCACTGTTTGCCTCTCTCTGCAGATGAAAAGCCACCCACACTATACGGCTCTGCTCCTGGAGAAAAGCTTATTTTCAACGTGCACTGGATGGGCATTCCTGCCGGTATCGCAACAATGAGTAGATATACAGCAGATATAGGTAAATATAAGGTTGAAGCTATACTTGAAACAACAGGGATGGTGAGTTTTATCCATGCTCTTAAAGATACACTTCTCTCCACCGGTAATGTTCTGGAATCTGGTAAACTGCAGACAGTCAAATATCATAAAAATCAACGTAAAGGAAAAAGAGTCAGGATAACAGATTATAAATATGATCGAGAAAACCTGACAGTCATCAAAATCCGTAAAGGGGAGAAGGCAAGAACAATTAAAACCTCAACCAAAAATGCCAACGATCCTATTTCGGTGTTTTACACCATGCGCTCCATGCCGACAATCCCAGAGGACAGTACATTAAGCTGGCTTGCAGTTGACGGTAGCAAAGAGTTTACAATAAGCGTTAAGGTTGGCAAAAAGACCAAAAGATACACACCTCTGGGCTGGTTTGATCTTTTCCCGGTTACAGTAATGCTGCCAGCAGATGGTGGCCTGATTAATCAAACAGATGCCATAACAATCTTGTTTACAGCAGACAACAGACGGCTACCAATTCGGGTTGAAACCAAATTAAGCCTGGGTGGAGTTGCTGCTGACCTGATTGAGTATTACGATGGGCGTGGAGGGCATGGAGAAATTAACGAGGGGAACAACTAGATGGGCAAAAACATCCTGGTTATCATACCTTCCCGGTATGCCTCAACCCGTCTACCAGGGAAACCCCTGATAGATTTAGCTGGCAAACCCATGATTCAGCATGTCTATGAGAGGGCATCACAAGCTAATGTTTCCAGGGTAGTGGTAGCTACTGACAGCGAGCTTATTGCCAATGCTGTAAATAGTTTTGGCGGAGAGGCGATAATGACCTCACCAGACCACCGATCTGGTACAGACCGGGTGGCAGAGGCCGCTAGAGAGACCCAAGCTGATTTAATTATCAATGTCCAGGGAGATGAACCACTTCTTGACCCAAACTCCATCAATCAAGGGGTTGCACCCCTGCTGGCTGATGAGACAATCAGCATGGGAACACTGGCCCATCCTATGCACAACCCTGCTGATATGGACAACCCAAATGTTGTGAAAGTAGTTACTGACCAACAGGGGTTTGCCCTCTATTTTTCCCGGTCGCCTATCCCATTTAACCGCAATCGACCCGACAGCAGCACAGACCAAGCCGGAGTTATTACCACTCCTCCTGGTACGCTGCGCCACATAGGGCTATATGTATACCGTGCCGATTTCTTGCAAAAGTTTGCAGCTATGGCCCCAACCCCACTGGAGCAGTTGGAAAATCTGGAACAGTTGCGGGCATTGGAGCATGGTTATAAAATCAGGGTAGTCTCAATTGCACAAACAGTTGTCGGAGTTGACACCCCTGACGATGCGGAAAAAGTCAGAGCAATCCTGGAGGACATGAGAACATGACAGGTCTACCGGTTAAGCGGGACACTAGCACCGGCTCAAGAGTATCCAGTCGAATTTCACCATCAGACATAGATACAGCTACTGTCTATCAGGATACATCATTTTTTAATGTCACTATTTTAGACTTAGGCTTGGAAGGGTTTGGAATATTGTCTGATCGGATAGTTAGCGAGGGCAGTGAAATATATTTGGATATACCTGAAGAGTTTGGGGTACAACGCTACACCTGTGTTGTCTCTTTCTGTAGAAAAAAGTCTGATGGCTTTCATGTCGGCCTGAAAATAGTTGAATGCGAAGAAGAGCTGATACTACTCAGCGAGGAGTAAATCTAAAAACGGTGCTGGCGTTTCCATACCCAAGGCGGGGTGGGGTTTTTATCGGCCCAAAGACCAAGACGCTTTTTACGGGCCTCAGCTTCTAATGTTTTTAAAATCGGATCTTTGGCAAAGTAGATATGCCTCCAGGCCAAGCCCATTGCAACCATGGCATGACTCATATTCTGCCCATCGGGAAGAATTACCTTGGCTACGGTTCTGCCATAGCGGTCGCTCTCTTTAACCAAAACCCGAACTATGCGGTTTTTGGCTAAATTAATTGCAGCACGTTTGGCCTCTTGAGCATAAGGCTGGCCTTTCTCTGGGCTATCAATACCTTGTAGGCGAACGGTTCTCTTTTTTTTGCCATTTTTGATAATTAAAGAGTCACCGTCTTGAATCCAAACCACCTGCCCGGTCCAGTCAGCATGGGAGGTGGAGGCAAACAGTGAGCATACTGCTACCAATATTAAAAATTTCAAAGAGATAAATTGATATTTAACCATGGAAAGTGAACTCAATATTAATCTGCTAGAGATAAAAAGACTCCTCATAGTTCGGCAGCAGGAGTTAAAGGAGATCTCTGCTTCTGCCAAAGAGTCCCAAGACCCGGTAGAGCTGGACCAGACCAAAGTAGGCCGCCTATCTAGAATGGATGCCATGCAGATGCAGTCTATGGCCAAAGAGACCGAGCGTCGCCGGGGGTTGGAACTTTTACGGATTCTTGGAGCTTTACAAAGAGTGGAAAACGGCGACTACGGCTACTGCATTAAGTGTGACGAACCGATCAACCATAAACGCCTGCGACTAGAACCAGCGATCCCCACATGTATCACCTGTGCTCGTTCATCAGAAAGAGGGTAACGTAGATTCTACTGCAATACTGCCGGCAACGGAAAGACCAGATTCTCCTCGCTTACCGAAAGAACATCTACCTGCTTAACCCGGTCAGAAAGAGACTCCAACAGCTCATTAACAAGGATTTCAGGAGCTGAAGCCCCAGCCGTAACCCCTAAGCAGCGAACACCATCCAACCATGAAAAATTGATATCATCTGCCGACTCAATTAAATGTGCCTTTACCCCTCCCCGTTCGGCAACCTCTTGCAGACGGTTGGAGTTACTACTGTTTGGAGCACCAATAACCAAAATAAGATCACACTCTTTAACCAACGCTTTGACTGCATTCTGCCGGTTTTGGGTGGCATAACAGATATCCTCCCGTCCCGGCTCTTGAATTCCAGGAAATTTTTTACGCAGTGCACCAACAACATCTGCTGTCTCATCTACCGATAGTGTAGTTTGGGTAATAAATGCGGTATCTTCTCCATTGCCAACATCCATACTTTCTACTTCATATACTTGAGATATAACCTCAATCTGTCCTTCACCCAACTGTCCAACTGTACCTTCAACCTCTGGATGACCTTTATGTCCTATCAAAAAAATACGCCTACCATCTCTATCTAGCCGCTCCGCTTCCCGGTGAACCTTGCTAACCAAAGGACAGGTAGCATCTAAAACCTGTAAAGGCCGCCTCTCTCCTTCTGCCTCGACTGCTTTTGACACTCCATGAGCTGAATAGATAACTGTTTCGCCATCTGGTACATCACTCAGTTCCTGAACAAATTTAGCACCTTTACGCCTTAGTGACTCTACTACCCAACGGTTATGGACTATCTCGTGGCGAACATAAATTGGTGGACCAAATTTTTCCAGGGCTTTTTCAACAATAGCTATCGCCCGGTCTACTCCAGCACAAAATCCTCTAGGTTCTGCTAATAATACCCGCATAAACTAATCCACCACCAATGAGCTATTCAACCGACGATAATTTAAAAAAATCATCTGGCTTGCAAAGTTCCCGTCAAAGCGGTTACCGAATCCAGACCTGATTTAATAATATGCTCCTCTATTCCCTGTGCAATCTCACCACCGAGATGGGGATTTTTAAATAGGGCCGTTCCTACACCAACAGCAGTAGAGCCAGCAAGGATAAACTCCAAAGCGTCATCACTACTAGCTATACCACCCTGGCCCATAATGGGTATTCCATGGGGTTTAGCCACCTCATATACCCGCCACACTTGCAGCAGGGCCACCGGTTTGATAGCAGGACCAGAGAGGCCCCCCTGAAAATTACCCAGTACCGCCTGACCTTTTGCCACATCAACTGCCATTCCCATAAGCGTGTTGATAGCTGAAAAACCATCAGTCCCAGCCTCCAACACAGCTCTGGCAACAGTTCTAATATCGGTCACATTTGGTGAAAGCTTGGTAATAACAGGTTTTGTCGTCCCTCTTCGTACCGCCTCAACAACCTGGGCAGCGACTATAGGGTCAGAGCCAAAAGCCGCCCCCCCCTCCTTAACGTTGGGGCAAGAGATGTTAATCTCAATTCCGGCAACAGAGCTATCATCAAAAACTCTTGCTACCTCTTCGTACTCGGCAACAGTTGACCCAGCAATATTGGCAATCAATTGGGTTGGCCAATGGCCTATCCGTGGCAGGATCTTCTCCACCACATGTTTTGCACCGGGATTTTGCAAGCCGATGGCGTTTAACATGCCTGCTGGGGTCTCAGCAACCCTGGGTGGTGGATTACCAAGCCTTGGGGTCAGAGTTGTCCCTTTTAGACATAATGCCCCTACAGAGGAGAAATCAAAGCCGTGGAGACGTTCTAGATCCTCGCCAAAACCGATACATCCTGATAAAAGTACAATCGGGTTTAATAGTGGGATTCCGGCAAAGTCTACCGCTAGATCTGGTTTGGACAAAAGATCAACTCCATAAATTAAAATGTATATCCCGGGTAGATTTGGTCTGCACCAGAAACTATTCCCTGCTATTTTGTTGGCTAAACCTCTTCCCAATCAGGAAAAACAACTCCCTCTTTAGCCAGGATTTCAGCAACATCAGCAGTAATTTTGTGTAGACCGTCCCGGCTATCCGCCTCGACTCTGGCCACCAAAGCTGGCTGGGTGTTTGATACCCGCAACAACCACCAGCCTCCGGGAACCTTGACCCGAACCCCGTCAATATCTGAAAACTCAGAACCCAACTGCTGCTGCACGGCCAAAATACGCTCCATAACCTGGAATTTTTTTTCGTCAGGACACTCAATCCGCATCTCAGGTGTGGCATAAATTACCGGCAACCCCTCAAGACGACGGGAAAGAACCGTCTCCTTTGATGCCACCAACTCAATTAAACGTACTGCAGCATAAAGGGCATCATCAAAACCATAGTAGCGGTCGGCAAAAAACAGGTGACCACTCATCTCACCAGCCAACGGTGCACCAGTCTCACGCATTTTAGCCTTTACCAGAGAGTGGCCGGTCTTCCACATCAACGGCTCACCACCAGCCTCGGCAATAGCATCAAACAGTAGCTGGGAACATTTCACATCACCGATAACCTGAGCACCAGGACGCTCTTCTAAAATCTGCCTACCAAAGAGAATCATCAAACGATCGCCCCAGACGACCTGGCCCTTTTCATCCAAGGCTCCGATACGGTCGCCGTCACCATCAAAAGCTATTCCCAACTCCGCTCCACTCTCATCCATACGTTGCCGTAAGGAGATCAGGTTTTTTGGTACAGTTGGGTCAGGATGGTGGTTGGGAAATGTGCCGTCTACTTCTGGGAAAAGCACATCAACATCGATTGAAAAGCTCGCTAAACGCTTTGCCAAATCTGGAGCAGCAACTCCAGTAACCCCGTTACCACAATCAAAAATAGCCTTAACCGGCCTGCCAGGCCTAAAATCTGCAACCAGACGATCTAGGTATATATCAACTATTGACTCCTGGCGTAGCTCGCCAGGCTCTGCTGCCAGAGGAGGCACTCCTGCCAACAGACTCTCTTTTAAAAGCTGAATCTCCGCACCATATACCGGGCTGTTGCCCCGTACCATTTTAATACCGTTGTAGTCTGGTGGATTATGGCTCCCAGTTAACATAATACCAGCATCACTACTAAAATGATGGGTTGCAAAATATAGGGTTGGAGTCGGTGCCAAACCAATATCTACAACATCAACACCACCCTGACAAAGCCCGGAAGCTAGACTTTTTGCCAGACCAGGAGAGGAGATACGACCATCACGGGCAATAGCCACGGAAAGTTTTCCCCCGCCAGTTTTTGCTTGCAAATGGGCGGCAAATATCCGGCCAAAATCTACCAACAACTCTTCTGTAAGATCTTTGCCGGCAATTCCACGAATATCGTACTCACGAAACATATGCTGGTTAAAGCTTCCCATAGCCTATCGCCCTATACTTATATATTGAAAGTTCTGTTCTGCCATCGGCTCTGGATCATATATATTTCTAAAATCAAAGAAAATATAGCTCCCATCATTTTGCGGCTTCATAGCAGACTTTAGCCGCTCTAGATCCAAACTGCGAAACTGGTTCCACTCAGTTAAAATCACTACCGCATCAACGCCTTGACACACTTCATAAGCATCAGAACCATACGTCACATCTGGCATCATTTTACTAGCTGAAGCCATCCCCTCAGGATCATAAGCCAGAACCTTGGCTCCACGTTTTATCAACTCCGGAAGAATTGTCAAAGCTGGAGAATCTCGCATATCATCTGTGTTTGGTTTAAAAGTCAAACCCAGCACCCCAACGGTTAAACCTGATAACTTTTCACCTAAAACCTTGATGATTTTGCCAGTCATCCGCTTTTTCTGTCCGATATTGGCCTCAATAACCGCATCGACAATAGTTACCGGTTCACCGTTCTCCACTGCAGTTTTAGCCAGTGCCTGAGTATCTTTTGGGAAACATGAACCGCCATAACCTGGACCAGGGTGAAGAAATTTTTTGCCAATCCGCCGGTCCAGCCCCATACCTTTAGCAAGATCATGGACATCAGCACCAACTGCCTCGCATAAATTGGCAATCTGGTTGATAAAGGTGATCTTGGTAGCCAGAAATGCGTTTGCTGCATATTTTGTTAGTTCAGCAGTGGCAATATTGGTTAACAATACTGGGGTTTCAATCAGGTATAATGGGCGATAAAGGCTTTTTAAAATCTCTGCAGCTCTCTTATCCTCAACACCAATCACCACCCTGTCTGGACGCATAAAATCTTCTATAGCTGCCCCTTCACGTAAAAACTCAGGGTTTGAAGCCATAGCAAAATCGGCGTCAGGGTTCTCCTCACGGATAATACGCTCAACCTCAGCACCAGTGCCTACCGGAACTGTAGACTTGGTTACAATAACCGTAAACCCCTTTAAACCTTTGGCAACGTCCCTTGCCGCTTGATAAACATATTGCAAGTCAGCAGCACCATCACCACGACGTTCAGGAGTACCCACAGCAATAAAGACTACATCGCTTTTTGCCACAACCCCAATTGTATCAGTTGAAAAAACCAACCGACCGGCAGCATGGTTTCTGGTTACCAACAGCTCCAATCCAGGCTCAAAGATGGGAATCTTGCCTTGATTAAGCCGGGCTATTTTATCCTCGTCCTTATCAATACAGCTAACGTGAACACCAAACTCAGAAAAACAGGTTCCAGAGACCAAACCAACATAACCAGTACCAATTATCGAAATTCGCATGAAATTTCCTACTTATATATTAATGATGGTGACGGCGA
>JADFZU010000026.1 GCA_015232365.1 Magnetococcales bacterium | reverse complement strand
GAAGGCCCCCTTGGAGGTGAAGGTCCCATTGAAGGCGAAGGTCCCCTTGGAGGTGAAGGTCCCATTGAAGGCGAAGGCCCCCTTGGAGGTGAAGGTCCCATTGAAGGCGAAGGTCCCCTTGGAGGTGAAGGTCCCATTGGAGGCGAAGGTCCCATTGGAGGTGAAGGTCCCATTGGAGGCGAAGGTCCCATTGGAGGCGAAGGTCCAATAACCGGTGGGGCTGGAGATTTTGGTAGTACTGGAGATTTTGGTAGTACTGGAGATTTTGGTAGTACTGGAGATTTTGGTAGTTTTAGTAATTTCGGTAGTTTTGGCGACACTGGGGGCTTTGGCGACTTTGGCCCTACTGGCGGGTTCGGCGATACAGGAGATTTTGGCGATACAGGAGACTTCGGAGACTTCGGAGACTTCGGAGACTTCGGAGATTTCGGGCTGTTACCACCACCACCATCGTATATTCCAAGTGATGATAATGTAGTAACGGCAACTGTTGGATTGGGCCCGTTTATTTTTACTGCCGGTGGTAATACTTTTCATGGTAGTTCAGGGGATACCATCTATAAAATAGACTTGGCAAATGTAACCCTGAGTGGGCATTACACGATTACTGATGATGGCGGAACTGACAGAATTACAATTTTGAACGGAGACGATACCATCTTTGTGGTCACTCATGACACAACTACATCAATAAATGTAAGTGTTTATAATAGTCTTGCCAGTTTAAATTCCAACTATATAACATTAAGCACTATTACCGCAGCTACAGTAGATGCGACCCTGGTTTCTGATACAGATTTTGAAGATAGCTATATCTCTGACGGCTCAATTGTAGACTCCCATATTGGCACATCCGATTACAGCAACCATGTCACTGCGGTTGGTGATGTTGAATATCTTGTTTTTGGGACAGACAGTGACGATATTATTGATTTGAGCAACTTGGGTAGTACCGTAGATGTGGAAATTTTCGGCAAAGCTGGTAACGACCATCTCTACGGTGGTGATGGGGAGTCTGATCTTTATGGTGGTGCTGGAGTAGATTATCTATATGGTGGTGGGGGTAGAGATAGTCTTGTTGGCGGTGATGGCGATGACTATTTTATGTACGAAACAGTTTATGATGGTGCCTCAGCAGGTTCCGATACTTCTAACGCTGATTATATCAAAGATTTTGCTTTGGGAGATCACGTAAGCATCCTCTCCGGCAGTACCTTTGATACCGCTATTGATGATATATCAACCGCTGATGATATCCTCTCTTTTGCTGTTCCATCAGGGGGCTATCTCTCATCCGCATCTCTTGACTCTACCTACGAGGCTCTATTTCTAGACACTACTCTTACCGGTACTTATACTGGAGACAATACGACCTATTCTATAGATGATTCCTCAGTGTGGAGTCCGACATGGCTTGCCTACACATTGAACGGCCTGATTAATGCGAACACAATCTCTGGATGGTCTGCCAGTACTGGAGAAGATGGATTGCTTGTTGTTGCTGGTAATTCAGGCTCTTCTCTCTATTACTATCTAGAGGGTGATGGCAGCACAGGATCTGTTGCGGCAAGTGAGCTTTCATTGATAACTTCCATGGATTATGTGTTGACCTCCTCTAATGTCTCCACTTATGTGGATATTGTTACGGACACCGTCTAACCAAGTTTTTTAGTTTTTATGTTGCAAATTTGTCGTTTTTTGTCTATTTGTGTGTTACATCAGTTACATTACTGAAAAGAAGATAAAGAAAATGAAATATTTAGTCAGGCAGAACAAATATCTTTTACCAGCTTTCTTGTTGGTTTTTTTGCTGGCACCAATATCTACTCTTCATGCTGAGACCCTTAAAGAGGCCATAGCCAAGGTTCTTGATGATCATGACCGGATTTTAGCAGCCAAGGCCGACCTATCAGCAAGCAAAACCCGTATGGATGAGACCTTTGCCAATAGCTGGGCTCCAACTCTAACAACAACTACCCACTATGGTCATGAACGGCGGATGAGTAAAGCTTCTGCTGCCAATACTGATATGGAGAGCCGGGAGCTGGATTTTTCCATCACTCAACGGGTTTGGGACTGGGGGCAGGCTTTTGCCGATGTTGAGGTGACTCGCTATCAGAAAATGCAGATGGAAGAGACTCTGGATTTGACCCGTCAGGCTCTGGTTCTTGATGCAATAAGCTCTTACTACAACCTGGACCGTACCCAGAAGATGGTGAGTTTTGCCAGCAAATCGGCGGATAACATCAAACGTCAGGGTGAGGTAGAGGATATTCGGGTATCTCTTGGCAAGGGTTACTCTGCCGATGTTTTGCAGGTTAAAACCCAGTTAGCAGGTGCTGAGGCTCGTCTGGTTCAGGCAAAAGGGGCTTTGTTGCTGGCAGAAAACCATATCAAATCGGTATTTTTGCGTTCAGCAGAAGAGATTGCCAAGCTGGAAGTTACCGATCCTGATTATACTAAGCTGCCTGATACCGTCGAAGAGGTTGTACAGCGTGCTATAGAGTCCAACCCCCAGGTTCGGCAGTTGGGCTATATGGCTGATATGATGGGTAGCACTAAAAAAAGTCTGCTTAAATCGACATTTTTCCCCACGCTAAATGCGGTTGCTGAGCATAAGTTTAAAGATAAGGTCTCTGGTGTTGATGAGTTCGAGGATGAGACGTTGGTAAAATTTGAGATCACCTTTCCCCTTAATCTGGGTTTGAGCGGTCTTGATACCATTCGTGCTGCAGGTAAGGATACTGAGGCGGCAAAACGGCGTTATGGTGATATGTTGCTGATGATTGAAGAGCAGGCTAGAAGTGCCTGGAGCAACCTCCATACGGCCCGTGCCAACGCTGCACTGTTGAATAGTCAGGCCGACCTTGCTGAGAAATTCCTGGAGCTGGCCCGTGAAGAGCGTAAGCTGGACAAACGGACCCTACTTGATGTGTTAAATGGTGAGACCGCCCTGATCAACGCCCGGAGTGATGCTGCATCTGCTGAAGCCGATGTAAAAATTGCATTTTACACCCTAATGCAAACTATGGGTGCGTTAAACCTTAATATTCTAGAGTAGTAAAAACCCTGTTTTTTGCTGTTGGTCATATGGGTACAGGGAGATTATCTCCCTGCAGTTTTTTTTCTCGTAAAGCGGGGCTAACCATACAAGGTTTAACTTTTGAGCAAGGTTTCTCACAAGACTAACACCTAAGGAGAACCTTCATTGTGCCTTTTTGTTGGGCGGTTTCAAAAGCCTCAACTCCTTGGTTTAGGGAAAACTCGGCCTCTATTAGTGGCTCTGTCTCTATCAACCCAGACTCTAAAAGCCTGAGTGCTGCAGCAAAAGGTCCGCATCTTGAGCCGATCAGTGTAATCTCATCTACTACCATGCTGGATAAATCTACCAGGCAATTTTCACTGTAGCTGCTTTTTAAAACCAGGCAACCCCTAGGCTGGACTAGCTTTCTGGCTTGGGCAAAACCCCTGCTGTTTCCAGTACACTCCACAACAATTTTAGCTGAATATCCCTTAGGTAGCTGATCTGTACTACAGGCTTTAACAGTTTGTCTGGTCAAAAGCTTCAACCTTTCCGGGTGGCGGCCAATCAAGAGAAGATCACATCCGGTCAAGGCCAGCACTTGAGCAATAAGCAGACCCAGCTTGCCGTCTCCGAGGATAGCCACCGAATCTTTCGGCCCGATATGGATCTGGGAGAGAATCTCCAGAGCAGCAGCCAGTGGCTCAGTAAATAGAGCCTGACGGTCGCTTAGACTATCTGGGACCAGATGCAGATTAGCTTGGGAGAGGGTAAAGCGTTCGGCAAATACACCGTTTTGCATACGGATTCCCAGTGCCAAACGGTTTGGGCAGTGGTTGCCATCGCCTCTGTTACAGGTTGGGCATGAGTTGCAGGGGGTGTTTATCTCGCCCACCACTCTCTTACCAATCAGGGCTGGATTATCGGCCTGTTCAACAATTCCAACAAACTCATGACCGGCAACCCCATTAAAATCAGCATACCCCTTGAGAAGCTCTATATCTGTGGCACAAATTCCCCCAAGCAGGGTTTTTATCACAGCCTCTCCCGGTTTGGGCAGAGGCTGGGGATATTTCCCGTCAAAATGAATACCTTTATTAATTACAAGAGCTTGCATGGCTGCCTCAATTAGTTTTTGCTATTATACAAACATGTGGCATCTATTGACAATTATCATTAAAATTGCTACAGTTAAAAGTTGATTTTATACTGATTTTATATAGATAGGAAAAGTAAATCTTGCCCACTGACCGCTCGCAAAAAGTAATCCGTTATTCAGCAGAGGCAAGGTTGCGGCACCCGATCTTGATGCTCAGTGCAATAGTAACCGGGCTGCTGGAGTCTAGAGAGTTGGCCTGGCAGCTTTTTCTCCGGGATGTCCGCCAACGTTACCGCCAATCGGTTTTAGGTGTGGTTTGGGTTGTTGTTCCACCGATTATTACTACCCTGATTTTTATTGTTTTAAACGAACGGAAAATTCTCAACATTCCGGCCACTGATATTCCCTATCCCATCTATGTAATGTTTGGCACTCTATTGTGGCAGGTGTTTGCCGAGAGTGTTATCAACCCACTGAAGCAGTTTGACTCCTGTACCCCGATAATGATCAAAATCAACATGCCACGGGGGGCACCAATTTTATCCAGTATCTGGCAGTCACTATTCTTTTTTTTGATGCAGGCTCTGGTTGGGCTAGGGGCTTTTATCTATTTTGATATCAGCTTTACCTGGGGGGCAATGTTGGCTCTTCCCCTGGTCTTTGTACTGGTTCTTTTGGGTACGGTCGTCGGAGTGCTTTTAATTCCATTGGGAGCACTCTACAAAGATGTTGGCGAGAGTATCGGTATTGTCCTGAGGTTTGCATTTTTTCTCACTCCCATTGTCTATCCGCCCCCAACAAGCTGGCCATACTCTATGTTGGTAGAGTTGAACCCTGTCACCCCTATTTTGATGGGAGCCAGGGATCTGCTTACCAAAGGAGCTGTACTGGACTCAGGGCCGATTTTTAACGTCTGTGCCGGGGTTTTTGTCGTGGGGATACTTGCCCTGATTTTTTACCGGATTGCCGTTCCTGTTGTTCTTGAACGGTTGGGGGCTTGAATGTCTGAAGAGCCTTTAATTCGTGTTGATGGAGTAGCAAAAAAATTCTGCCGGCATCTTAAACGTTCCCTATGGTATGGAGTCCAGGATGTTGGCCGTGAGATGTTGGGTATCAGACGCAGCGATCAACTGCGCAGAGATGAGTTCTGGGCAGTTGATGATGTATCATTTACCGTTAGCCGTGGTGAGATCATGGGGTTGGTCGGTCACAACGGTTGTGGCAAAACCACCATGCTCCGACTCATCAACGGTTTGATTACCCCAGACAGGGGCACTATAGATATTAAGGGTCAGGTAGGAGCGTTGATTCAGCTTGGTGCAGGTTTCAGCCCTATTTTAAGCGGCCGGGAGAATATCCATATCAATGCTGCGGTTTTAGGTATTCCTACCGCTGAGATTAACCGGAAACTAGATGCTATTATTGAGTTTGCCGACATAGGGGAGTTTATTGAAACACCGGTTCGTAGTTATAGCTCTGGAATGCGGGCCAGACTTGGTTTTGCAGTGGCTATCCATATGAACCCGGATATTCTGCTGGTTGATGAGGTGCTGGCGGTTGGGGATCTGGCCTTCAGAAACAAAGCTATGGAGCGGATGATGGCCATGGCCAACTCTGGTGTGGCAGTGGTCTTTGTCTCTCATAACCTCAGTCAGGTGGACCGGCTCTGTAGCTCTGCGGTTATGCTCAAGGAAGGTCGATTTTTTGGTAAGGGGCCAACAGCTGAAATTTTGGCTCAATATGTAGAAGATAACCAGCCAAAGCATAAGGATATGCTCCACCATTCCGGAACTGAAAAGACCTTTACAGTCAATAAGGCTTATCTGTCAGTAGGCAACGGTCCCCCGGTAGAGAGGTTTGTTTCTGGGGATCAGGTGACTATATCCCTAGAATTTTTAGCAATAAAAGAGATGGAATGCCCCCTCTTTTCATTTATTATTGAGCCGGTGGATAAACGGGCTGTAGCTCTGGTTATCTCTCAGTCCAGACAGATGGAGCACCGAACCTCTTTTCTTCCTGGTAAGCATGTGATCGAAGCCAGGCTCCCCTCTTTTTCTCTGCTTCCAGGCCGCTATAGCATCAGGTTATCAATTTTGGGCCTGGATACCTCTATTCTTCTCGGTAGGGTTGATAATATAATAAATTTTGATGTAACCCCCCGGCCTAATCAACTGGCAATAACCAATGAGAGCTATTTTGTTGAGATCCCGGTAGAGTGGAGTGTGGTGGATTAATAGGGCCGCTACTCATAAAGATCATCTTCCAAATTCTGTATATCCTCTACAACCCCTTTCTCCTTAGATGGGTTGGGCCTCTGTCCCTCTTTGAATGCCTCCATGGTCCAGTGTTTCTCTCCAGGAGCCAGAGCTGCTCCGGTCTCATAGTTGACCGCCTCCAAGTGAATCCCTTCCGGTACTGGGAAGTCGGTGACAGGGCGATCTTTCAAACCGGCACGCATAACGTCAATCCAGATCGGCAAGGCGGCAGTTGCCCCGGTCTCCCGGCGGCCCAAAGGTGTTGAGTCATCCATACCTACCCAGACTCCGGTAACCAGTGAGGGGCTAAAGCCCATAAACCAGGCATCACGAAGATCGTTGGTGGTTCCTGTCTTGCCAGCAAGAGGCCGGTTGAGTTTTTTTGCCCGTCGTCCGGTTCCGTGCTGTATCACCCCTTTCAGCAGGTTTGTCGCCTGATAAGCGGTAGTTGGCTCTAAAACCCGTGAGCCAAAAAGGGAGACTGTTTGTGGGATCTCTTCACCATTTTCATCCAGGTTTTTGTCAACATTGCTGATTGGTTCCTGGTGGCATAAGAGACAATCACCGCCTTTGTGGCGATGGACCGTCCGGCCAAAACGGTCTTGAACCCTGGCTATGTAGACCGGCTCTACAAGTTTTCCGCCGTTGGCAAACACCGCATAGGCGGAGGTCATCTCCAACGGTGTAAAACCTATGGAGCCGAGGGAGAGGGATAGATCCTGCCGGGCTTTTGGAATCGGCAGGTCAAACTTTTCAAGAAAAGGGACTACTTTTGATATACCGAGGTCTTTAACCAAACGGATAGTTACCAGATTTCGTGAGTGGGCCAGGCCGGTCCGGAGGGTGGTGGGGCCGTAGAATCTTTTTTCATAGTTTTCAGCGCGCCACACCTTGAGTTCGCCAGTATCAGGGTCACGGTATTTAATCGGTAGGGGGCTGTCGTCAATTTTATCAACAGGGGAGTATTTTTGATCCAGACCTGCCGCATACAAAAACGGCTTAAATGCCGATCCTGGTTGCCGTTTGCTCTGGGTTGCCCGGTTAAACTCACTGTTGGCAAAATTATATCCACCAACCATGGCTAGAATCTGTCCGGTATGGGGATCAAGACTAACCATTGCAGCTTCGGCCTCCGGCTCCTGGCCTAAACGGTAGATGTCGTTCTCTTTACGTGGCAACTCCACCAGAATGATATCTCCTGGAGCCAACACATCGGTAATAGCTTTGATTTTAGCACCAAGATTTTTATCATTCCCTTCCAGTCTTGGTCTGGCCCATTTGACACCATCAAGGGGTATCTCAACCACCCGGTTGTCTTCCAGTATCTGGACTTGAGCCGGTTGACCTTCCACAGCTTCCAGCACCAGCCCATATAGATAACCTGAAGTTGAGACTAACTTTTCCGGGTTGGCTGTCAACCATGCCCCCAAGCTTTCTGCTTTTAAATCATCAAGGTGGGCAACTGGGCCACGGTAACCGTGCCTCCGGTCCAGGGCGAGGAGGCCGTCACGAATCGCCTTTTGTGCCGCCCGTTGCAGATCTGGGTCCAGGGTCGTGTAGACATCCAATCCACCCTGGTAGAGCTGGTCATAACCCCACTCACTGCGAATGGTCCGGCGTACATGTTCTAAAAAGTGCGGGGCGATCTGCTCTAGAGGTTTTGGCGGCCGGGCCAGTCCAAACGGCTCTTTTTTGGCTGCTTCGGCTTGTGCATGGGTTATGACTCCAACAGTAGCCATTCTATTTAGAACTTTTATCTGCCGCTTTTTGGCTCTCTCCGGTTTGCGCCAAGGATTATAGCGGTTGGGAGCCTGTGGTAGTCCAGCCACAAGAGCCATCTGCCCCAGGGTTAACTCTGAAACATCTTTGTTGAAATAGATTCGTGATGCTGCACCAATACCATAAGCTCCAGCACCCAAGAGAACCTGATTCAAGTATAGCTCAATAATTTCATCTTTGGAGAAACGTTGCTCAATACGCAGGGAGAGGATTATCTCCTTGATTTTTCTCTCCCAGGTTTTAATTCCGGTCAAAAGAAAGGTTCTTGCTACCTGCTGGGTGATTGTTGAGGCTCCTTGAACTTTTCGTCCAGCCCGAACATTGGCAATTGCCGCTCGAAACATGCCTACCAGATCTATCCCTGGATGTTTGTAGAACTTCCAATCTTCAATAGCCAATAGAGCGAGAACCAACTGTTTTGGAATCTCTTCAAATGGGACAAACTGTCGCCTCTGAATGTAAAACTCACCCAACAGTTGGTAGTCTCGGGCAAACACCCTGGTTACAAGGCTCGGCTTATAGTGGGCAAGATCATCCAGGGTTGGTAGGTCTTGGCTGTACTGTTGATAGACCTTCCACACCACTCCAGTGCCAATAAAAAAGAGGGTGATAAAAACCACAGTCAGGCGGAAAAACCAACCACGCTTTTTTTTGATTTTTCTATCTTTTAATTTTCTGCTCATGGATTAACCTTAACAAATGTCTATAATTCATGAAATATTCAGAGATAGCGATAGACATCTCGTTGCTCAAATTGGTAATGTTAGCATTGATGTGCAAATTTTAAAAACCTACTGGACATATAATTTAATATTTATGCTACCTTTTTTTTCCAAATATAAGCCTATCGTCGGCCTGGATATCGGTACAACAGCCATTCGGGCGGTAGAGATTCGTCCAGCTGGCAGTGGTTGGCGGCTGCATCGTTGGGGTAATCAGCCTTTGCCACCAACTGCCATAGAGGATGGAAAGGTAAAAAATAGTGAAGAGGTTATCTCTGCACTACGAACTCTTTTTGAGAAAACCGGCTTCTCAACCAAGCGGGTTGCCATGTCTGTTGGTGGCCCTTCTGTGGTTATCAAAAGCATTCAACTCCCATTTATGACAGAAATGGAGCTGGAAGACCAGATTTCCCTGGAGGCAGAAGAACATATTCCCTTTGGTATTGATGATGTCAATCTAGATTTCCAAATATTAAACCAAGATCAAGAGCAGTTAAACGTACTATTGACCGCCTGTAAAAAAGAGCCGTTGGAAGAGCGCCTCAAAATAATAGAGGGGGCAGGACTGGTAGCTTCAGTATGTGATCTGGAAATCTGTTGTCTGATCAATGCCCATGATGCTTTTATAGCTCCGGGATCAATAGGGCTTGGTAATAAGAAGAAGAAAAAAAAGTCTAAGAAAAAAGCTGAAGCAGAACAAGAGAAACCTGACAGTAAAACAGTTGTTGCCTTGGTCAACTGTGGTGGGTCATATCTAAATGTAGCAATTTTTTTAGGGGAAATTCCTGTCTATACCCGTGATTATAATGTTGGGGTCAGACAGTTGATTCAGCAGATCAGCCAGGAGTTGGAGGTTCCCTTAGCTGATGCGGAGCAGTTGCTTCAAGGGGGCAAAACCCCTGAGGAGAAAGAGGTGTTAGCAGAGCATCTGCCGCCGTTTGAGGAGCAGTTGGCCAGCACTATCAAACAGTCGATCAATTTTTATAAACAGGGCAACTCTGGCCATCCAGTCCAGGAACTCACCATCTCTGGCCCCTGTACCCATATTGGCGGTTTAGATCAGCGTCTGAGTGAAAAGTTGGAAATTTCTGTCAAGTTTAGCAACCCCCTAAGCGGCCTCAAGCCTGGTAGCGGCAGTGGCTGCCAGCCTATGTCCAAATCTTCTGCATCTCGCTTTATGTTGGCACTGGGGCTGGCATTGCGGGGAGATATGCCATGATTTTAAAGGTTAATCTCCTCCCCTACCGTGAGGCTCGCCGGGAAAAGATGATTCAAACCATCTTTATTGCCTGGGGAATAACTGCTCTGGTTGGTTTAGGGCTGATAATGTTTGCCAAGTCATCTATCTCTAGCCATATAGATAGCCAGATAGTAACCGTGTCCAATCAGAACAAGGTAATCGCCACTCTGGATGCCAAGCTTGGAGAGATCAAAGATATCAACATTAGAAAGAAGCAGGTTAAAGCCCGGTTGGTTATCATTGAGACTCTGGGGTTGCAGCGAGATCTTCCTGTGCATCTGTTTGAAGTTATTAGCAGCTCTATTCCAGAAAAAGTCTGGTTGAAAGAGATCTCTACCAAGGGGAACAACCTGACCATAATCGGTTTTACTCTCTCCAACGCCATGGTTGCAGACTTTATGCGGAAGCTGGACAGCTCTATCCACATATCTCAAGTAAATTTGAATAACCTTGCCAAGGTGAATATTGATAAAAGCAACCGTAAGCTGCGTGAGTTCAAGCTTAGTGCAACTATTGTGGTTCCCGCCCCCAAAGAGACAGATAATAAGAAAAAAAGAGGGGGTAAATAATCATGGAGCTTGGTTTTGATCCAGTTGATGTACTCCGCCTGCCGCTTTATAAAAAAATTGGTATCGGTTTTTTGATTTTATTAGTTTTGCTTGCCGGTTATTGGCACTTTTCTCTCAACGACCAGCTACAATTGATAGAGAGCAACAGAGCTAAAATTGCCCAGCAGGTTGAGAGCATTGCTATAAAAAAGCGGATGTTGCTCAGGTTGCCAAAACTGCGTGAGGAGCTGGTAATTTTAAAAGAGAAAGAGGCGAAAGCAGCACGAAAACTACCATCCAAGAAAGAGATTCCTGCACTTTTAACCAATATTTCCAATGCCGGTCACGAACAGGGCTTGGAGTTTACCCTGTTTGCTCCAAAACCGGAGATAGTGGTAGATGTCTACGCCCAGGTTCCGGTGGAGGTCAGAGTTCGTGGGCCGTTTCACGAAACTCTGCTTTTTATGAATCAGGTGGCCAGGTTCTCACGGATTGTCACCTTTTCAAATATAGAGATGAAGCCCCAGAAAGATGGCCAGATGCTCAATACCAAAGCTTGGGTCACTACCTATCGGTTTTTGGATATAGATCAGCGACCTAAAAAGGGAAAGCGCAAAGCAGGGGGTAAAAGATGAGGAGTTTGTCTACTATCTCGTATCTATACCGGCTTGCGGTACTGCCTCTCTTTATCGCTATGCTGCTACTGCCGGTTGTTGGCTTGGCTGAGGAGAAGAAGCCGGCCCCGTTTATCTATGACCCCAAAGGTAAACGCGACCCTTTTAAAGTTCCTCTTGGAGTAGGTTTAAAAGAGGATAGTGAGGCTCTAGCGGAGTTTGGCGAGCTAAAGCCAGTTAGAGTTCCAGACTATCTTGAGCGGTTCCAGTTGGATAGTTTAAAGTTGGTGGCTATTTTATTCCAAATTGAAGGCCAGTCTTCAGCGGCTATGTTTCGTGATCCGGAAGGGAAGGGCCATATGGTACGCATAGGTCAGTATATTGGGGTTAATGAAGGACAAATTAATCAGATAAATGATGGAGAAGTGGTTATTGTTGAGCCGGTGTCTGGGCAGAGCAAAAAGAGCCGGACCATTACTCTGCGGTTGCACAAAAAGGATGGACAATGAGAGTTAAAAGAAAAAATTCTTGGTTGGCTCTATTAACCATCATGGTGCTTGGTGTTCCACTATTGATAGGCGGTTGTAAAACAACCGAAGATGAGCGGTGGGAAGGGTTGAATAGCGATGCTGAGGTAGAGCAGGAAGATCAGATCACCATAGGAAGTATGGCCCATTACCGGACCCAAAAAGGTGAGCAGATCTCCCTGGTCTCGGATAAACCTTTAACATACCAGGTTTTCCGTTTGAGTAACCCCCAGAGGGTTGTGTTGATTTTCCCCAAAGCCAATCTGGCGGCAAATATCCAGCCAACAGTGATTAATAACAGCCCGGTAACCGGACTTTTTCCATCTGAGGAGGAGATGGGCGGTAGCCGTATCGAGGTGACACTTGAGAAGGCACTGGAGTACGAGGTTAAAGAGCGTAGTGATGGACTGGATATAGTTTTTATTGATAAAAATAGTCTGAAAGCAGCTCGGCAAGCGGTTCTGGAAGATGTTGCGGTTCATCATCAACAAAACGGGACAGAGTTACGCCTGTTGGGAAAAGGGGTTGTCACTACTCCAAAAGCATTCCGGCTGGACAACCCGCCCCGTTTGGTGTTGGATATGGCAGGTGTGCGGGGGCCGGGCAGGGGCCGTCATGTCAAGATTAACTCCCCCCACGCCATAAACGCTTTTTTGATGGGTGGAGCGGAAAAAACCCGGTTGGTGGTGGAGTTGGTTGATGCTTCGGTGGGTTTTAAAATAAACATTGATGCAGGTATGCCGGTAATTTCCCTTGGCAATAATATCCAACCTTCAGATGCCAGCAATATAGGGGACCATGCAAATCTCCAAGAGGGTATTCGTGATGTTCAGTTTACCCGTGATGGAGCGTTGGCTCTGCTGCGGATTAAACACAACAGCGTGGGGCCATTAAAAATCAGTCGTGAGGATGGCCAGCTTTTTCTCTCTTTTGCCAAAACTCCGGTAGATCAATCATTAATCAGGCGGATGGATGTCCGGGCGTTTGGTGGGCCAGTGTTGACCATAGATACTACCAACAGCAGCGGTGATACATCGGTAGTGGTGACTTTGGATAGTGTTGGTAGTCGTCATGAGGTGCTGGAAAAAGATGATGAAGTGCTGGTTATAATCCACCCTGCACCAGCAAAAATAGCTGATGGAGCCTCTCCATATACCGGAAGTTCAGTCTCTCTGGATTTTAAGGATATTGAGGTGCAAAACGCCCTGCGGATTATTGCCGAGGTTAGTAAGCTGAATATTATTCTCTCCGACTCCGTTAGCGGAACCATAACCATGCGGTTGATGGATGTTCCTTGGGATCAGGCGCTGGATCTTATTCTTGAGGCTAAAGGTTTGGGCAAGGTGAGGCAGGGTAATGTATTGCGGGTTGCTCCTCTGGCTGAGATTCAATCTACAGCACAGGCCCGCCTACAAGCCCGGCAGAGTGCCCAACAGCTTGAGCCTTTTGTTACGGAGCTGATTCCAGTCAGTTTTGCCGGTGGTGCCGAGTTGCGAACCCTGCTTATGGAGGGTGACCAAAAGCTGGGAACCCGGTTGGTCTCTGATGCTGGCTCTGTGTCAATTGACACACGGACCAACACCCTGATTGTCAAAGATACCGCCGAGAATATGTCTAAAATCAGGGAGATGGTAAAAAAGCTTGATAAGCCTATCCCCCAGGTGCTGATTGAAGCAAGAATTGTAGAGGTGGACCGCAACAGTGCCAATAGTTTTGGCATTAACTGGGGCTTTGCTGCCGCTGACAGTGGTCTAGGTGTCTCCAGTAGCACAGCAAACGCCTATGAAGCCTTTATTGCAGCAGAGGGCGACACAAACCCCAGGGCAAGGTTGACCACCAGTGCTCCAGCAAATGTCAACCTTTTGCCCACGGCCTCTACTGGAAGTCTGGGTATCCATCTGGGCGGACTATCTCCTCTCATCGATCTTGATATAGAGATTGCCGCTTTAGAGAGTGATAACAAAGCTAAAACCATCTCTAGCCCCAGGGTTTTGACCACCAACAACAAGGCTGCCAATATCAGTCAAGGGCAGAAGGTTCCCTATACCGTTACTCAAGACGGGGTTAATGTTACTACCTATGTTGAAGCAAAGCTCAGCCTGGAGGTGACTCCTCAGGCAACCCCTAACAACTATATAACCCTACAGATAAAGGCGACTAATGACTCAATTACCGATGTAGGGCCACCACCTCTTGTCAATACCAAGACTATAAATACCCAGGCGTTGGTTTTTGATGGTGAGACGATAGTTCTGGGCGGTATTTATACAAATAACCAGGTGCGTAATAAGTCCAAGGTGCCGGGTCTGCATAAAATGCCGTTATTGGGTTGGATGTTTGAAAATAATGCTGACACTGATACCCAGTCTGAACTGTTAATTTTTATTACTCCCCATATTATTCATTCTAAATAGTAATTTCGGACTCTCTTATGGCGATCAAAACACTACCGCTTTTGCTAGGCGACCGCTCCTATGACATTGTTATAGGTCCCAATCTTCTTGAAAGCATTGGGGATAGGTTGCAACCTATTTTAAAGGGGAGGCAGATTGGGGTTGTCAGTAACGAGACAGTTGCTCCTTTGTACTTGTCACAGGTTTTGGACTCACTGCACAAGAGTGGTTTTTCTACAGTCCAGGTGATTTTACCAGATGGGGAGAGGTATAAAAATTGGGAGAGTCTACAGGCAATTTTTGATGTTTTGATAAAAAACAGTTTTGAGAGATCTGCAACTATTCTTGCTCTTGGCGGGGGGGTAATCGGAGATATAAGCGGTTATGCGGCCGCTTCACTTCTTCGAGGGGTCAACTTTGTTCAGGTACCAACAACTCTGCTCTCACAGGTCGACGCTTCGGTTGGCGGCAAAACCGGCATTAACCATCCACTGGGTAAAAATCTGATCGGTGCATTTTATCAACCAAAAATGGTTGTTATGGATACCGGTACTTTAAACAGCCTTTCTCTTAGGGACTTTAGCTCTGGAATGGCTGAAGTGATTAAATACGGCATTATTTGGGACGCCAGTTTTTTTAGTTATCTGGAAGATAATATGGCTGCCATCATGAAAAAAGATCAGGCCACCCTTACCCACCTTCTCTACACCTGCTGTGCCATTAAAGCACAGGTGGTGGCAGAGGATGAACGGGAGAGTGGTACGAGAGCACTGCTCAACCTGGGCCACACCTTTGGTCACGCTATTGAGACTCTGGCAGGATATGGTAATATTCTTCACGGTGAAGGGGTGGCAATCGGAATGGTGATGGCGGCACAACTAGCCCAAATTCGTGGTCTGTGTGATCAACAAACGGTACAACGGATTCAAAAGTTAATAAAAAATGCTGGACTGCCTACTACCGCCCCAAGCCACTTTTCTCCTGATGACTACATTGAAGCCATGGGCCGTGATAAAAAGGTGAGTGGTGGTAAAATAAGGGTCATTCTCAATGGTGCTATAGGTCAGGCGAAAATTTATAGTGATGTTCCTCATAAGCAGATTAAAGAGGCTATTGTTGCCCATACTGATTAACTTAGAGCGGTGGCTTGTGGCTTATAAATCTAGATTCGGCGGTTGTTCGTACATCACTGGCACAACATCTTGATTCACTGGCAAATCAGAGAAAATTCTTATCACCAATAAAGTGGCGGCAACTTTTCATTAGACAGTTGATATGTCAATAGATTACACCTTATATTCACCTCAACAGCAGTTTCTATAATTAAAAATTTTTAATTGCTAAATTTAATTTTCTGTGTAGCATGGTAGGGTGTCGGTGATTTGTCCAACTTTATTAAATATAAGGCTGCCATATGAGCATAAGATTGGAACTGTTACCTGAAGAATATCGCCTCGGGCATCTGTTTATTGATAGCCAGCATGAGATACTTTTTCAGCTATTTAGAGAGTTGTCGGAGTATTGTAGCAATGCTGAGTATGCGTTGGATCTTGAAATAATTCTTGGCTCCCTGGAGACCTATGTTGATTCCCACTTCCGTTATGAAGAGGGGCTGATGGAGACGTCAAGCTATAAAGATATAGATGCCCATAGAGAGCTTCATCACGTTTTAGAGAAGCAGGTTGTTGAAAAAATTAAAAAATTTAACGCTCTGAGCGATAGAGATGATTTAGTTGGTTTTGCTAGGGAAATGCAAGAGTTTTTGTCGAAATGGTTGCAGGATCATATAGCTGAAACAGATAGAAAATTTTGTCATACCTTGCAATAATAATAAGCTAAGAAAGGGTGGTGTTTAGAAGCATCATGCCAATGGTAACGAAAAATGATAATACAGATTCCAAACCCCTTTAACTATCATGCAAGAAAAGATTTTTTACCCCAAATCCAGGAGAATCCAGAAGATTCTGAGTTGATCCTTGATTTTAATGGAGTAAGCTCTCTTGATAGTGCTGCTCTTGGCATGTTACTCATGGCAAGAGAGCAGTGTAAAGGCATCAAGGGCCGGATTTCATTGATAAACTGTAATGATACAGTTAAGCAGATTCTAACAATTGCCCAGTTTCATATGTTATTTGATATTTCCTAAAATACTCTCTTTAACCCTGTCAATCCCCTACAGTCATGTTTTTTTCATATAAGGTCATCTCAGAGTTTTAGGCTCCCAGGGACGGACCGTCCCTGGCGGGCTTGGGTAACGCCTTGATTTTTTTTAAAATTTAATCGTGAGTTGTCCCGCGTTTAATGCACGCCCATCTGCCTGATCTATGTTGAATAGTCTTAACACAGGCAACAGTGTTGCTACGGGACTAGTTTTTGTTTTGGATATTAACCAGGTAGTTGACGTTCTTATCCATATCAATGGCAAAATCGTGAGATGAAATTATAGTATTGTCGATAATACGTACAATTCTCACAGTCATAAAGACAAAATCAATAGAGGTAGAGTAAGTTCCAGTTAGAACAAAACGGGCTTTAAAGTCACGGCTTATCTCATGTACCTGGCGAGATAGAACAAACTCACCATTTTTTCTCACCTTGAAACCACCATCTTTGCGGAGTTTAATCTCCTTAACAGTATAACCTTTCTGGGTTAGTCCTGAAACGACAAGTTCAGTGACGGTTCGACCTAGCTGAGAACTTTTGGCTAAATTGTTTACATCAACAAATGTTGAGGCGAGTAAGATATCTTCAGGAAGGATTTTGTTTTTAGAGTGTCTGATCAACTCATTAGCGGCTTTATGGCTGGCAGTTATTAGCTGCTCATTACTACCCTCTGACTTTTCCAATTCTGCCATGCTCATACAGCCAACTAGCAGAGTAGAGATAATAACGAGTGATACTGCTCTATAAAAGTTTTGCATTACAGTAGCCATGGCATTAATTGATAGATACCTTTACATCTTTGTCTTTATTATCATCAAGAAGAGAACGGATAGCCTGGTTGATAACAACACCAGACGCTAGTGAGGATAGTACCACGTTATCAGAGGCACGAATTATTTTTATGTTAACAAAAAGCTTAACTCCGTCAGCTGTTTGGGCAACGGTATAGTGGCCAGCAACCACAGCTTGAATATCATGTTTGGTTGATAGTTTAAGCACATCTCTTGAGAGCATAAACTCACCAGATTTTGGGACAATCTGAATATTGTCAGGGGCCAGCCTTGGATCAATAATAGTAAACCCCTGCTGGGTAAGACGGGCACCAATCTGTTCCGCCATTAATCGACCAAGTGATGATGTCTTTTCCAGATCATCAAGAGTTACAAAGCTGGTTAACATGAGGCGTGAACTGCGATCAAAGAGACGGGTCTCCCGGTCGTTATAAAATCTCTTGTTTTTAAAATATCTTCCATCTTTGAAAGTTAGAACGTACTCCAGCCACTCAGCTAACGAATCGGTGTATTCGTTGAGGGTTGCATAGTTGTTTTTCTCCCAGCTTTTTGTCTGCTTGGTTATTATAGGAGATTGAATTACACATCCGGAGACAAGCAGCAGCAGTAGAGCTATGGCAAAACGTCTGAATTTTAAATTTATGATACTATTTAATTGCATGGTCTGCTCCAATGACACCAATTGATTTAACTGGAGCAGGGTCGGGGCTTAATGGTGCCTCTGCACAGCCTTGAAGTAGAAACATGGCAAAAACTATAGAGGCAATTTTTGCTAAAAATTGAGCATGGATTCCACGCTTTGTGAGGTGAGGCTGAGTACAATCTGACATCATTTTCCCCAGTAATGATTTCACTGTATGCTATGCATAACTCAAGAAGAAGAAAGCAATATTGAATGCCATTTTATACTCTTGTTATTGCTTAAAGTCAAAATTATTTCTCTTCAAAAAGAGCTGGCTAAAGGCTATTCCCAGGTTTAAACCTGTTTGGTAAACTGGAGTTTGTGATACAAATATTAGGGTGTAGAGATGTTTTAGACTATATTCGGCAGTTGTTCGTACATCACTGGCACAACCTCTTGATTCACTTGGCAAATTAGAAAAAAGTCTCATAACCAACAAGGTGACTTATATTTTTCCTGATTCACAGGACAAACCAATATGTTATGCCATTAATGCGCTTCCAGTTGACGAATCTGGATCATGAAAGTTTAAATAGATAAGCACAGAATATTTTAGCTCATAAGGAGACCGACCCGAACACTTTTTTAAGTATATCACTCCCTCTTGCCATAGGGTTTGCACGGATTCTAGCCTCCTCTTCGGCTAACTTCAAAAATAGACCGTCTATACCTTTTTGCGTCACATAGCCGTCCAGATCAAGGCTGTCCTGCCCCATGATACCTGATAGGAATCCCATCTTTTCGCCCACAACCCCAGTAAGAGATTTATAAGCAGATGTAAGACCAACCTTTTTGGTGGAGTTTTCAACTATGGGCCTTATGGCTTTAGTAAGGGTTTTCCCACTGGTACGTTTAAAATATTGTGTAGCAGCATCATTTGGACCTTGCAAAATTGCCTGGGCATCTTTAACAGTCAGATTACGAATGGCATCGGCAAAAATATCTGCCGTTACAGGGATTGCTTTTTCTGCGGCACTATTCATTGTCTTTATGAACTGATCAGCGACCTCTCCTTGACCTGCGGAACGCAGAGCGGTTTCAGCATGAGAGAGTAATCCAGGCATGGGAATTTTGACTTTTGCATCGTTGAGGTAGCCGCCATCTTTACCAAGCAAGGCAATAGCCTTTTTAAAACCTACTATCAGAGCCTCTTTTAAGCCCATGGTGATTTCATTTTGACTAAGGCCAGCAAGCTCAGCCCCTGAAACTTTATTATCTGATTTAGTAACTTTTTTTAAAGTCTCTTCGGCAAAATCCATCCAACCAGTTTGACCAACTCCAGGGTTTGTGAAAATTATTCCAAACACTATTAAAAGCACACTCCATTTAAGTTTATTCATTCTATAGTTCCATAATATTTAAAACTTTATTGGTGATTAATTTTACCACTATATTGATGCAACACTGATTCGCACTACATCTGATCGAGCAGACGTTTTTTTTCCAACTCAAACTCTTCAGATGTTAAGGCTTTATCATCATACAGCTCTTTAAGCTTTTCTAATTGTTGTAGCTTTTCAATACCGCCTTTAGATGGACCTTCAGTAGATGAAGTATAATTACCGTCACCTACCGACTTTTTTTCACCACCAAACAGTCGACCAAAAAATCTAAATATTCCCTTTATAGCAGTTGCAATTTTTGGCAGTAACCATATCATGAATATGATGAAAACAATCAATAGCCCCAGGAAAACCCAAGGATGATGCATCGCTGTCCAGATTCCGCCAATAACAGCAACATCTTCACCCACTGAAGCGGTCCAGTTGGAAAAAGGTTCGGGAGAGGTGTTTATAACTACCCGGCTGCCTGCCTTGGTAGCATGTGTTGCAGCAGCCATACCGCCACCTAGCAGGGCAGCAGAAACCTCCATTGCAATGTTGACATCACCGACAGCACCTGCAGCCATCATTGCTCCAGCAGGGATACGTATGAAGGTGTGTAACCCATCCCATGAGCTATCTACACCAGGAATTTTATCAGCGACAAACTCCACGACATACATAACTGACGCAGCCCCGATCACCATGGGGTTGGCTAGTACTTCCAATCCTGGAGGTAAAACAAAATTACCTGTAGCAGCACTTATACCAAGCATTGCCATGGCAGCGTAAAGGTTTATACCACTAGCCCATGAAGCCCCCATGGTCAAAGCCAGTATTTGTGCGATCTGATCAAGATTATCCATTGTTATCCTATGGCTTGATTTTAAAATGCTTAACTGAGACAGATCCCTTACTATACACCATAATATGTGCTGCAATATATTGGTTTTTATGATGAATCAAAAAAAATTATCAGTTACCTTATTGGTGATGAGATTTTTTTTGTTTTATCAGGTAAATCAAGATTTTATGCCAGTAAATCGGGAATAGACGGAGATGAATATCTCAGTACCATTGTGCTTAAACCTGGCAGACGAGAGAGCAACATCCCCGGTGCTGTGTAATTAAGATGGGGAATAAGCAGTCACAACCGGCAAACTGGGACCATCACTGCTGCACCTGGCAGCAGTGATAACCCTTATGGCATTGAACAGTGGCGGCTGGCTGTATGTTTTGATATTAACGAATTGAGTGTAGACGCACTCATGGCAATTTTTAGACAGTAGCTGTCTTATTCATATGATCTGCTTCTTGTATCATCTCTGTTATGACCAGATCAAAAAGGGCATTGATATAGATGCTCACCACTTTTCTCAAGTTCTTTATGGCATCTTTCTTGGTTCTGCCCTGAGCACCGACTGTGGAAAAAGATGGGCAAGTTGCAAGATACCAATCACCATGTTTTTCTACAATTGACATCTTTAGTATACGGTCGAGTGGTTTTTTTAACAAGATTCTGCTCCTAATAATCGTTCGATTGCAGGTAGGCTCAAACTAATAAATAGCTTTGTTTTCAGCTATTTTTATTGCAAAGCCGACCTCAAGCAGGAACTCTAAACTACAAAATATTCCTACCACCTGATAAATTAAGGATCGCCAATCTACATTATTCTGCACATAAAAGCTATAAAAAAGCTCAATAACCCATAAATAGTACTAATGGGGCAGTTTCACACCACTTAATCAAGATTCGGCAGTTGGGCGTGCATTAGTGGCATAAGATATTGGTTTTTAAGGTGAATCAGGAAAAATCGAAGTCACCTTGTTGGTGATGAGACTTTTTTCTGATTTGCCAGGTAAATCGAGAGGTTGAACTAATGATGTGCGAATAGCTGCAGAATCTGGATAATTGAGGAATAAACTTGGTTTTGCTGGATAGATGTAACAAGTGGCAACTTATTTCTGACAATAAAAAAAGGGCAGTAGGGGTTTTATCTACCACCCTTCAAATTATTCTTACCCTAAATTGTGATACCGCCATCTTGTAACTTACTTAAAAAACAACAATTTTTTATTTTGGTGCGGATGGACGGAGTCGAACCGTCACGGCGTTAGCCACAGCCCCCTCAAGACTGCGTGTCTACCAGTTCCACCACATCCGCGTTTCAAATAATTGAGGAGCAGACCCTACCAAAGCTCTGCGGGTAATTGCAATGGTTTTCCTCTTACTGTTGATAGTGTAGACTTATTTTCCATGAATATTAAACACGATTCAAGGCCGATTGGTATTTTTGATTCCGGGGTTGGGGGGCTTACGGTGTTAAAAGAGCTTATCAGGACTTTTCCCAATGAGCATTTTATCTATCTTGGCGATACCGCCCGAGTCCCTTATGGGGCGAAATCTGCCCGAACCGTTGAGCGTTATACAATTCAGGTGGCAGATTTTTTAATCCGCCATAATGTCAAAGGGTTGATTGCTGCATGTAACACCGCTTCAGCCCTTGGATTAGGTGCACTGCGTGCCCACTGCGACACTCCGGTATTGGGGGTTATTCAACCCGGTTGTCAGCAAGCCATGAACCGTATAAGAAGCCACAACGATCAGGTTGGGGTTATTGGTACCACCTCAACCATTGCCAGTGGTGCTTATCCCCAGACCCTGGCTACTTTTGAACCACGGCTTAAAGTTAGATCTCTAGCCTGCCCCCTATTTGTCCCTTTGGTTGATGAGGGGTGGATTGACCATCCGGCAACCAGGCTGATAGTTGAGGAAAATCTCGCCCCATTTATTGAAAATCCGGTTGATGTTCTGATTTTAGGCTGTACCCACTATCCTGTCTTAAAGCCGGTTATAGCCAAGATTATTGGCTCAAAAACAAAATTGATTGATTCAGCCGAGGCGGTTGCAGACTCTTTGGCTGTACTGTTGAGCCAGGTTATCCTACCTGCTCCATCTGATACCAGACAGAAGGTGGATTTCTATGTGACAGATGTTGCCGACCGTTTTAAGCATTTAGCAGGACGTTTTCTTGACGGATATAGAGTTGATAATGTGGAGATGGTAGACCTCTAAACCTAGAAGAGCTGGCCGGGACTGTATTAATGGTGCAGCATATCGGTTTATCTGGTGAATCAGAAAAAATCGTGCCCCTTATTGGTGCTGAAGCTTTTTTTTCCCGACTTTCTGGGTGAATCAAAAGGTTGGGGTTATGACACCCGAACAACTGTCACACCCAGGTTGATCAGCAATTTTTACAATGATACCTGCGACCGGCCATTGTTTTTGGCTCTGTAGAGAGCAGAGTCAGCCTCTTCCCACCACCCCTCAAGAGAGGTGTCAGTTGTCCATTGGGCCAGACCTATACTTACACCTAGAATATCCGAGCCAGGCGCTTTAAAGCCCAGATCTTTAATCGACTTACAGATACGCTCCATCAAAAATTGGGCATTGGTCAAGGATGTGTTGGGCAGAATCATGGCAAACTCATCGCCGCCTATCCGAGCCAAAACGTCTGACTCCCGAACACAGTTAGCGAACTCTTCGGAAACCCTTTTTAAAACCATATCACCTTCAGCGTGACCCAATTGATCATTGATTGCCTTGAAATGATCAAGATCAAGACAGGCCATGATCAGAGGTTTTCCATAACGGTCGGAATAGTGCATCTCCTGCCTGGCCCGCTCCTGGAAAACCCGGCGGTTATCCAGTCCGGTCAGGGAGTCACGTCGGGCCTGTTCGTACAGATCCTCATAGACCAAGGCCCGCTCGATTGTTCCTTGCAGATTATGGAGAATTCCCTTGATTACAGTTGAGTGTCTATCCCAAGTAGACTCTGGCTCGTTGTGAATCAAAAGCAGAGAGTCTTTACGATCATTACTCAGAGGAAAGATGTGATAGTTCAACCCAAGTTTTTCAATAGTGCCGCCTCTCTCTTCACCAGGAATATCCAACAGATCCATTGCCACCTCTATAAGCTGTTGACGATGGGGACCGTGACAAGAGCATGCAGTTGGCATGTTGCTTCTGCCAAAATTGCGAAAAGCAACTAAATTGTGTGATATCTCTGGAGTCAGCCAGCGGGAGAAAGCCTCAAGCATAGAGTCCAGGTCTAATGACTCACCCAGTTTACGGTGCAGATCATAAACCCGCTCCAGGCGAGCAGTCTCTTGACGAAACAGCTCTATCTCTGCGATCAAGTCTGTGGGTTGTGCAGCAAATAGACCAGGGTTGATGCTGGTATTACGCCTGCTCGACAAAGTAACATTGATCCCCATTGCAACTCCTTTAAGACCATCTACTATTCTTGGTCAATACACCATGAGTGTTGTAACAAAATGTAAAGATAAATTTACTATTTTTCATAAAGATATCTATATCTACGGTAAGATATATTGCTAAGTTCGTGCCAAACGGTAAAAAATATTTTTTTATCAAGCAGAGGGGCGATAAATAGCTGTTAACAGTCTCTAAAATAGCTATATAGATGCTGTTAATTTGCGTTAACTGTATGAAATACTAGCTTTTGTTAAACATGGGTTCGTCAGGGAATTGGCAAATTACTATTAATCTTTAAAAAGTATCCTCTAGCCACCAGGATCAGGTATATTTTGCCCGCAACCGGCAATTAATGAAACATAGAGGCAGTTCTTGTAGATTGTGCACTGGAACCACTCCACCCTGTAACATTACAAAATTCAGACAAAAAAAATCCCGGAGATAGCTCCGGGATGGATTTTTGCTATTTTTATCCTAGATCAGGCAGTTGTGTCATTAATGCCCGCCCAACTGCTTAATCTAGGTTTATCGATTTTAGCTGGCTGCTTCAACCAACTGGTAAACTCTCTGTGACGATTGGTTTGCCTGGGCCTGGATAGCGACACTGGCATGGGCACGAATAGAGGCAGAGGCCAGCAGGGAAGTTTGCTGGGCAATATCGGAGTTACGAATGGATACACCAGAAGCAGAAAGGGCTTCAGATAGTCCAGTAAGCTGGGATATGCTTTGAGACAGCCCCTCTTCAGCAGCCCCTAACTCAGAACGGGCAGAGCTGATTTGATTACCATCAGCTCTTAAAGAGACAAGAGCGCTCTCTGCTCCAGCCTGGGTTGTGAGGTCAATATTGGTCAGAGCATTGGTAAAATCGTTAAGTTTAACTCCAGTCTGGTCACCGGCATCAGGACCGGTCTGAAGACTTAGTTTGTCGTTGGTAGTCAGTAGATTAATACCGTTATATTCAGTATTGGCAATTATAGAGCTAATCTGCTCTTGAATCTGTTCAACCTCAAGTTGAATTGCTTTCCGGTCGTTGCTTGTGAGTGTGCCGTTAGAACTCTGAACCGCCAACTCTTGCATGCGCTGCTGACCCTGTTGAATCTGCTGAAGGCCAGCATCGGCAATCTGTACGACAGAGATACCATCATTGGCATTCATTGTGGCCTGATTTACACCCTGAACCTCGGTGTTGAACTTTTCAGCAATTGCCAAGCTAGCAGCATCACCGGCTGCCTGATTGAGGCTCATATTCGAAGCTAGTTTGCGAAATGCATCTTTAAGAACCTGTTGGCTCCTATCTGCCTGGTTTGACGCTTGAATGGCTCCAACACCGCCTGATGAGATACTTGACATAATCTATGCCTCTTTAAATAACAAAATGAAAAATAAAATGTGTTACCGATCCTTAAATAGATACAACCTCTATAAATCAGTCTCAAGGCAACACAGCCTGAGTTTAGTTAATGCAATAAATGTGCATAATTTCATTAAGAGGCGTTGTTTATCTGTTTTTAGACGGTAAATATCTAATAATAAATAAATAATATTTTTTGACACAACTAACTAACTAACAACTGTCAAGCAATAATTTTGCAAAAAGGCAGCTTTTACCCTCAAAATTTTCCCAAAAAGCAAAATAGTGGTGGCAACTTTTACCGTATAGAGTCCAGTCCGACAGACTACTAGATTTTATCCCGCCTGCTCTATCAGCTAACAGGCCAGATATGGAAAGCCATTATATAGACCACCAAACCTGATATAGAGACAAACATCCAGAGAGGAAGAGCCTTTTTTGCTAATGCTTTATGGGCAGTAAAATTGCTTCGCAAAGCTCTCGCCAGGGTCATAGGGACAATAAACAGAACAATCACCGCAGCTAAAATGTGGGCTATAAGCAGAGTAAAATAGACCCAGCGAACTTTACCAGTGCCAGCAAAAACTGCATTACCTATTTCAAGATGGTAGAGGGTATAGATTATCAAGAACAGTATAGCTACAAGCATTACCGCCAACATGAATTTTTTATGGATTGCTCGCTCCCCTCGGCGAACTGCCCGAACACCAAATATTAGTAAAATGACGGTTGTAAAGTTTAGAGAGGCTAGGATGTGGGGAAAAATTGGAACCAGATCACTCATTCGACACCTTGTTACAGTGGGGATATCTCATAGAGCAGCCCCATTTACAGATGGGGCTGCCCACACTTTGGATCAGTGGTGATCTATGTTTTCATGCTCTTCTTTCTCATGATCGCCATCTTTATAGTCATCATCTTTATCGCTGTCGTCATGGTCATCATCATCATCATCATGCTTTGATTTCATCATAGCGTTTTTCATGCAGGCACAGGAGCCATTTTTATAACCGTGTTTGCACATACCGCCTTTCATACAGGCACAGGAGCCATCTTTTTTACAGCCGCAAGAGCCATCTTTATTGCCGTGTTTGCACATGCCGTTTTTCATGCATGTACAGTGACCGCTTTGCCCCATCATGTTGTGGTTCATCATACCTTGATGCTGGCCCATCATGTTGTGGTTCATCTTGCCTTGATGCTGGCCCATCATGTTGTGGTTCATCCTGCTATGGTCCATGGCTTTGCCGTGACCCTTACGGACATTAGCTATGACTTCATGGGAGGTTCTATCACTAAAAAGCAGAGTCAAGCTGATCTTATCCCCTGGGTGAATCATCCGCTGCGAACCAATTAGCATCATGTGGTAACCGCCAGGTTTAAGTGCCACCTCAGAACCAGCACCAATAACCAGGCTATCACGAGCTATCATGGTTGCCATGCCATTGAGATTTAAAGATTCGTGAAACTCTACTTTGGCAAACTGCGGGCTGTGTGCGCCAATAATGGTTTTGCCGGTATCGCCATCATTTTTAATGGTCATGTAAGCAGCAAGCACCTTGACGGATGGTGGAGCAGCCCTGACCCACGCCTCTTCTACCTTGATGCCGTCAGCCATAGCTGGCATTGATATTAGGCCAAATAGAAGTGCAAAAGATAAAACAACTAGCTTTTTCATTAAAAGTTATCTCCAAAAGTGCTGTGAATTTTTAAAAAAGTTTTTGCTATTTTATCCGGACTGGAATCTTCCGGTTTAAAAATAGCAAAAAACTCTCCATTGGGATTGATTAGAAATAGGGATGACGAGTGAAAAACCTGATAATCCCCATCTTCATCTTTTTCCGGTGATATCATATATACTGCCGCCAACTGCTTGCTTAGTTTTTTGATCTGCTCCTGCTCTCCGGTAACTCCAGTAAAATCTTTGTTAAAATAGGCGACATACTCCTTGAGTGATTCTGGAGTGTCCCGGCCCGGATCGACACTGATAAAAACTAGCTGGCTACTGTCGTAGATCTTTTTGTCCAGACGCAAATGTTCAAACAGCTCTGCCGCCTCACCCAAAACCGTTGGGCATATATCTGGGCAATGAGTATAACCAAAAAACAGAAAACTCCAACGGTTCTTGAGCCGGGAGAGGTTGAATGGCCTATTGTCGTGGTCGGTCAGATTAAAAGAGGGTTGTAAGGTTTTAACCTCTGGCAAGACTATCCCTTGCAGCTCCTTGGGGACAACCGGAGCGGTGGGTTTGGGGATTGCCAACTGTAGAATAATGCTGATAGCACCGCCGACAATCAGGACAATTATCGCCATCTTACTCATGAATTTCTTTTTAGGCGGCTCTCTCATTTAAATTTATTCTGACCTTAACAAGAATTTAATTATAGGAGAGTCTTTAATGATACATTAATTCCAGAAGAGATCAATTTAACCCGGTAATTTTATCCATTTTACACAGCTACACTTGTCAAATGGTCACGTTTATAATAAATTTCTAATGTTCAACCAGCACTGTTTTGTTAGTGGTGGTATGCTCCGTTATTGTTTTGACTACTATTTTTATGGGTACAGGAGAAAACCGTGAGTAATGCGTCCCTGGAAGCCACCGTTGACCCTGCAGAGGTTCAAGGTTGGATTAATAATCTCGGTACGGAACCGTCCGCTGCCGTTCCTCTGTTGCAAGCTGTGCAGCGGGCTTTTGGCTATCTACCTCGCAAAGCGATGGACCTTATTGTTGCCAACACTGAGATCAACGCCAGCCAACTTTTCGGAGTTGCAACGTTTTATGCTCAATTTCGCCTCGACCCCGTTGGGCGGAACTTAATCAAGGTGTGTCATGGTACTGCCTGTCATGTTCAAGGAGCAGACCGCCTGAACACATCTCTGCGTCATATTCTAGGCATGAAAGATGAAGAGGAGGATACCGCCTCAAATGGAAGTTATACTGTTGAAGATGTGGCATGTATCGGTTGCTGTAGTCTGGCTCCGGTCATGCTTATCGGCGAGCAGGCTTTCCCCAATCTAAAAGGTGCTGACGCACAACGGCATCTGGTAAAACATGCTAAGACTGTTGGTGAGATACTACCAGGCCAACAAGATAAAGATGATGAGAAGGGAGGCAAATCATGAGTGGTGGCCTGATTATCAATGTAGGTGAAGGAACCTGCGGTATTGCCGCTGGTGCTCCTGAAGTTACAGAGCTTTTAAAAAAGCGTTTTCCAGATGCTACATTTACTTCTGTAGGCTGTATTGGCATGTGCCACCAAGAGGTGATGGTAGAGATTACCAACCAAGATGGTAAATCTTATCTCTGGGGCAATGTCAGTAAGAAAAACCTACCAAAAATTGTCCGTTTCCATCGTGGTGAAGCAGATCTGCCTGAGCAGCTACTGATTAAGTCAACTGACAATCCAGATACGGAAAAATCACAATATTTAATCAAACAGACCCGTATTGCCCTGCGTAATGTAGGTGAGCTGAACCCTACCTCCATGGCCCAGTTCCAAGAGCGTGGTGGTTATCTGGCAATTGAGAAAATTCTCAAAGGCGAAAAACCCATGACCCCGGAAGATGTTATTGCCGAGGTTAAGATTGCCAATATTCGTGGTCGTGGTGGTGCCGGTTTCCCGGCTGCTATTAAATGGGGTTTTGCCCGTGGTGCACCGGGTGATGTTAAATATCTGGTCTGTAATGGTGACGAGGGAGATCCAGGTGCTTTTATGGACCGCTCTCTTCTTGAGGGAGACCCACACTCCGTTCTTGAGGGTATGCTGATTGCAGCTTATGCCATAGGTGCTTCAAAAGGTTATGCCTACATACGGGCTGAATACCCCCTTGCTGTTGAGTATTTTGGCAAAGCTTTGGAAGATGCCCGTAGTGCCGGTTATCTTGGTAAAAATATTCTTGGCTCCGACTTCTCTTTTGACATTAAGATCAAAGAGGGTGCTGGAGCTTTTGTCTGTGGTGAAGAGACCGCACTTCTCTCCTCTATTGAGGGTGAACGGGGCATGCCTCGGATTCGACCTCCTTTCCCGGCCATCAAAGGTGTGTTTGGTCATCCGACCATCATCAACAATGTTGAGACCTTGTCCAATATTCCATGGATTATCAACAATGGTGGTTCTGCATATGCTGAAATTGGTACTGACCAAAGTAACGGAACCAAGGTGTTTGCCCTGGCAGGAACCATCAAACGTGGGGGGCTGGTAGAGGTTCCCATGGGAATGACCATTCGCCACGTTTTGGAGGATATCGGTGGCGGTTCACCAACCGGGCGGCCTCTAAAAGCGGTGCAGTTGGGTGGTCCGTCAGGTGGCTGCATACCTGAAAGCATGTTTGACACCCTGATTGACTATGATGAGATCGATGCAACTGGAGCCATTATGGGTTCTGGGGGTATGGTGGTTATGGATAGTAAATCCTGCATGGTTGATCTGGCCCGTTATTTCCTAGAGTTTACCCAGCTTGAATCTTGTGGCAAATGTACCTTCTGCCGAATTGGTACTACCAGGATGAAAGAGCTTCTCACCAAGATTTGTGAAGGTGAGGGGACTATGGAAGATATAGAAACCCTTGAAGAACTGGCGCCAAACATTAAACAAGCTAGTTTGTGTGGCCTGGGCCAGACAGCTCCCAACCCGGTACAGACCACCCTGAAATATTTCCGTGATGAGTATATAGCCCACGTTAAAGATCATCGCTGTCCAGGTGGGGTGTGCAAAGGGTTGATTACCCACACCATCATCCAGAAAGACTGCACCGGCTGCTCTATCTGTGAGCGTTACTGCCCGGTAGATGCCATTGAAGGCACGTTGAAAAAACCGGACACCTGGGTTATTGATCAGCAGATATGTATCAACTGCGGTATGTGTGTTGAAGTCTGCAACCCGGATGCAATTTTGGCTGCTTAATTAAAGTAGTTCATTAAATTTAATTTCAAGGTACGAGGAAAACCAATGAGTGACTCCGTTACCATTAACCTAAATGGACGTGATATTGAAGTAGAAGCTGGCGCTACCATCAGAGCTGTTGCCAAAGATCAGGGTATTAATATTCCAACTTTCTGTCATGATGACCGTCTTAAACCTTTCGCCTCCTGCTTTCTCTGCGTAGTTGAGGTAGAGAAGGCCAGAACCCTGCTGCCAGCCTGTTCAACAGTAGTTGGACCGGGGATGGTTATTCAGACCGATAGTGATAAGGTAACCAAAAGCCGGAAAATGGCTCTTGACCTCATGCTTTCAGACCATGCCGGAGACTGTGTCGCCCCATGTGAAACCACCTGTCCGGCCAATATTGATATTCAAGGCTACATTGCCCATATTGCCAACGGTGATTTTGCCTCGGCGGTGCACCTTATCAAAAAACGCAACCCCCTGCCGGTTGTATGTGGCCGGATCTGCCCCCACCCCTGTGAGTCTGAGTGTCGCCGTGGCTTGGTGGATGAAGCTGTTGCTATTAACCCCCTAAAACGTTTTTCTTCTGACTATGAGTTGGAGCACGGCCCTTTTGTCCCTGATGCTGGCCCTGATACCGGAGAGAAAGTAGCCATTGTCGGTGGTGGCCCCGCTGGCCTGTCCGCAGCATATTTTCTCCGTCAGGCAGGCCATGCTGTAGAGATTTTTGAGGCTCTGCCAGAGTTGGGCGGTATGGCCCGCTACGGTATTCCCCGGTTTAGAATGCCGTGGGATGTTATGGACAAAGAGATTAAATCTATTCTGGATATGGGTGTTACAGTCCATTTCAACAAGAGACTCGGCACAGATTTCACCATTAAACAGTTAAAAGAGCAGGGGTTTGGTGCTGTTCTGCTGGCTATAGGTGCACATAAAGCCAAACCGATGCGAGTTGAGAACGAAGATGTGCCTGGAGTGCTAGGCGGTGTAGATTTTCTGCGTAAGGTGGTACTTAACGAACCTATTGAAGTTGGCAAGAGTGTGGCGGTTATCGGTGGTGGTGATACAGCCATGGATTGTGCGCGTGTCGCCCGGCGTTTGGGTGTTGATAATGTCACACTGCTCTATCGCCGGACCCAGGCGGAGATGCCTGCTCTGCCTATTGAGCAAGAGGAGACAATGGAAGAGGGCGTTGAGTTCCGCTTTCTGACTGCTCCTACCGAGGTTGTTGTTGAGAATGGCCGGGCCAAAGCTTTGAAGGTTATTACCATGGAGCTTGGTGAACCTGATGCTTCTGGACGGCGGCGGCCCATTCCTATTGAAGATAGTGAGGAGGAGTTGGAGTTTGATCTGATCATCCCCGCTATTGGCCAGGACCCTGATCTTGCATGTATCGACAATGAAGAGGCTCCACCTGAGACCACTCGCTGGAAGACCTTTATATATGACGAAAAGACCCAGGTAACAAGTCAGGAGGGTGTTTTTGCTGCTGGCGACTGTGCCTTTGGACCAGATATCTTGATTCGTGCTGTTGGTGAAGGCCGTAGAGCTGCAGAGGCTATCAGCCTTTATCTTCTCGGCACAAAAATGGAGATTACCCAACCTTATGCCATCTCTCGTGGTCGCCTAAAAGATCTGGACATGGCTGATTTTTCACCACGTTTTATCCATAAAAAACGGGCCTTGGAGACCACCTTTGAGCCTGAGCAACGGGTAACCAAAGATGGTGGTTGGGCGGTAATTAATGCTGGTCTTGATCAGGTTCAGGCCATGGCTGAAGCCAGCCGCTGTATTGAGTGTGGTTGTAATGCCAGGTTTGATTGCGATCTGAGAAACTACTCCACCGAGTACAACGCTACTGAGACCAAACTAGCGGGTAATAAACGTTCATATGACGAGGATAAGCGTCACCCACTAATTAAAATTGAGTCTGACAAATGTATCACCTGTGCGTCGTGTGTTCGGGTTTGCGATGAAGTCAGGGGTATTCATGCTCTAACCTTTATCGACCGGGGATTTACTACCCAGATCGGACCAAACTTTAACGATCCTCTGCAAGAGACTGGCTGTGATGCGTGCGGTATGTGTATTGATGTATGCCCTACTGGCACTATGGCAGCAAATACTGGTAAAGAGACTGGCCCTTGGATTTGGGATGTTACCAACAGCACCTGTACTGGTTGTGATAAAGGTTGTGGTTTAGCTGTCCATGTTGCCCGCGGCCGGATTGTCAAGATTTCTTCGATTGATAACGACCCGGTAAATGGTTCTGTGATCTGTGCTGAGGGACGTTTTGCTTATCAACTGTTGGCTAAACGTGAGCAGAGCCCGTTGAATGGTCAGATGGATAGTGCACGGGCGTTGTTGAGCAAAGGGGGATCTGTTTCGGTTATCATTTCACCCAAGGTAACTATCGAAGAGGCGTATAGTGCAGCCAGGTTGGCCAAACAGTACAACGCCGAACTCTTTTATGATGCAGGAGAAGTGGTTGAGCCAGGGAATAAGCCTTTTAGTAAAATAAAGGGTGAGGCAAACATAGCTCTCCTTAGCCGTTTGGGAGCAACCCCGTGGAGTTCTGCTAGGGAGTCAGACATTGTAGTTCTGCTTAACACAACAACCATTACACCAAAAACTGATTCAGCAAACGTAATTAGCATCAACTCTCACTCAGCTCCATCTACCGGCATTCACATTCAGATTGCCGATATTTTAGAGACGGAAGGTGCATTTCTCAATAGAGACGGCAACCTAGGCAGATTAGAGTCTGGCTTGGCTGATCCTGGCGAGAAGGCAGGTTTCAAGGTTTTGGCCAATTTAGCTGGTGCTGATGATTTAACAAAGCTTTCGGCATTGCGTGCAGCTTTGGTAGAAGAAGTTCCTGAGTTAAAAGCATTAACATCCCTCAACGATGGTCGTCGAATTATAGAGACCGAGTTGGCACCGGAGTTGGTTGCTGCAGGGGTGGATAGTAGAGAGTTAGCATTTGCGACCCATATGGAGCAGTTGAAACTCCCTTGGAATTAACAAAGGCTTGATTTTACAAACAAAAAACCCCTGCAAAGCAACAGGCTTTACAGGGGTTTTTTTTAGACTATCAACTGGCTAGCCTGCATCATTTGTGCAACATCCAGGTTAGTATCTACGGGAAAAAATACTGCGTATAAAGAATAGAGAGGCCAACAACAGAGGTGGCCAGTACCAAATTGGCGTCAGTCCAGAGGTAACCATAATAGACCCACCTAAAAACAGGCCAGCACCAGTAACCGCAGAGGCCTGGCGACGAAAACCGACATGAATACGCCGCTCAAGTTTTTCCAAAGATTCTGAGTTGATATTAACCACCAATTGATCATTTGCCAGCTTTTCAGCCCCAGTAAAAACCAGATCTGGCATCTTAAAAGATTGGTGAGTAATTTTCTTGATCTGTATGCGGGCATTTTTAATCTGACCACGAGGACCAAGATTCTCCATTGCCCACTCTCGAATGAGAGGCTCAGCTAAAAACCACATGTTTAAATCTGGGTTTATCTCCCGTCCTACCCCCTCCAGTGTGAGCATGGTTTTTTGCAGAAGAAGCAGGTGGGGCTGTACAGCCATATCAAACCGTTCCGTAACCTTGAACAGTTTAGCCAAAAGACGGCCTATGGAGATATCCTTTACCGGCTGGCCGAAAATTGGCTCGGATATCTGACGGCAAGCCTCTTCAAACTCATATAAATCTGTATCACGGGGCACATAGCCGGCATCAAGGTGAACCTGGGCTACCTTGGCGTAGTCACGTTTGATAAACCCCTGGAGCAGCTCTGCCAACCAGATTCGATCTTGGACCTTGATCCGGCCAACAATACCAAAATCCAATAGTGCGACTGTACCGGTCTCTAGAACAAAAATATTCCCCGGATGTTGATCAGCATGGAAAAAACCGTCCCGGAATACCTGTTTGAAAAAGCCGGATATAAGATTTACCGAGATCTGTTTGGAGTCCATATTTGGGTTGGGTTTTTTTGTCAACTCATCGATAGGCACACCATGAATCCAGTCCATGGTGAGAATTTGCGGTGAGGTCAAATCCCATAATATTGCAGGAATTAACAGTTCATGATCCAGTTTGAAATTTTTCTGAAATTGATCGGCACGAGCCGCTTCAACTTGGAAATCCAACTCGTTACGGATAGAGCTGGCAAACTCCTCAACCACCCTTTTGGCTCTAAACCGCTTCCAGGCAGGGAAGTTGTTCTCAATAAACTCTGCAAAAGTTTTCAATACGCCAATATCCATCTCAATGATACTGGCAACATTTGGTCTACGAACTTTAACTGCTACATCCCGGCCCCCATGAGTAGTAGCACGATGGACCTGGGCCATTGACGCCGAAGCAACCGGAGTTGGATCAAAATGGATAAAGAATTTTTCTAACGGCCCATCCAGCTCTTTTTCTAAAATCCCCCGAACTACCTTGAAAGAGAAGGGTGCGACATCATCTTGGAGCTTTTTCATCTCCATACCTACCTCTTCAGGCAGGGCATCCATCCGGGTCGATAGAGCTTGACCAAATTTGACGAAGGTAGGACCAAGAGCCTCTAAAGCCAAACGCAGCCGTTCCGGTGCAGGTGATTCACGGCGAATTTTCCTGGTTGAAGGACGTAAACCATAAAATAGGGTAAGTAAACGGTATGGTAGAAATTGACTGGCAAACGGTTCAATTTTGAATCGGACCAGTATATTGACAATTTCTATCAAACGTAAAACAGTGCGATAATGACCCAACATCAGGCTTTAGCTGGCTCTCTTGTAGATTTTGATTGGCTAGGCGTTGATTTCGTTGTTAGCTTTAGTGCAGGCGTTGATTTTGCAGTATTTTTTGGTCTCGATAGAGCTATTTTTTTATCTAGGCGTGATATGGTTTTTTCCAACTGCTCAGTCCGTTTTTGCAGTTCGTCTATCTGCTCTGAAAAATCATCAAACTTCTCTTTCAAAGGCAGATTCTGTTCATCCATCCACTGTTCAATCTCAGATTCAACCTTCTCTTTGCTCTTTTCGCCAGCAATTTGCACCTGTCTTGCCATTGACATCAAGGTTCTGGCAGCAACCGCCCCAAATAGGGATGATAGCTCCTCCTCCCAGTTGATATCTACATTGTTGAGAATATTTTTAAAATGCAGCCCGGTATCGGTCTCGCCACTTAAACTTAGGGCACGGGAGAAAAATAGCGAGTCTGGGTCGGTAGTTTGAAACAGCAGGGATAGAAAGGCATTTATAGAGCCGCTCATGGTGACGTGGGAGATGTTGTCGCAATAGGTGTGAACGGTAACCCCACCCTGATCATCTACCATCATATAATACGACTCGCCCATATCCTCTACGGCAAATTCAAATATTTTACCGGAGAGTTCAGAGAGCTGCTTTTTTAGGTCCGGGTACCGGTCAAAAAAAATGTTGAGAACAACACTTAACGAAACCGCTGTTGCCGGTTGGGGAATGAGTTTGAGAGGGCTTAGTAATAATTTATTAAACATGCTATTAGACCTTCCGTCCAAAGTGTATAGCTGCAACGCCGAGGGACAAGTTATGGTAGCGAACACCATAAAGTCCGCCTTCTTCCAACATGGTTTTAAAGGTCTCTTGGTTAGGAAAGCGGCGGATGGATTCAACAAGATATTGGTAAGAGTCACGATCCTGGGTTACATAGTGACCGATCTCTGGAAGAATTTTAAAAGAGTAAGCATCATAAACCGGCTGAAGCATTGGAATAGCCAGCTTGGAGAACTCCAGACATAGAAACTGTCCGCCAGGTCTTAAAACCCGGACCATCTCCTTGATGGCGACTTCAATTTGCGTAACATTACGGATGCCAAAACCGATGGTCACCGTGTGAAAGCTGTTGTCGGGAAAAGGCAGCTCTTCAGCATTACCCTGCACATATTCAATACCGGCAACCATTCCCAGATCGGTTAATTTCTCCCGGCCCCGGTTCAACATGCTGCCGTTTATGTCGAAAATGGTAACATCACCTTCACCACCAAGACGTCTGTGCATCAATTTGGCCAGGTCTCCTGTGCCACCGGCAACATCAAGAATACGATCACCAGGATTGATCCGCAAACGACGAATTGCAAACTGTTTCCAGAGCCTGTGGACGCCAGCAGACATCAGGTCGTTCATTAAATCATATTTATCTGCTACAGAATCAAATACTTCACGCACTCGTCCAACCTTGTCGGCAAATGGTATATCGGTGAAGCCAAAATGGGTGGTTGAAGATCCTGCCATATGTTTTCCTCGAAAAGATTGTGATAAAATAGAGATCCTGGAGTTAGCCTGGATATTTCATCTTGAAAAGATTGGTTTTTTTAATTAATTGTTGTGAGCTGACTACAAAAAAAGCTAACCTGCTTTAATTATCCAAGGATAATGGCTGAATTATCACTAAATTGCAACAGGGTGTGCTTATGATTTTTGGAAATAAAAGACCTACCGCCTTTTCTGATCTACGCAGTTTTATAGATTTTTTAGAGGCAAATGGAGAACTTGTGCGAGTTGAGGTGGCTGTTGATCCCTATCTTGAGATGACAGAAATTTGCACACGACTCCTCGCAGAGGCTGGGCCAGCAGTTCTTTTTACCAATGTTGTCGGTGCAAAATTTCCAGTTTTGGCAAACCTTTTTGGCACCCAAGAGCGGGTTGGACTGGCTGTTGGACGAACACCAAAAGAGCTAGAGGCTTTGGGGCAGTTGCTCTCTGATCTTAAACAGCCTGATCCGCCAAAGGGTATCTCCGGGCTTTTGGATTTTACTGGCCAACTTGCCAGGGTACGCCATATGCCCACCAAAAACATCACTTTTGCACCGTGTCGTGATGTGGTGATCACCGGAGATGATATTGATCTATCCATGTTTCCCATCCAGACCTGTTGGCCTGAGGATGTGGGGCCATTAGTTACCTGGCCCCTGGTGATTACCCGTGGTGTTGATGGTGGCCCGGTTAATATTGGCATCTACCGTATGCAGGTTATAGGTAAAAACCGCTTGATAATGCGCTGGCTGAAACACCGGGGAGGAGCACAACATGCCCTTGGCCACCCGAAAAAAATGCCGGTTGCCGTTGCTATAGGCTGTGACCCAGGCACGATTTTAGCAGCAGTAACGCCTGTACCTGAGACTCTTTCAGAGTACGGCTTTGCCGGTCTGCTTCGAGAGAAGCGGGTCGAGACTACTTCAGGACTCTACCCAGGGCTTCCGGTTCCGGCTCGAGCAGAAATTATTTTAGAGGGTGAGGTAGATCTAAGCGAGTTAGCTCCTGAAGGGCCGTTTGGTGATCATACCGGTTATTATAACGAGGTTGAGAGTTTTCCGGTTTTTACTGTTAAACAGATAACAATGCGTGAAAACCCCATCTATCTATCGACTTTTACCGGCCGTCCTCCAGACGAACCGGCAATTCTGGCCCTGGCTCTTAACCGGGTTTTTGTCCCACTCCTTAAAAAACAGTTTCCTGAGATAAGCACATTCCACCTCTCTATGGAGGCGGCCTCTTACCGGGTGGCTATTATCGGTTTGAACAAGAGCTACCCTGGCCATGCCTTTAGGGTGATGGCAGGTGTCTGGGGTTTTTTACGGCAGTTTCTCTACACCAAATATATTATTGTTGTTGATGATAATGTCGATGTGGAGAGCATGGAGGATGTATTGACAGCCGTTGGCCTTCATGTCCACGCTGGGCGTGATCTTCAGGTATTGAACAACACCCCTATCGACTATCTGGATTTTGCCTCTCCGGTGGCTGGCCTGGGTGGGAAAATGGGTATTGATGCTACGACAAAAATTGGTGCTGAGCTGGATATTGTTCCAGCCCGTGCTCCTGCCAACCCGGATGTGCGCTGGATTCGTGTGGTGTTGACCAGATATGACTATATTAAGGATATTCGCCTGCAAGCCGGAGGTCTGGTAGCTGTGGCTCTGGTCGATGGCAAAACCAAAGACCGGGGTAGGTTGGCAATAGAGGCGATACAGTATGAAGCACCCCACGGCACAGGTGGTGATCAGTTGGTAGTGGTTGATGAAGACTGTGATCCTAGATCGCCTGCTGACCTATTCTGGTCAATAGCCACCAGATCTGACCCAAGCCGGGATGTGATCATAGATAAAAATAGTGGTCGTTTTGCCATTGATGCTACAGCCAGAACTGAAGCCGACACTGGTAGAAAGTGGGGAGAAACCCTAAAAATGGATGATGCAACCATAAAAAAAGTCAACCAACGCTGGCCAGAATACGGTCTGCCTGGAGAAGGTCTATCCATCTGGTAGTACTTAAACTAGATTCGGCAGTTGTTAGTATATCACTGGCAACGCCCCGATATTCCTAACCAACAAAATGGACGCTCAAATTATCGGCAACTTTTCTCCTGCCCTTACCAAGGGCTTTTGGCGGCTGTTGTTTGCGTTTTATTGAGCCAACAGGGCGTACTGAAACAGGTACAAAGGTCTGATTATCTCCAGGGGCAGCACTGTCACCTTTTTCACCTTTTTCGCCTTTTTCTCCTGGCTCGCCTCTATCGCCCTTAGCTCCATCTTGACCAGGAATACCGTCTGCACCCTGTTTGCCATCTAGACCCTTCTCGCCTTTTTCACCAGCAGGTCCGATTTTTCCAACAGGACCAGGAACACCCCTCTCTCCTGCTGGACCAACTTCGCCTTTTTCACCAGGATCTCCTTTGGGGCCAGGTTCACCACGTTCGCCTTTCTCTCCTTTTGGACCTGGCTCTCCAGTACCAGGAGTTCCCTGCAAACCGGTCTCTCCTTTTTCGCCTTGAGCACCTTTTTCTCCTATATCCCCTTTGCGACCTGGAATCCCTCTCAGGCCAGGCTCCCCTTTAACACCCTGTTCTCCTGTTTTGCCCATGGGGCCAACTTCACCCTGGATGCCCTGCTCACCTCTCTCACCTTGAGGTCCAGCTTCGCCTTGAAGGCCTTGTCTGCCTGTTTCTCCTTGAGGCCCAATCAGGCCTTGAATGCCTTGCTCACCACTCTCGCCTTGAGGCCCTGTTTCTCCTTGGATACCCTGTTCCCCTTTTGCACCTTGTGGACCAGCTTTACCCTGGGTACCCTGTTCACCGGTTGCGCCTTGGGGGCCTATTTCACCCTGGATACCCTGTTCTCCTTTTTCACCCTGTGGACCAGCTTCACCCTGGATACCCTGTTCTCCTTTTTCACCCTGTGGACCAGCTTCACCCTGGATACCCTGTTCTCCTTTTTCAC
>JADFZU010000025.1 GCA_015232365.1 Magnetococcales bacterium | reverse complement strand
AGATAGCTTGCCTTGGTTTGGGAAGTGATAGAACATCACAGATTGTTCGTGATCAATATGAAGCAAACCCTTACCCTCGTTGGGTTAAAACAGCAGTAAGTAGCCAGGCACATACGGTAACGAGAATTTTGCAAGGTATGCGGATCGTGCCGAAACCTGATGATAAACAGCTCTCCAGCTTAACCAAGATTCTTGTCGCAGGTTGTGGTACAGGAGAGCAGGCTGTTGTGAGTGCATCCCGGTTTTTAAACTGCACAGTTCTTGGGGTAGATTTAAGTTTGAGCAGCCTCTCTTATGGTATTAGAAAGACAAGAGAGCTTGGCATAAGCAACATTGAATATATTCAAGGAGATATTCTAGAGCTTGATAAGCTTGGCCGGCAGTTTGATATAGTTGAGTGTTCAGGGGTTCTTCACCATATGGAGCACCCATTGGCAGGTTGGAGGGTGTTGGTGGATACCTTGCGTCCTAACGGCTTAATGAGGGTTGCTCTCTATAGTGAAATAGCCAGAGAGTCGATCATAAAAGCCAGGGAATTTATTCGTGAACAGGGTTTTTCAAGCTCTCAAGAAGATATTCGCCTCTGCAGGAAAAAAATCAGCTCTTTTGCTGGTGATTCAGCTTTAGGGTTTGCCAAAATTCTCCAAGTTAGCGACTTTTATAGCCTTAGCGAATGCCGTGACCTGCTGTTTCATGTTCAGGAGCACCGGTTTACACTTCCACAGATTGCCGAGGCTTTGCAGAATCTTGGTCTAGAGTTCCTTGGTTTTGAGTTGCAGGATAGTCAGGTAATGAAAAAATTTGTTAAACTATACCCTGAAAAAGATGCCCATCTCTCGCTCGATAATTGGCATAGGTTTGAAATTTTAAATCCAGATGTTTTTATAGGAATGTATCAATTTTGGGTACAGAAAATAACCGGCCTGGATTAAAAAGGCTTTGTTGCGGTCTGAAGCTTTTTAACGTTGAAACAAAGGAGTAAAAAATGCGTAGTGTCTTGAATGTAGGTGGCCATAACAAATCACATCCTATGCCAGAGGCTTATCAAGGCTGGAAACATCTGCTTTTAGACATTGATCCACGACTGGATGCCGATATTACCATGGATGCCCGAGAGTTATCTACTCTGAATGGCCCCAAATTTGATTCGGTTTTCTGCTCCCATAATCTGGAGCACTACTATCATCATGAGGTAAAAAAAGTTCTAGCCGGTTTTCTACATGTTATGGCTGATGATGGTTTTGCCTTTATTGTCGTTCCAGACCTGGAAGATCTTATGGCTACTGTTGCCGAGAAAAAACTTGATCTTGATGATGTTCTCTATGAATCCAGAGTTGGTCCGATAATGGTTAGGGATTTGATTTTTGGTTACGGTAAAGAGATTGAAGCAAGTGGTCAGGATTTTTATGCACACAAAACCGGGTTTACCAGAAAATCCCTGGTAAAAGTGCTTAAAGAGGCCGGTTTTCACTCCATATATAGTACTAATGCAAATATGGAGATTGTTGCCTATGCGTTTAAAAACAGACCGACAGATTATGCTCTAGAGCTCCTCTCCCTGGATAGAATGGGTTGATGATACCAACTCTGAATATCGCATAAATTGTAGTCATTCCAGAATATCTGTAATTTGTTGGATATTCGGGCTAGAGTATTAGCTATGAAAAAACCGATAGAGAAACAGTCACAACTAACAGTTGATGCAGCATATAGCCAAGCCATTGAGCATTTTAACTCTGGACGGTTTGAGGATTCTGATAAACTTTGCACAGCTATCATAGCTGCAAATCCGCAACATGTTGATGCCCTAAACCTTCTTGGTGTCGTGGCCCAAAAAGTCAACCGTCACGATCTGGCTGTTATACAGTTCCAACGGGCTATAAAAATCACTGATAACTCAGCAATACTGCACTATAACCTAGGCATATCCCTGCAGCAGTTGGGGCAGAGGGATGGGGCCATAAAAGCTCTGCAGACTGCATTGGAAAAAGAGCCTCTGAACCAACAGATCAGGGATTTATTGAACACTGTAATAAATACTCCTAACCAAAATTCTGGTGGTGATAAAGATGTGAAAGTTAGAGAGTTTCTGCTGCAAGGAGAGTCACTGCATAAAGCTGGTCAGTTGGAAGAGTCCATACACTTCTATAAAAAGGCTCTTGAGATTCATCCTGAAAACTTTATCGCCTGGAGCAACATGGGGGTAGTTTTGACCGAGGCTGGCAAGCTTGATGAAGCTGTTGCCTCCCATGAAAGATCTATAGCAATCAGGTCTGACCTGCCGCAGCATTTTTTTAACCTTGGTACAACCCTGATGGTTCAGGGTAAAAATGATAAAGCTATTGAAAACCTGAAAAAAGCAGTAGCTATAAAAGCCGATTTTGCTGAGGCTCACTACAATATCGCTGCCCTTTTGATAGCAGAGGAGAGGTTTGCAGAAGGGGTTGCCAGCTACCAAAGTGCTGTAGCCATAAAAGCCGATTATGTAGAGGCCCATTATAACCTTGGTAACGCCTTGAACGAGTATGGCAAGCCGGATGAGGCCATTGCCAGCTATCAAAAAGCCCTGGCTATTAATCCAGATATAGCTGAGGCTCACAATAATATTGGCAATATTTTAAAAGAGCAGGGTGAGCTTGCAGGGGCTGTTGCAAGTTATAAAAGGGCAATAAACATAAATCCCGATTTTGCAATAGCCCACAGCAACCTGGGCAAAACCCTTGCTGACCTGGGTAGGTTGGATGCTGCCATTATCAGCCTTGAAAAAGCCATATCTATTGAGCCTGATCTTGCCGAAGCTCATAATAATCTCGGCCTGGAGTTGACAGCACAGGGCAAGCTTGATAGAGCGATAACCGCTTTGGAAAAAGCCATATCCATTAAACCTGGATTTGCCAGCGCTTACAGCAATCTTGGCAATGCTCTGGCCGACCAGGGCAGGTTGGATGAGGCGGTTGTAAACTATACAAAAGCTATAGCCATAGATCCGGAATTTGCCAAGGCTTATCACAATTATGGCAACGCCCTTATTTTTCAAGGCAGGCCTGATCAAGCGGTTGTCAAATACCAAAAAGCCATCTCTCTTAAACCAGACCTTGTTGATGCCCATAGCAACCTGTTACTTGCTATGCACTATAACGATTTTAGTCAGGAAGATCTTTTCAATCAGCACAAAATCTGGGCTGTAGCTCACAGCAACCATCTCCCCAGATTTGACCATCCTGTGGTAGAAGAGCATGGTTTTGATAAAAAGTTGAAAATTGGCTTTGTCTCAGGAGATTTTCGTGATCATTCCGTAGCCTACTTTTTACAGCCACTTTTTACAGCCCACAACCGAGAGAAGTTAGAGTTTTTTTGTTACTCCACCTCAAATCAAGAAGATGGGGTGACTGCCAAGTTGCGTAGCCTGGTTGCAATGTGGCGAAATGTTGCAGGTGAAAATGATCAAGAGTTAGCCAAGACTATCTACTCTGACCGTATTGATATTCTGGTTGATCTTTCAGGGCATACCAAAGCAAACCGCCTACTGGTATTTGCCAGAAAACCGGCACCAATTCAGGTGACATGGTTAGGTTACCCCAATGGCACCGGCATGGCTGCAATGGATTACCGTTTTACCGATAAAGTTGCCGATCCTCCCGGATTATCGGATGGAAACAGCGTTGAGAAGCTCTACCGCTTAGCAGATGGTTTCCTGTGTTACCAACCAGTGGACGTTGTTCACAATGTTTCTGCGTTGCCAATGCAGAGCCAAGGCTATGTCACTTTTGTCACTTTTAACAATTTGGCAAAAATAACCAAAAAGGCGGTCAAGAGTTGGGCCGCGATACTTAAGAGGGTTCCAGGCTCCAAGCTGATAATTAAAAGCCATCTATTGGGTGGCTCCTCCCACCGGCAGTACTACCTCTCACTGTTTGCCAAAGAGTTGATAACTTCCCAACGTCTGCTGCTAATGGACCGCTGTGACTCCAAGGATGAGCATCTGTCTCTGTATGGTCAGTGTGATATTGGTTTAGACACTTTTCCCTACAATGGGGTTACGACAACTTGTGAAGCGTTATGGATGGGGGTTCCTGTTGTAGTCTTGCGTGGCAGTTGCCATGTAGCCAGAGTTGGAGCCAGTCTATTGACACAAATTGGTTTGGAAGATTTGATAGCCGATGATCTTGACGATTATATCAAAAAAGCCGTAGCCCTTGCCAAAGATCCCTCTCGCCTTGAAAATCTGCGTATAGGGATGCGGAGCCGGATTGAAAAATCTTCTCTTCATGATGCCGGGAAATTTGCTGGCAATATGGAGCAGGCGTTCCATGATATGTGGAGTGAACGATGTTCAATAGTGGAGAAGACTGATATAGAGGAGGTTTTTAAAAAGGCTGTAACACACCATAAGGCTTCCAGGTTTGATGCGGCAATAGAGGGTTATAAAAAGGCTCTTACACTTAGCCCAGGCCATGTTGCCGTTCTTGGTAATCTTGGTTATGCCCTGATAAACAAAGGCAGGATGGATGAAGCCGTCACCTATCTGCAAAAGGCTGTAACAATCAATCCCAACTTCTCCGCAGCCTACAACTATCTTGGTATTGCCTATACTAAACAAGGTGAGCTTGGCAAAGCTATTACATGCTACCAGAGGGCGGTTGAAATAAATCCTGATAATCCAGGTTTTCTCAATAATCTTGGCAACGTTTTATATGCGGATGGAGAGTTAGATGGAGCTGAGGAGTGTTATGCTAAAGCTATAAACATAAAACCCGGTTATGCCGAACCCTACAGCAATCTTGGCAATGTCATGACCCAGCGGGGTCAACTTGATTCTGCGGTTGAATATTATAACATAGCATTAAAAATCGACCCTGGCTTTAGTGATGCTTGCAGTAATCTTGGTGCGGTGTTGAGTGATCAGGAAAAGTTTGACGAAGCTGTAAAATGGCTAAAAAAAGCTCTGCAAATCAATCCGGAATTTGCCGATGCCCTGCGTAACCTAGGAACTGCCCTATCCAAGCAGGGCAAAATATCCGAAGCTGTTGCTGCCTACAAAAAAGCCTTGATTATAAATCCTGACAACCAGGATGCCCACTATAATCTTGGCATCAACATGCTGTTAATGGGAGATCTGGAAAATGGCTGGAGGGAGTATGAGTGGAGAAAGCAAAGTATAGATGCCAACCTCCAGCAACCGGTCTGGGATGGTTCGATGCTGAATGGTGAGACTGTTCTGCTGCTCTGTGAACAGGGGTTTGGTGATGATATCCAGTTTATCCGTTATGCAGAGGTGGTTAAAGAGAGGGGGGCAAAGGTGGTGCTGTTGGCTCCAAAGCCTCTTGAAGCATTATTCAAAACCGTTTCCCATGTTGGCTCGTTGATTAGCGACCCGGCAAAGCTACCGTCTTTCGATTATCAGGTCTCCTTGCTTAGTCTGCCATTTATTTTTGCAACAACCCTTGCTACCATTCCAGCAGAAGTTCCCTATCTCCATGCCGACCCGGTTAGGGAGATAAAATTTTCAGAGCAATTAAGGGTTTTAACCGGTCTGAAGATAGGTATCGCCTGGCGTGGCAGCCCTACCCATAAAAATGATCAAAACCGTTCTATAAAACCATCTATGCTGGCTCAATTACTAAGCGTAGAAGGCTGCAGTTTTGTCGGTTTACAAAATGATACAACAGATGATGAGCTCAAGATGTTGTCTGGCAACGGCAACTTTTTCGATATAAGCGGCAATCTGGACTGCTTTGCCGATACGGCAGCGGTTATAAGTGGTTTAGATCTGGTAATCTCTGTTGATACCTCGGTTGCACATTTAGCTGGAGCACTAGGCAGGGCAACCTGGCTGATGTTGCCAGTGGTTCCAGACTGGCGTTGGCTTCTTGAGCAAGAGACAACTCCATGGTATCCCACGCTGCGGCTCTTTAGGCAGTCGGCTCCTAAAAATTGGCAGACTGTTGTAGAAAAAATCACAAAAGAGCTTTCGCTTCTTGTTACAAGTAAGCGTTCGCAAACTGAAAATATAGATGGTGCTGCTTTTCAGCGTGGTGTGGCTTTTCATCAGGCAGGTCGTCTTTATGAGGCGTTGGACTGTTATAAAAAGGCTCTTGAGGTTGACCCTGAAAATTGGGTTGCCCACTCTAATATAGGGCTAGCCCTGCAGAGTATAGGCGAGCTTGATGCAGCAGTTGCCAGCCACAAAAAAGCTATAGCGGTAAATCCGGATTATGCCGATGCTTACAACAATCTTGGCAACGCCCAGCATGAGCAAGGCAATTTTGATGCAGCAGTTGCCAGCTTTCAACGTGCCATAGCTATCAACCCCGGCTTTGATGATGCCCACAGCAATCTTGGGAATATTTTAAAAAATCAGGGCAAGTTGGTTGCAGCGGTAGACAGTTATCAAAAGGCAATAACCATTAATCCAAATCATGCTGCTGCTTATAACAACCTTGGTATTGTCAAACAGGAGCTAGGGGCACTGGATTTAGCGGTTACAAATTTTCAAAAAGCCATAACCATCAATGCAGACTATGCTGATGCCCACTACAATCTTGGTAATGCCAGAAAGGAGCAGGGGGAGTTGGCTCTTGCGGTTGATAGTTATCAAAAGGCTATTGCCATCAACCCCGGCTATGCCAATGCTCACAACAATCTTGGTATTGCTCTAGCTGAGCAAGGAGAGCTGGATTTGGCGGTAGTAAGTTATCAAAAGGCCATAGCCCTAGTTGGTGATTTTACCGAAGCCTACTATAATCTTGGCAACACCCTGCATGAACAGCAGAAACTGGATTTAGCAGTTAAAAGCTATCAGAAAGCATTAGCAATTATGCCGGATTATGCCCAGGCTCATTGTAATCTGGGTAGCACATTTAAAGATCAAGGCAGGCTTGATGCAGCTCAAACCAGCTATTTAAAAGCTTTTCAAATAAAAGCCAACGATGTCTCCTATCTTGCCGAAGCCATCCATCTAAACCTTCATCTTTGTCAATGGGGGCAGTTTCCTGAACAGTATAGCCAGATGATGGAGCTATTTAAGGCTGGAGATGGGGTTGTATCGCCATTTGTATTTTTATCTCTGCCAACAACGGCAAAAGAGCAGCGTGATTGTGCTGAATCTTTTGTCAGAAATATGGTGAAGAGGCAGACAAAGCGTATGGATTTGAGCGGCTATGATTACAGGCCTTCCAGGTTGAAAATTGGCTACCTCTCTTGTGATTTTTATAACCATGCTACCTATCACCTTATTGCAGAGCTGTTTGAGCTTCATGACCGGAGCAGGTTTGAAATTATAGTCTACTCCTATGGTAGAACAGATGGACAGGAGATGCGCCAGCGGATTGTTGCTGCCAGTGATAGGTTTGTCGATATATCGCAGCTTGACAACCATTCGGCAGCTAGAAAAATCAGTTCTGACAAGGTAGCGATACTGGTTGACCTGAAGGGCCATACCCAAGGCTCCCGTCATGAGATCTTCTCCTACCGCCCTGCACCGCTACAGGTAAATTGGCTGGGATATCCTGGAACAGTTGGTTCAACTTTTATTGATTATATCATAAGCGATCCATTTATTACGCCAGTTGGCTATGAGTCACATTTTAGCGAAAAAATTGTCAGATTGGCTGACTGTTACCAGCCCAACGACAGAACCCGGCCTATATCCAGTCAGACCCCATCTAGAAGTGAGTGCTCACTGCCAGAAGATGGTTATATCTTTGCCAGCTTTAATCAGACATATAAAATTATGCCGGATATTTTTGATATCTGGATGGAACTGCTGCGTAGTATGCCCAATAGTTCACTGTGGTTATTAGAGTCCAACAGGTGGGCTGTTGCAAATCTTCGCAAGGAGGCAGAGTCGAGACAGGTAGATGGTTCCAGGATTATCTTTGCAGCAAAACTCCCAATGCCTGACCATCTGGCTCGTTACCGTCTTGTTGACCTGGCTCTCGACACCTATCCTTACACATCCCATACAACTGCTAGTGATGCTTTGTGGGCAGGTTGCCCACTGGTTACCTATGCTGGAGAGAGTTTTGCTTCCCGTGTTGCCGGTAGTATTTTGAGCAGTGCAGGCTTGTCTGAATTGATTACCAGCTCACTGGAAGAGTACCGAGCACTTATTTTCGAGCTTGCAGAAAACCCAGAACGGCTAAAGTCCATCCGTAATAATCTGCAAAAGAGCCTGTCCACATCACCCCTGTTTGACTCCCCACGATTTACCAAGAATCTGGAAGCCGCTTATGAGAGCATATGGATGGATTCATTTTTTCACAAGCTTTGAGATCATTGGCTAAAGCGGCTTCCGACTGTTATTATGCCTGGTCTTGATGTCGCACGAATTATACCGGGAGTGGCGTTTCAGGCCGCGTAACAGGATTGTTTGTGCAACATACTGGCTAGCTAAATTGAAGGTATGGTGAGAGAGTGTAGTCATGGATAGAGATAAAAACGGCCAACCTGCAGCGGCTGGAAAAAAAGAGCTTACCGTCGAGGCAGCCTACACCAAGGCGATGGATAATTTCTACGCAGGTAACTATACCGAAGCCGATAAATTTTGCACAGCAATTCTTCAGGTACTGCCCAACCACATCCATGCTACAAACCTATTGGGAATTATTGCCCAGGCTATCAATCGTCTTGATCTGGCCGCTTTACAGTTTCAAAAGGTGATAGCGATCAAGCCTGACCATGTGGAGGCCCACTATAATCTCGGCTTTGTCTTAGCCGAACAGGGGAAAATAGCCGATGCGATAGCCTGTTATAAAGAGGCTTTGGCTCTTAGGCCAGATTATGCAGACGCTCTTAACAATCTTGGCAATATATTTAAAGATCAGGGCAAACCTGATGAAGCTGTTGCCAGCTATCAAAGAGCAATCACTGTTAATCCTGATCATGCCCAGGCCCATAGCAACCTTGGTGATGTTCTGTCGGACCTTGGCAGGATTGATGCTGCGGTTGCCAGCTATCAACAAGCCATTAGCATTAAAGCAGATTTTGCTGAGGCTCATCACAACCTGGCCTCAGCACTGATATTTCTAGGCAGAGCAGATGCTGCGGTAGCCAGCTTTAGAAATGCTCTGGTGGTTGAGCCAGGGTTTGCAAAATCCCATAGTGGTATGTTGTTAGCCATGCATTATAGTAATTTTAACCAGGAGGATCTCTTTAATAGCCATAGATTATGGGGTGATAGTTATGCAAGGCAGTTGCCTCGGTTCAGCCATGCAGATAGGGGAGCGGCTGATTTAGAAAAACCGTTGAAGATTGGCTTTGTCTCAGGAGATTTTCGTGAGCATTCAGTTGCCTATTTTTTACAGCCGCTATTTGCTGCCCACAACGGTAAAAAACTGGTATTTTACTGCTACTCAAACTCCAAAAAAGAAGATGTGGTCACTACCAGGCTGGCTGAAATGGTTGCGGTGTGGAGAAACATTTCCTCTCTAGATGATCAGGCAGTAGCTGAGATGGTTCGCTCAGACGGTATTGATATTTTAGTAGACCTTTCAGGCCATACCGATGGTAACCGTTTACTGGTTTTTGCCAGAAAACCGGCTCCGGTTCAGGTGACATGGTTGGGTTATCCAGATACCACTGGTGTATCTGCTATTGATTACCGGTTTAGTGATCATGTTGCCGACCCTTATGGCGAGTCTGATAAAAAGTGTGTCGAGCAGTTATACCGGCTGCCTGATGGCTTTCTCTGTTACCGGCCCATGGATGGTGCCCCGGATGTTTCTGTTCTACCAATGAAAAGCAATGGGTATGTCACTTTTGTCAGTTTCAATAATTTGTCTAAAATCAGTCCAGAGGCGATACATGCCTGGTCCGCGATACTCAAGGCGACTCCCGGCTCCAAGCTTATGATTAAAAACCATCTGCTATGCAGCTCAACTGCCCGGCATTACTTTATTGATCAATTTGCCAAAGAGTCCATAAACTCCCAGCAGTTGATTCTGTTAGACAGGTGTGACTCAAAAACCGATCATCTTGCTCTCTACGGGCAGTGTGACATCGCTTTGGACACTTTCCCCTACAATGGAGTCACAACAACCTGCGAAGCTCTCTCCATGGGGGTTCCTGTGGTAGTATTACGAGGTGATAGCCACGTAGCCAGGGTCGGAGCCAGCCTGTTGACTCAAGTCGGATTGGAAGAGTTGATAGCAAATGATCTTGACGATTATATAAACAGAGCGGTCTCACTCGCCAAAGATAGCTTTTACCTTGAAAGTCTTCGTAAAGGGATGCGAAGCCGGATGGAAAAATCGACACTTTATGATGGCGAGAAATTTGCCAGTAATATAGAGAGTGCTTTTTACGTTATGTGGAGTGAACTGTGTTCAGAAAGTGGTGCGTAATTGATTGTAAGTGTAGTGTTTGTAAAGGGTTGGGTGTTTCGTGATGGCTAATAAAAACAGAGTAAAACCTTCAACTGCCAAACAGTCAGTATTAACAATCGATGGGGCATTTGCCCAGGCTATTAAGCATCTCAATGCTGGAGAGTACTCTGAGGTAGATAAATTATGTACAGCTATCATTGATAAGGTTCCCAACCACATCAATGCGATAAATCTACTGGGGGTGATAGCCCAGAGGGTCAACCGTCATGATCTGGCTGTTGTGCAGTTTCAGCGGGCGATAGATGTAGATGGTAGCATTGCTATGTTGTACTTCAACCTTGGGACATCACTCTATCCGTTGGGAGAAAAAGAGAGGGCGGTAGAGGTTATGAAAATCGCCTTGGAAAAAGATCCCGGCAATATTCAAATCACCGAATATCTGCAAGGTATTCTCAATAACAGCGGCAAAACAGATTCGGACTTGCAGCAAGGCTTGGCTTTTCATCAATCCGGTCAGTTTGATGCAGCGATAAAATGCTATAAAAAAAGCCTTGAAAGCAACCCTGATGAAGTTGTTGCCATGAACAACCTTGGCAGTGCCCTATTAAGCCTTGGGGAGCTGGGTGAGGCTATTGAATATTATCAGAGAGCCGTGGCTATTAAACCTGGGTATGTAGAGGCACTTGGCAATCTTGGTGCTGCTCTCAAGGATCAGGGAAAACTGGATAGCTCAGTTGAATATCTGCAAAAAGCCATAGCTATAAAGCCGGAATTTGTCGAGGCACTTGGCAATCTTGGCTCTGTTTTGCAAATTCAGGGAAAGTTGGACAAGGCTATTGACTGCTTTCAAAAAGCAGTTGCTATAAAACCAGAGAGAGCCGAAGCTTTGACCAATCTTGGGGTTGCATTAAAAGAGCAGGGTCGGCTGGAGAAAGCTTTAGATTGCTACCAAAAAGCTATTGATATTGATGCTTCTTATATTGAGGCCCATGCCAATCTTGGTGTTGCTCTACAAGAACAGGGAAAATTAGATCTGGCTGTCGAGAGCTACAAAAAAGTTCTGGTCATCAATCCAAACCATTCTGAAGCCCGCTACAATCTTGGTCTTGCCTTACAAAAGCTGGGGAATTTGGATGGGGCTATTGCCAGTCTTGAAAAAGTTATCTCTTTAAGGCCTGATTTTGCCAAAGCATACAACGCTCTTGGCGTCTCTCTTAAAAACCAAGGCAGATTGGGTGAGGCTATTACCAGACTGGAAAAGGCCATCTCTATCAATCCTGACTACGCTGATGCATTTAACACTCTAGGCAATACTCTAAAGGAGCAGGCCAAGCTGGATGAGGCATGCCAATCCTACAAAAAAGCCATAGCCATCAGACCAGATTATGCCGAAGCGTACAGCAATCTTGCCGGTACCAGATCAGACCAGGGCGATCAGGAGCAAGCAATTATAAACTACCAGAAAGCCATTACAATTAATCCGGGTTTTGTTGATGCTCACAGTAATTTACTGTTTACCATGCAGTATGGTGGATATTCGCCGCAAGAGTTGTTTCATGAGCATAAATTGTGGGATAGCTACCATACTAGCCATTTTCAGTACCTAAGTTACAACCATGAAAAAAGCCAGGAACCAGGAAAACGCTTAAAGATCGGCTTTGTCTCAGGAGATTTTTGTAAACACTCTGTGAGCTATTTTCTGGAGCCGCTATTTAAGGCCAGCAGTAAAGATCTGCAGGAGTTTTATTGCTACTCCAACTCCCACATAGAGGATGAGGTTACCTTGCGTCTCAAGGGGATGGTTGAGGGGTGGCGAAAAATTGCTGGCAAGGATGACCAGACGGTAGTGGAGATTATATTTGCTGACGGTATCGATATTTTGTTTGACCTGTCCGGCCATACTAAATGGAACCGTTTGCCGGTTTTTGCCAGAAAGCCAGCACCAGTACAGGTCACATGGCTTGGTTATCCTGATACAACAGGCTTGAGGGCAATGGATTATAGATTGAGCGATGAGGTTGCCGATCCATCCCGTCAGTCTGAGCTGTACGGTAGTGAGCAGTTAATTCGTATGCCAAATGGATTTCTCTGTTATCAACCTCCAGAAGATGCCCCTGATGTTACGCCACTTCCCATGACAGCAAATGGCTATGTCACTTTTGGCAGTTTAAATAAATTGATAAAGATAACTCCAGAGGTGGTTAAAGCCTGGTCGAAGATTCTTCACATGGTTCCCGGTTCCAAGCTGCTTGTAAAGAGCAAAGCTTTAGCATGTCCAGGTGTTCGGAAACGCTATCTATCCCTGTTTGAGAATGAGTCAATCAGCTCCGATAGATTGATTTTGCTCCAGGCAACCTCAAAAATACGCGATCATCTGGCAAAATATGGCCAAATTGATATCGGTTTGGACTCATTTCCATATAACGGAACCACCACCACCTGTGAAGCGTTGTGGATGGGGGTTCCGGTTGTAGCTTTGAATGGTGAGCGACATGCTGCACGTGTTAGTGCCAGTTTGCTGACCCAGATTGGTCTGGAGCAGTTAATTGCTGCAGATGTGAATGGCTATATTGACAAAGCCGTTAAGCTTGCTTCTGACCACAAAACAATCACTGAACTACGTTCAGGGCTGCGGAAACGTATGCAAGAGTCACCTCTATGCGATGCCAAGCTGTTTGCTGAAGATATGGAGAGTATACTTAGAAAAATGTGGCATGATTGGTGTCGATATGGGCAAGCAAACTCAGATAAAGCACTAAAAAGCCAGGGTATGGATGTGGTGATAAAAGGTGGGGTAAGGGTTTGTGTCCCAGATAATCTTAGTTTGATAACCCCCTATGTTCTGCTGGAGCAAGAGGATTGGTTTGAGAGTGAGGTCGGATTTGTCCGAGAGCTTGTCCAGCCAGGTATGACGGTTTTGGATATAGGGGCCAACTATGGCATTTATACTCTGGTTATGGCTCAGGCTTTAAAAAAAAACGGGGTGGTTTTTGCCTTTGAACCGACCAGATCAACTGGAGATTTTTTAGAAAAAAGTCTTGAGTTGAATGGTTTTGAGACAGTAAAGCTTATAAGAGCAGCGGTAAGCAACTGCGAGGAGGAGAGCCAGCTATACCATTCGCAAAATAGCGAGTTGAACTCTTTAACATTCCAGCCAGGAATGCTCTCTGTAAATGTAAACACCCGGAGTTTAGATGGCTGTATGGAGGAGTTTGGCTGGGAAGATGTGGCATTTATAAAGCTTGATGCAGAGGGTGAAGAGGCCAATGTTTTAAAAGGTGGTGAAAAGCTTCTCTCCAGTCAATCGCCTCTGCTCCAGTTTGAAGTTAAACATGGCGAGGGCAGCAATTTTGATCTTGTCGAGAAGTTAACAAGATTTGGTTATAAATCATACCGTTTTGTTCCTGGTCTTGGTTGTCTGATACCATTTGTTTCTTCAGAAGATATTGATGGGTTCCAACTTAACCTGTTTGCTTGTAAAGAGGAGCGGGCAGTAGCTCTTGCCGGGCGTAATCTTCTTGTGCTGTCAGCAGATAACAGTGGGAAGCTTGGGAGCACAGGTAGTGGAGGGTGGCCTTCTGAGCTGCTACAGCTACCATTTGCCCAGGCACATAACTGGGACAGCCCTGACAGTAGTTCTGCAAAGGAGTATGCCCAGGCCCTGCAAGATTATTTTACCGCCCAGCAAAAAAACCAGTCAGCAGGCCAGCGACTGGCCTTTTTAAAAAAATCGCTGACAGGTTTGCAGCACGCTGTAGCTGCAAAAGCCAGTTATCCCCGCCTATGTAGTTTAGCCAGGGCTTTTTTAGAGTTTGGCTACCGTTCCAAGGCAATAGATAGTCTAGAGAAGATCGAAAAACTTTTATCACAAGGGGCCATTAACAGCCGAGAGCCGTTTCTTCCTGTTGCCAAACGGTTTGAGACCATCTCTCCTGGCAATAATCTTGAAGATTGGTATTATGTCAGTGCAGTTGAGGCCTATGAGAGGAGTCTGTCTTTTTCATCATACTTTGATGGTGCTAAACACCAACCTATTTTAACCAAGCTTAAAGAACGGACATTTCAAAGCCCGGAGACAGATAGACGCTTGCAGCTGATTCGCTTACGTTCACGTCAGCAAAAATGTCCAGAGAAAATTCAGACAACTGGCACTCTAGAAGCAACCACCCTGAATCCGGATTTTTGGGGAGAATAAATTTATCTTCTGGCAATGGGGAAGAGAGCGTAATAATGGCAAATAGAGTGAGAGCACAGCCACAACTAACTGTTGAATCAGCTTATTCCCAGGCAGTTGACCATTTTAACGCTGCACGTTATTCCGAGGCTGATAAGCTATGTACAGCAATTATTCAGGCTGTGCCAAACCATGTTGAGGCAATAAATCTACTTGGGGCTATCGCTCAAAAAATCAACCGCCATGATCTGGCTGCCGAACTATTCCAACGTGCTGGCAACCTAAAAAATCCTACTGGCACAGCCAAGCCAGAGGATCATTTGCAGAGAGCCGTAGCCTTTCATCAAGCAGGCCGAATTGCTGAGGCTATAGAGTGCTACCAGCGGACTCTAGAGCTTCAGCCGACAAATGTGTCGGCACTTGCAAACATGGGTGGTGCTTTGCAAGATCAAGGCAAACTTGATGAAGCTGTCTCAAGCTACAAGAGAGCCATTGCCATACAGCCCAAATTTGCCGAAATTCATAACAATCTTGGTTTAACCCTGCAACTGCAAGGCAAACTTGCTGATGCTGCTATAAGCCATCAAAAAGCCATAACCTTAAAACCGAAATTTTCTGCAGCATATTTTAATCTGGGCAACACCAGAAAAAAACAGGGAAAGTATAAAGAGGCCGTTGCCAGCTATAAAAAAGCCATAGCCATAACTCCGGACTTTGCCGAAGCTTATAGCAACCTTGGCTTGCTTCAGTTGGAGCAGGGAGAGTTGGATGGGGCGGTTTTAAGCCAGCAAAAAGCCATAGCCATTCAACCAGACAATGCCAAAGCTTATAATAATCTTGGCAATATCCTAAAAGAGCAAGGCAAGGTTGAAGAGGCAGTTGCCAGTTATAAAAAGGCGGTGGCTATAAGGCCAGAGTTTGCCAAGGTTTTCTATAATCTTGGGGTGCTGTTCAAGGAGCAAAACCGCTTTGAAGAGGCTTCTGATAATTTGCAAAAAGCCGTTACCTTAAAGCCGGACTATAAAGAGGCGTACCTGACTCTTGGTATTCTTCTGCAGCTAAATGGTGATCTTGAAAACGGTGTTGTTTGTTATCAGAAAGCAATAGCTTTAAAACCAGATTATATAGAGGCTCATAACAATCTAGGAGCCGCACTAAAGGAGCAAGGCAAACTAAATGAAGCGGTTTTAAGCTACCAAAAAGCCATTGCCTGTAAGTCTGATTATTTTGAGGCGTACAGCAACCTTGGCAACACCTTGCAAGCCCAAGGCAAGCTGGCAGAGGCTATTATAAATTATAAAAAAGCCATTACCATAAAACCGGATTGTGCTGAAGCGTACAGCAATCTTGGTACTGCATTGCAAGATCAGGGAAAGCTGGCTGAAGCGGTTGCCAGCCATAAAAAAGCCGTAACCTATAAACCGGATGATGTTGTAGCCTACAGTGATATGCTGTTTGCTATGCACTATGGAGAGTGCAGTCGTGAAGATCTTTATGAAGAGCATAAAATCTGGGGCGAACAACACCGGATAAAACTTCAGCAAGTGCCTGACTATCATGTTAAGGCTGTCGATGCAGAAAAGACTCTTCGTATTGGTTTTGTATCTGGAGACTTTAAAAGACACTCTGTCAGTTATTTTTTGCAACCACTGTTTGCTGCCCACGATAGGGAAAAAATAGCCATCTACTGTTACTCCAACTCTCACGGAGAAGATAGTGTAACCCATACTCTCCGTGAGCAGGTTAAGGGGTGGCATAAAATTGCTGGCAAGGGCGATCAAGAGGTTGTGGATCTGATTCATTCTGACAATATTGATATATTGGTAGACCTCTCCGGCCACACAAAATATAATCGTCTAACCCTTTTTGCCAAAAAGCCGGCCCCTATCCAGGTGACATGGCTCGGTTATCCAAATACAACCGGTTTAGCTGCTATAGATTATAGAATCAGTGATAAAATTGCCGACCCCCCTGGAGAGTCTGATAGCTTCTGTGTTGAGAAGTTGGTAAGGCTTGCTGATGGTTTTCTCTGTTATCAGCCGCCAGCTAAAACTCCTGCTGTATCCCCCACGCCAATGTTGGCAAGCGGTCACACAGTTTTTGTCAGCTTTAACAATTTAGCAAAACTAACACCACAGGTGATAAAGGTCTGGAGCCGGATTTTGCTGACAGTTCCAGACTCTAAATTGATCTTAAAAAACAGATCCATGCTCTGTTCAGAGGTCAGGCAGCGTTATCTCGATATGTTTAATCAGTGCTCCATTGCTTCCGAGCGGATAATTTTATTCAACCCGACTCCAGCCGTTGAAGACCATTTTGCCATATATGGTCAGGCAGACATCGGTTTAGATCCCTTCCCCTATAACGGAACCACCACCACCTGTGAGGCACTGTGGATGGGGGTTCCTGTTATAGCTTTGCGTGGTGATCGTCATTCAGCAAGAGTGGGAGCCTCTCTTTTGACTCAAATTGGTTTAGAGGAGTTGATTGCCAAAGATTGTGACGAATATGTAGAAAAAGCTGCCGAGCTTGCCAAAAACCTCTCACTGCTTAATACTCTTCGCCAAGGTATGCGGCAAAGAGTGCAAGCATCCTCCTTGTGCGATGGAGCTGGTTTTGCCAAAAAAATGCAAGATGCTTTTAGAAAAATGTGGATAAAGGCTGGCAATTAGTGGGGAAAATAGCTAAATAATGGAGAATATCGAGCAACCACTAACAGTTAACGCAGCATACTCCAAAGCTGTAGAGCACTTTAATGCTGGACGCTATACTCAAGCTGACCAACTCTGCACAGCTATTATCAACGCTTCCCCCAACCATGTTGATGCAATAAATCTTCTTGGGGTTGTAGCACAGAGAGTCAACCGTCACGATCTGGCCGTTGAGCAATTTCGCCGGGCTATCAATATAGACAGTAGTAGGGGGCTGTTATACTTCAACCTTGGCAGCTCCCTTTACCCTTTGGGGCGAAGAGAGGAGGCGGTAGAGGCTCTAAAAACTGCTCTGGAAAAAGAGCCTGGAAACAGTCAAATTGGCAACTATCTAAATGCTGTATTAAACAGAGAGACAGATAGTGCCGAAGATGCTCTCAAACAGGCGATCAATTGCCATCAATCAGGTCGGTTGAATGAGGCGGTGGTAAACTACCAAAAAGCCATATACCTGGAAGCCGACTATCCCCAGGCCCACTGTAATTATGGTGTTTGTCTAAAAGAGCTGGGTAGGTTTGATGAGGCGGTCGCCAGTTATCAGCGAGCCATTGCCATTGCTGATGATTATGCCGATGCTCACTATAATCTTGCTAATATCATGCGTGATCTAGGCCGGTTTGATGAGGCGGTAGCCAGTTATCAGCGAACCATAGCAATTGCTGATGATTATGCCGATGCTCACTATAATCTTGCTAATATTTACATGGATCAAGAGCGGCTTGATGATGCAGTTCTCAGTTACCAAAAAGCTCTAACCATAAAACCTGATTATGCCAAAGCCTACAGCAATCTTGGTAATACATTCAAAAAACAGGACAAACTAGCTGAGGCAACTATCTGTTACCAAAAAGCCATATCTATTCAGGCCGATTTTGTTGAGGCTCACAGCAATCTTGGCAATATTCTACAAGACCAGGGAAAAATAGCCCAGGGGGTTGCCAGCCACAAAAAAGCCCTGGCAATTAAACCAGAACATCTAGAGGCCCGTAGCAACTATCTGTTGGGGTTGCACTATGGAGAGTGTAGTCGAGAAGAGCTATTTAATGAGCATAAAGTTTGCAATCTTTATTACGGCAAAAAACACCATAGATCAACCTCCAACCATAAAAGAGCAGGGGATGCCGAAAAGCCTCTTATAATCGGTTTTGTCTCTGGAGATTTTAAACGACACTCTGTCAGCTATTTTTTACAACCACTGTTTGCCGCCTACAACAGAGAAAAAATAGCAATTCATTGCTACTCAAATTTACACCATGAAGATGATATAACCCACCTTCTGCGTCAGCAGGTTAAGGGGTGGCATAATATTGCTGGCAAGAGTGATCAAGAGGTTATAGATCTGATTAAAAGTGACCGGATTGATATCTTGGTAGACCTCTCCGGCCACACAAAATATAACCGGCTAACTCTTTTTGCCCAGAAGCCGGCCCCTATTCAGGTGACATGGCTAGGTTATCCAGATACAACCGGATTGACCGCTATTGATTATAGAATCAGTGACCCTATTGCCGATCCTCATGGAGAGTCTGATAATTATTGTGTAGAGCGGTTGGTCAGGCTTGCAGACGGCTTTCTCTGTTATCAGCCTCCAGTCGATACCCCGGATATACTTCCCACACCTATGTTGGTAAACGGTCACACTACCTTTGTTAGCTTTAATAATTTAGCAAAACTAACACCACAGGTGATAAAGGTCTGGAGCCGGATTCTTCTCGCAACTTCCGGCTCAAGATTAATTATTAAGAACCGGTCAATGCTCTGTTCTGAGGTAAGGCAGAGTTGTCTGGCAATGTTTGAGCAGGAGTCTATAGACCCTGACCGGTTGACTCTGTTAGGCCGGGTTCCAGCCGTTAAAGACCATTTTGCCATATATGGTCAGGCAGACATAGGTTTAGATCCATTCCCCTACAATGGAACCACCACCACCTGTGAGGCGTTATGGATGGGTGTTCCCGTTGTGGTATTGAGTGGTGACCGCCACTCATCAAGGGTGGGGGCATCACTACTTAGCCAAATTGGTTTGGAGGAGTTGATCGCCAAAGATGTTGATGAGTATATAGAAAAAGCGGTATCACTAGCTAATAGCCGTACAAATCTTGATAAGCTTCGCCAAGGTATGCGACATAGATTGCAAACATCTCCATTGTGCGATAGCCAAGGTTTTGCGAAAAGTATGGAGGAGGCATTCCGTAATATGTGGCGGGAGTGGTGTTCCGTTGCAGGAGGCTCCTCACGGGAAAATGCTGAAGAGGCTATAGAGCGGGGGATAGCTCTGCATCAGGCAGGCCGTCTTGATGGGGCGGTGGAGTGGTATACAAAAAGTTTACAGCTTCAGCCGGAAAATAGTGCTGTTTTGTGTAACCTTGGTTTTGCCTTAACAGCTCTTGGCCGGTTGGATGAGGCTGTTGCGGCTTTGCAAAAAGCAGTTTTAATAACCCCCGGCTTTCCAGAGGCCCACTGTAATCTTGGCAACGTCCTGTCAGCCCAGGAAAAGTTGCCTGAGGCGGTTGTTAGTTATCAAAAAGCCATAGAAATTAAACCCGATTATGCCCAAGCCCATAGCAATCTTGCTAATGTCCTTAGCAAACAGGGTGATTTTGCAACGGCTGTTGTTAGCTATCAAAAAGCAATATCCATTAATCCAGATTATGCCGAAGCCCACAGCAATCTAGGCGTTGCCTTAAAAGAGCAAGGCAGGCTCACAGAGGCGATTGCAAGTTACCAGAGAGCACTATCCATTAATCCATCTCAGGTAGAGGCCCTGAAAAATCTTGGCAACGCTTTTATTAAGCAAGAGCAGCTAGATGAGGCTTTGCAAGCTCTACAGAGTGTTTTAAAGATAGAGCCGGGAGATCAGCAGACTGCTGGTACTTTGATAGATATTTTAAACTATCAGATGCCAAAAGCAGGAACTTTCGGTATCCATGCCAAAGCACAAGAGTCTATGCAGCAAATAAAACTTGAATATATTGACGAAGGTGTCATAGCAGATAAAACAGTTCAGCAGTTGTATCAGCAGTGCCTAGATATTCTAACCGCCAATAAGCTGCATAGCGACAGAACTCCATCTCAGATCAAGAGAGGAGTTACATCCAGGATTTTGAAACAACAGGAGGAGTCCTCTTTTATTGGTTGTGAAAATTATATGGCGATATTTGAAAAATTCAATATTATCCCAGAGTTCTGCTTTGGCTGTTACAAAGTCGTAATAGAGCCTAGAGATGTGGTTGAACTTTTTAAGCTGATGGTGGTTTTTTATAATATTGAGCTGACAAATGACAACAGCAGAAAGTGCATGGTAGAGCTTAGACCAGCTATATCAGGTACGTATAAAGGTTTTGTCTATTGTAATAGTATTGCCCAAGGAGAAGAGATCTTGGATATTGTCAAGCAAGAGGTTGGCAAAAGAGTCTCTCCTGATATTCCAATTTCCTTAAAGCGAGGCTGCTCGGAATACAAAGCAAGCTACCCAGATTATAGTAGAGTTGGCGACAGTGTAACTCCAGGCATGGAGTACAATGAAGAGTGGCGAAAATATGAGGATTACCGTGATGAGACTCTACATCGGCTTATAAACCCCGATGTTTTTAAAACACATAACCACACCGGGTTTACCATACATGATGCTTTAGTCATGCGTACCTGGCTTTCTTATGCGGTCAATATAGATGATCTAAGCTACCAGAAGATTTGTAGGTCGCCAGATCTAGTTCAACTAAGAACCCATAGCTCGCAATTTACACAGGATATTTCATAGCTTATGGAAACTGATAAAATTGCCCAAGATAGTTTGAGCAAGGCTAGGGAAGCTGAACAACAGGGAGTGGCCTTGCATCAAGCAGGCCGTCTGGTGGCAGCGATACAGTGGTATCGCAAATCTCTTGAGTACCGGCACGATAACTTTGGCATACTGTGTAATTTAGGTTTCGCCCTGACAACCATTGGGGATTTAGAAGAGGCTGTAGCCTGTCTGGAAAAAGCAATTTTAATTAAACCTGATTTTCCAGAGGCTTACTGTAATCTTGGCAACGCCAAAAAAGAGCAGGGTAAGCTGGCTGAGGCTGCTGCCTGTTACCAAAAAGCCATTTTACTTAAAGCAGATTATGCCCAAGCCCACAGTAATCTTGGTAACATTCTAACTTCTCAAGGTAAACTAGACATGGCTGTTGCTAGTTACCAGCAAGCTATAGCTATTAAAGCAGATTATTGCGAAGCATACTGCCACCTTGGAGTTGCCCTAAAAGAGCAAGGGAGGCTGGAAGAAGCTGTTGCCAGTTACCAGCAAGCCATAGCCATTAAAGCTGACTATGCTGGGGCTTATAGCAATCTTGGTGCTGCCTTACAAGAGCAAGGTAAATTTAATGAGTCTATTGCCAACTATCAAAAGGCGATCTCTATAAATCCACACAGTGCTGCAACCCTCAATAATCTTGGTGTGGTTCTGAGAGAGCAGGGCAACTTGGATGCCTCTATCGCCAGTTTGCAAAAAGCCATAGCCATTAAGCCGGATCATGCTGATTTCTACAACAATCTAGCTCTTAGCCAGAGGGACCAGGGGAGATCAGATATGGCTATTGCCTCCCTGGAAAAAGCTATAGCCATCAAACCTGATCATGCAAAAGCTCACAACAACCTTGGTCTGATACTCAATGATCAAGGCAAACTAGATGCAGCTATTGCCGCTCACCAAAAAGCCCTGGCCATACAGCCTGACTTTCCTGAAGCTTACTACAATCTTTCCCTGGTTAAAAAATATAGTGATTTTGATGATATAAAAATCATGGAAAATCTACTCTCCAACCAGACCTTAGCTGATGATAAGGTGTTCATGCACTTTGCTCTTGGCAAAGCTCTGTATGATATGCAGCAAAACCAGGAGGCTTTTCAACATTTTATTGAAGCAAACCGTTTAAAGAGGGCATCTATCAACTTCAATATTCGTGAAGAAGAGAAAATATTCAACCGTTTTCAGAAGATATTCAACTCTGGTTTTTTTGCCGAAAGAGCCGGGTTCGGCTGCCAGGATAAAAGCCCAATATTTATTGTTGGCATGATGCGGTCTGGCTCAACGCTTATTGAGCAGATACTCTCCAGCCATCCAGATGTCTACGGAGCTGGAGAACTCTCTATAGTCAAACGTATTGTTTTGCAAAAAATGTCATCAAGGCTGCTTAGCATGATCCCCCATTTTATATCTCGGATGAGTATGGAAGATGTATTGAAAATGGGTGAAGAATATATATCACAGATTAGAGAAATAGATCCTGATAGCCGATATATAATCGATAAAATGCCAATCAATTTTCTCAATGTGGGAATAATTAAGCTGATGCTGCCAAATGCTAAAATCATTCATTCAGTTCGCTCCCCGGAAGATACCTGTTTGTCAATTTTCCGGACCAAGTTTACCGGGGTGCATAACTATGCATATGAGCTGACCGAGCTAGGGCAGTATTACCGGCTCTATTCGGAGATGATGGCCCACTGGAATAGAGTTTTTCCTGGAGTTGTATACTCTGTTAACTACGAAAAACTAACAGCAGACCAAGAAGGTGAAACCAGAAAACTGTTGGAGTTTTGTCAGCTTGATTGGAGCGATAAGTGTCTGGATTTCCAAAAAACAGTCAGGAGTGTAAAAACTGCCAGCTCTGCACAGGTTCGCCAGCCCATGTATAAAAGTTCTGTAGGCGGCTGGAGAAAGTTCGAAAAACAGTTGCAACCGTTGCGTGCTGCTCTTGGAGATTTAGCAACCTAGCCCGGACATTATCCTTCGATTAAATCTGCTTGGCAGTTTTGGCAATATTCCGGTATGGAGCCGCCACCAAGAAAGGCTTTTCTGAGGCTGGAGGCTTTTGCATTCAATATAATTGTTTCGATGGAGTCTATGTTTGCGTCGCCTATGATGAGCTGTTTGTCATAATCAAAACAACAGGGAACACAGCTACCGTCCCACAATATTGAAACATCGGTAAATGGATGGCTACAAAATTTAGTGCTTTTTAAATTGGATAGCTTGCTGTTTTCAGGGATAACTGTGTTTGCAAAAGTAAAGTTTGACCAAAAAGTCAATGTGATACCTTGATGCAGGGTGTAAGATGAATTTTTTTGGGAGAACCAGTCGTTAGAGAGTTGCTCAAGTGGCTTTCTTGGGTACCCTGTATCAGTGTTTTCCTCGCTCTATCTTCTGTGCTGTCGACGACACTGTTTTCTAGAATACCATGAAGATAAGCACTGACCTTGTCATTTTCAGGTTCAATTGACAGAGCAGTTTTTAGAGCCTTTATCGCCTCATCTCTTCGCCCTAACGGATTAAGTGATGTTCCTAGATTATAGTATAAAAGAGCACAGTTATTATCTATGTCGATAGCTTGTTGAAACTTCTCAACGGCTAGATCATGACGGTTGACTTTCTGGGCAATAACCCCAAGCAGGTTTATGGCATTAACATGGTTTGGGAGTGCGTTAACAATGGCGGTACAAAATTTGTCGACCTCTGAATATCGTCCAGCACTAAAATGGTCTAATGCTTGGGCATATGCTGACTCTACAGTCATTTTGGGCTGCTTGTCAGTTGGATGCCTGCTCATTTCACCTCCGGCAAATTAAAATATACTGGTTGAAACGGTTGTAGAGGTTTTCCCAGTGTTGCCGGAAAGTTGTTATGAACAATAAATTTGAGTTCATGACCGTTTTTTGCCCCTCCAGATTTGATAAAAGAGAGGTAACGGTTATAATTTTCAGTTATGATGGGTAGTCGGTTCGATCCCATGGCATTTTGTAAATTAGCTTTAAAAGTATCGAAGTCCCCACCCATTGCTGCAATAGCTGCAAGATAGTTGAATGCATAATCGGTTAATGGATAACCGTTATCCATAGCAGTAACTACGTGTGGTTTTGCTTTGTCTGGCTCTCCTGCTCTAAGATAAGCTCCCGCCAGATCCATATGGGCAGAGGGGAGTCCGTCCAGTCTGCTGAGAATCTCCTGTGATTCACTTACGCTAAAATGTCTGAACCCTCGATCATTGTTAAAAAAACAGTTGCTCCATAAGTCGATTACATCTTTCACGCTGCCGGTGACATAATCACAGTAGCCATACTGTTGGGTATCATAATCAACATCAAAAAAGATGTTCGGGTCTATGTTATTATCTTCTTGATATATATCATACTCTTCTGTGCCAGGTGAAATGCTCAGGCCGCTGATAGCAAACTCACTTGGCTTGGCATCGTGTATAAGCTGTACACTCTCTTCGAATGTTTCCAGATTCTCCCCTCGATTGCCAACAATCATATAGAATCTTACCTGTATACCATACTTTCTGGCCATTTTTGTAACTTCAACAACTTTTTCAGGATCAAGCTTCTTTTTTATTGTTTTGAGAATTGTTGGCGAACCGGACTCAACCCCGACGCTGATTCTTTGGCAGCCTGCCATGCGCATGGTACGCAGCACCTCTTCATCAAGAGAGTTTATCCTGGTATCGCAACTCCAGATAAAGTTTAGCTCTCTTTTGATAATCTCATGGCAGAGGGTTAACGTTCTCTTGCGTACGGCAGTAAAGGTGTCATCCTTGATTGCCAGACATTTTACCCCCTTCTTGATAACAATCATCTCCAGCATTTTTAGAATATGCTCTACAGAGTTCATTTTGAGTTTGCTGCCCCACTGTGACTCACTTCCACAAAATGTGCAGCGGAAAGGGCAGCCACGGCTGGTGATTATCATCTGTAGTGAAAAATAGTCATGGGGGGAGGCCAGCTCATCCAGATTTTCAATACGCTCTCGTGGCTGGGCAAACTGCCCAAGGTTCTGAGCATTTCTCCAGACTGTTCCTGGAACATCATGTACAGGTTTTTTAGCCTCTAGCCGCTCTATAATCTCAAGAAAAGTCAACTCGCCTTCACCAACCACCACGGTATCTATGGCTTGGAAATGTTGCAGAGTCTCTTTTGGCAGGGCAGTTGGGTGGGAGCCGCCAACTACTATATGTGATTTAGGGTGGTGTTCTCGAATTAATTTGCTGAGTGCCCCAACACCACGCAGATTGTAGGTCATGCAGGTTATGCCGACAAGATCTATATCAATATATTTAATTAGCTTTTCAACATTATTCCAGGTGAAATTTGAAATATTGCAGATAAGAACCTTGCGGCCTGACTTTAATACATTGGCAGCTATAGATAGAAGTCCATAAGAGGTAAATTTGGAGTCACCATCAATAGCATCAACATTGTTGATAGGGTGTCCACCTTCAGCCACCGGATAGGTCGGCTCTCCTGGTGAAGATATTTTCCAAATTGGTGGGTGTAAGAGGAGAATCCGTAGACTGCCATCATCAGATCTGCCATCTTTTTTTCTGGCAAACTCCCTGAGAACTCTATCTAAAGAGTAGTCCTGGATACTCTTATCAGGCATATTACCCACCTCTGCATCAAGTTCAGATATGGGTGTTAAGTCGTTCAGTAATTTTTCTGAAAAAGGGATCGCTATCTCACTCGATTCACCAACCTTGTTTAGCTCATCTCCGAGATTGGAGAGTGATTCAGGAAAATCTGGATAAAACTCCACAGCTTTTCTAAAGGCCAGGAATGATTCCTCTGCTCTGCCCTGCTTTTTTAGGGAGACGCCAAGATTATTGTAAGGGGTGGACAATACAGGGTTAATTTCAATAGCCTTATGAAAGCTATCAATAGCTTCATTCAGCCTGCCTTGCTCATGCAGAGTAATGCCCAGGTTGCAGTAGGCGTCGATATAGTCTGGTTTAAGTAAGATTGCTTTTTGGTAACAGTTAACCGCCTCATCCAGCCTGCCAAGTTCATGGAGAGTTACGCCCAGGTTAAAGCAGGCTTCTGTATAGTTGGGATTAATCGTTATTGCGTTTTGATAGCACCCTACCGCTGCATCCAGCTCTTTTTGTGTTTTCAGGGTGTTGCCAAGATAGCAGTAAGCGTTGGCGAATGCAGGGTTTATTGTTATGGCTTTTTGATAGCACTCTACCGCTTCGGCAAGCTTGCCTTGCTCTTGCATAATCCCGCCAAGACTACAGTATGCATTAGCAAAGCTAGGTTGTATTAATGTGGCTTTCTGGTAACTACTGGCTGCTTCGGCAAGCTTGCCTTGCAATTTTAAGCTGTTACCAAGATTGTAGAGAGCTTCTGCATATTCTGGATTAATTTTCAAGGCTTCCTGGTAGCATTCGACCGCTTTTTCAAGCTTGCCTTGCTCTTGAAAAGCAACACCAAGGTTACAAAGAGCTTCAAGGTAGTCGGGCTTGATTTTCAAGGCTTTTTGGTAGCTGGCAACCGCCTCGTCAAGCCTGCTTAGCTCTTGTAGGGTGATAGCAAGATTGTTGTAGGCATCGGCGTCATCAGGTTTAATAGAGATCACCTTTTGATAGGTAGTAACCGCCTCATCCAGTTTGCCTTGCTCTTTCAATACGTTGCCAAGGTTGAATAGAGTGCCAGTATTGTCAGCATTTATTGCGAGGGCTTTTTGGTAACTGGCAACCGCCTCATCCAGCCTGCCCTTGTTGTGCAAGGCAAGCCCCATGTTAGATAGGGGTACGCCGTTTTCAGGGTTGATTGCAAGAGCGTTTTGATACCAGTTGATCGCTGCATCCAACTGCCCGGACTGCTGCATTGCCATTGCCTGATTTAAAGCAAAACTCTCTCTCTCCCCACTGCTACCAGTTGTTGCTTTTAAAATAGCGTTCAGATAATCGGAAATCTGGCTGTTTTTCGGTTCCATCTCCAGGGCGGTTTTTAAAGATTGAACCGCTCTTTCTACCTCTCCCAACGGAAAGAGAGATGTTCCAAGGTTGTAGTACAACAAGGGCCTTTTATTGTCTATGTTGATAGCTCGCAAAAACAGCTCAACCGCCAAATCGTTACGCTCCACCTTTTGTGCAATAGCCCCTAGTAGGGTAATTCCATCTATATGGTTGGGAATGGCCTGGATAATGGCAGTGCAGAGTTGGTCTGCTTCACTGTAGCGTCCTGAATTGAAATGTTCGACAGCTTGGGAGTATGCCGCTTCCACCGTTAATTGGGGTTGGCTGTCAGTTTGATGGTCGCTCATTTTTTTCCCATTTTTCAACTAATTATTTAATAACAGTTTTTACCGTATAGAGTAAGAGGCTCAAGGTATATCAAAATGGACCGGGTGAAAAGGCTGCTGAGCTTTGCCTAATCTTTCCGGGAAGTTGTTATGGGCCAATAATTTAAGGCTGGAACCATTTTCAATCCCTGCCGATTTAATAAATGCTAGATAACGGTTGTAATTCTCTGCAATAATAGGAATAGTACTTGATTTCATAGCATTTTTTAGTTTAACTTCCAGTGCGTCGTAGTCACCACGCAGAGCTGCGATACATGCTAGATAGTTTAAGCCATAACCGGCTAGCGGATAGCCGTTTTCCATAGCTTTTACAACATACGGCTCGGCTTTGTCTGCATCTCCAGCCCGGATATAAGCTCCTGCAAGATCCATCTGAGCTGAAGGGAGGTCGTCAAGTCTTTCAAGGGCTGCTAATGATTCATCAACCCCAGCCTGTTTAAAGCCGCAATTTTTGTAGCAGGCTTTCCACAATTCGATAACCTCCTTGGTTGTGCCGGTAAGGTTATCTTGAAAGCCGTATCTGTTCATATAATAGTCGTCAGCAAAAAACAGATCTGCGGTGACGTTTTTCTCTTTTTTATAAATTTCAAACTCTTCAGTTCCTGGTAAATGGGTAAGATTGATTAAAACAAATTCACTGGGCTGGGCATCGTGTATAAGCTGGAGGCTCTCTTCAAATGTCTCCAAGGTTTCTCCACGGTTGCCGACAATCATGTAGAAGCGAACTTGAATACCATATTTTCTGGCTATTTTACTGACTTCGATAACTTTTTCTGGAACAAGCTTCTTTTTTATGGTCTCAAGTATGGTCGGAGAGCCAGACTCAACTCCAACGCTGATCCTCTGACAGCCGGCCATACGCATTGCTCGCAACACCTCTTCACTCAAGGAGTTGACACGGGTGTCACAACTCCAGACAAAGTTTAGCTTTTTCTCGGTAATACCCTTACATATTGTTAATATCCGTTTTTTGGATGCGGTAAAGGTATCATCCTTGAAGGCGAGAAATTTTGCTCCATCAATAACAACTTTTTGCTCAATAAGTTGAAGAATATTCTCTACTGAGTTCATCTTGAGTTTGCTGCCCCATTGTGACTCACTACCGCAGAAGGTGCAGCGGAAAGGACAGCCGCGACTGGTGATCAAGATACGGAGTGAAAAATAGTCGTGAGGAGATGCCAGGCTATCCAGATCATCAATGCGCTGCCGTGGGTCAGCAAACTCCACCCGATTGTCTTCGCCCCGCCAAGCGGTACCAGCAACTCCTGTAACAGGCTGCTTCGATTCTAGTTTTTCTATTATTTCAAGGAAGGTCAACTCACCTTCGCCAATTACCACGCTATCAATGGCCGGATAGTGTTGCAACATCTCTTTAGGCAGGGCGGTGGGGTGGGAGCCTCCAACAGCTATATGGGCATGAGGATGAACTTCGCGAATCAACTCTGATATGGCAGCTACACCACGGAGATTAAGGGTCAAGCAGGTTATGCCAACAAGGTCCACATCGATATAACGGATCAGCTTTTCCACCTCCGGCCAGGTAAAGTCTGAAATATTACAGACCAGAGCTTTTCGCCCAGATTTTAAAACCTGGGCGGCAACTGAGAGCAGCCCATAAGTGGTGATAATAGAATCACCATCAATTTTATCTCTGTTTTGAGTAGGCGGCCCACCTTCTGCTGCTGGAAATGGAGCTTCACCTGGCGGAGCTGTTTTATAAATTGGTGGTTGTATTAGAAGAGTTCGCAGATCTTTATCTGGATTTGCTCCATCTTTTTGTCTGGCAAACTCTTTAAGTACGCTCTCCAGGCTGTACTGTGTCCTGGTAGCGGCCTCATCTGGCAGCTCTTCCTCTTTTTGTGAAAGCTTAGATAAAACATCTATACTCTCTTTGGACCTTATATGTGGTTTGCCAGGTGGGGGTATTACAACCTCATTGGATATATCCCATCCTAGCAGGGTATCTCCAAGATTTGATAAACCATCAGGAAAATCGGCATTGAGGCGGATAGCCTCCCGGTAATAGGCGTGAGACTCAGCCGCTTTTCCCTGTTTGTCCATGAGTGCACCAAGATTGTAGTATGCATCTCCAAAGGCGGGATTAATGGCTATGACCTTGTTCAGGCAGGTAAAGGCTTCCGAAGGTTTGCCCTGTTTGTCTAGAGCACTACCAAGATTGCTTAGGGCATCTAGATAGTCAGGTTTGATAGTGGTTGCTTTTTTTAAAAGATCTACAGCTTGAGCAACTCTACCTTGCTCAACCATGGCACAGCCAAGATTATTCAGAGCTTCTGGATTGTTGGGTTCTATATTTACAACTTTCTCCAAAATAGCTATAGACTCATCCAATCTGCCCTGGTTTTTTAAAATGCCGCCAATATTGTTTAAAGCCGCTGTGCTGTCCGGCTTTATTTCCAGGGTTTTTTGATACCACTCAATGGCTTGATCCAGGTCGCCAGATAGTTGGAATGATCTTGCTTTTTGGAAGGTCTGCTCCATTTTGTTATTTACTATGTTCAGATATTCAATGACCTGGCTGTTTCCAGGATCTTTTTCCAGAGCCAGGGTTAGGGTTTGGATGGCATCATCTATCCGGCCTAGTTGATGATAGGATATTCCCAGGTTGTAGAGCAGTAAAACTCTACTAGCATCTACATTGATAGCACGTTGAAACATCCCCACAGCCAGATCGTGGCGATTGATTCTTTGGGCTACTACACCAAGGAGGTTTATTGCGTCCACATGGTTGGGAGCTGTTTGTATGATAGCGGTGCAGAGTTGGTCTGCTTCATGGTAGCGTTCAGCATTAAGATGGTCGACAGCCTGTTGATAGGCATCGCCGATGGTCAATTGGGGCTGGTTTTCAGCTATAGGCTGTGAAGTTTTAGCGGTGTCCATTATTTGTCCTTGAAATGGCAGGTATGACTATCTCTAGTTCATGCAATATATTGGTTAGATCTTCTGAACCCAAAACTGATACATCCCCATGAATATATCTGGATGGATCTCCTCAAATTTATGCCAAGCCTCTAAAGATTGCATAGCTTCCTGCTCAGGAAACTTGGTTTTGAACAGATGTTTTACTCTGCTGTCCCGCAGCTCAAAGCCGAGAAATTTCAGGCCCAGTTCATTTATAATGTTAGCAATCTGCGGTAGGGTAAAGCGGTGTTCCTGGACGTGGAAAAGGAGATCACGGCATTCGCTAAGGCTGTAAAAATCGTTTAACTTCAGTATTTTCTCCATTTCGGAGCCGGAACCAGCTTGGCTTTTTATAAAATCTTGCCGAAAGCGGCGGATATCATCGGCACTGGCAGTATATCCCTCTTTAATTATGAATTTCTGGGCCTCCACTACCGAGGCTCTTGCCATTTCGCTGTAGAGTCCGATGTTCATGAAGCCCCCAGGGCGTAAAATAGCTACCAGATTGTGAAACCCTAGCATGGGATCTTCCATATGGTGGATAACGCCGCTACTCTCAATAAGGTCAAACTGTTGGCCAAGATCTCCAACCTGCAAAATATCGGCATGGATATATTTAATATTTTCGATACCCAACTTTCTGGTCTGCCGGACTGCATAGGCCAGACTGCTAAGGCTTAGATCAATTGCCGTAACCTGTGCCCCTTTGTAGCGACTTACAGTAAGTAGGGCGTGTTGCCCGGTTCCGCAGCCAGCCACCAGGATATCCAGTCGCTCTTTCTCTTCTGGTTTTTGTTCCAGGTGGATATTGATGCCCCGCAAACTGGCAGATATGGTCATCGCCTGGGAGTATAAGGTTGGTTTGATCCAGCGCGGGTAGGGGTTTGCCTCATACTGATTGCGCACATTGTTGGATATCTGGTTGTTGATAGAGCCAACTACCGGGATCTGCTTGCGGAGTTTCTGCTCTTCCAGGGGTTCCGAGAGCTGCCTTTTGATCAGTACCTGCATCTCGTCAGGCCAGCTCTGTTCCAACAGCTTATCGGCTTGATTCAGTTTATAGATAGGCATATAGCAGCCTAGGATGGTCAAAAGATCTGTAGGTATCTCTTGATTGTTCTCCAGAAGTTGCTCAATTCTGTTTTGCAGCCAGTTTAGTGCATCATTCTCTCTCTTGGTTACTATAAAAAGATACTCATTGGCAAAACAGTGTAGGGCCAGGGCAGTCATAAAGTCTCTAGCCTTATCATGGCTCCCTCCAGCTTTGATGCTCAACAGCAGGCCGGATCTGGTTTTGGTCAGAAGATGCTCCAACTCCAGGTCACGAACCGGATTTGTGCTTATTGTTTTCAATAGAAGATGAATAGAGGAGAGGGTGGCAGCTATCTCGTCTGCAGCAAAATCGGGGTTATCTTTTCCAGCCTGGTTGGCAGCCAGAACGGCAGCAAGTTCTGGTTGATGGTGCAGGGCGGTGACAATAGCCGGAACAACAATACCAGTTGTGACGTTGGGGTGATCTAGAAGCCGTGTGAGATCCTGATAAAGCTCTTCATCCACTGCAGTGAATTCAATAGTACTCAGACAGCCGGCCCACCCCTCCCAGAAACGGCCGTTGTCAGGTTCCAAAATTGCCGCTTTACGATAATAGGTAAAAGCTGCACTGGGGTTGCCTCTGCTCTTTAATTGTAGGTCGGCAAAGCAGAAGTTGGCTATTGGAGAGTCGGGGTTGATCTCAAGGGCTCGACGATAGCAGGTCTCCGCCTCATCATAGCGCCCCAGCTCTTTTATGGTTATACCCAGATTGGTGATGGCATCAATATAGTTAGGACTCAACTCTATAGCCTGTTTTAGATGCTTTTCAGATAACTCTCTCTCGCCAAGGGTGTTTAGTATGCTGCCTAGATTATTATGGGCCTCTGGAAAGTCGGGTTTTAACTCCACAACTCTAGAAAGAGTCTCCCGGGCTTTATCAAGTTGACCTGTAGAAAAATAATAGCCCCCAAGGTTGTAAATGGCATCGACATAATCGGGATTTATTTTTATAGCTTGCCGGTAACTGGCCTCAGACTCTTCGTGGCGGTTAAGCTCTTTTAAAATGTTGCCAATGTTGTTATGGGCCTGGGCATAGTCGGGGAGTATCTCTACAGCTCTGCGGTAGCTTTTTTCGGCATCTGCCAAACGTCCAAGACTTGACAGGGCGTTGCCCATATTGTTGTGGGCCTCAGCATAACCGGGGTTCAGCTCCAGGGCTTTAGTGAAAAAAGCCAATGACTCCTCATGCTTGCCAAGCTGATTAATGATTATGCCAATATGGTGTTGGGCTCCGTAATGGTTTGGCGATACCTGTAATATAGCTCTATATATATGTTCAGCTTCGGCCAGACGGTTGGCTTGGTGATGTTCAACTGCCAATTGCCAGGCAGAGTCAATTGACATGGTTTGATTGCTCATTATACCTCCAAGCCAGGATTATTTACTTTATAATTTTTAATTAAGATGGTATATACTACACAAGAAAACCGAGACTGAACAACTAACAACTTCAACCTCCCCTTTATTATCGGTGTTTCTTCAGTAGTTGGCATATATTATGCTTAAACTCCCTGGATAACCATGGAGTGCCAAAATTCAACTATCTGGATGGTTTTTTTGCAACAGGTGTGATTTTTTTGTTGACATGTTGCTCAGCGACCTCTATAAAGTGTGATCGTAAGTATAAACGTTCGAGTACGGTAGTGTTACAGCGTCTCTAATGCATCTATAATCAACATGGGATTTATTGACTCATCATCTATTTAAAAAGGGAAAAGAACTAATGATAAAAAGAAATCATATTTTAGGCGGGATGCTTGGTCTTGCAGCCGTCTTGTCAGCTCCTTCAACTGCAGTTGCTGAGACAATTGCTTCTGGAGAGGGAACAGCCTCCACTATCATCACAACTGATGCAAATGGTGTGCTTGAGACCACTACTGGTGCAACAGCTTATATTATCGACTCAACAGCCGGTACAATTACTCTCGGTGCAAATGGTACTGAGGCTTTCACTGTTAATGGTACTGGTGGTGCCGCTACCCCAACCATCGACATCAACACAAGTGGTACAGGCAACGGTGTAATCTTTGCTGGTGACATCAACCTTCGTGACTCATCAAACAACAACGATACATTGGCTATCACAGTTACTGACGATGCTGTAACCTTCCAGGGCAACATCTTCACAACTACTTCAACCACAGCTACAATCGTTGGTGGTACAGGTACTAGCACTGTCACCATGAACTTTGACACTGCAAACAACGAAAACAACACAATCCACTCTACCATCAACGCTTCAGCAGCAGCAGATACTGTCACTTTGAATGTCACCAATACCAACTCTGGTGCGACAAACTCGACTACATTCGTTGCAGCTATCGGTGGTACATCAACTACTAATGCAATCGACCATATCTCTCTCGGAACATTTACAACTACAACATTCAGTTCCACAGTATATGCCGACAGCATCACAGTATCCAGCACCAACACATCTACATTCTTGGGTGATGTGATTTCTGATTTCGACATTGCTGCCGCTGGTACAGTTAGCATGGGTAGCGGTGCTGATATCACAGGTAACGTTGACAACACATCTGGTACAGCTAGCATTGGTACATTGATTCTTGCTGGTGGTGCAGACGTTACCATCGCTGGTACAATCGGTGCTACCAACTCACTATTGGCTGTTACTTCTGATATTACTGGTGAGGGTGCAGCTGCTAATACTTTCACAGGTCCTATCACTGCAACGACTGTTACAATCACTGGTACAAACAACAGTGACGCAGTGGCTTTCCAAGGCGATATCACTGGTAACCTTACCATTGTTGACGGTGCTACAATCACCTTCTCTGCTGACAAGAAAATCACTGGTAGTGTGAACACTACAGATCAAGATGGTGTTTTGATCTTCTCAACAGCGACTACTGCTACTACTCTGGTAAGTGGATCAATCGCTGCTGCTGCAACTGACCTTAAAACTCTTAATGTTGCAACTGGAGCAGGCATCACCTCAACATTTGGTGGAGCTATCGCTGCTCTTACTACAAACATAACTGGTACTGGTACAGTTGCTTTCACCGGTGACCAAACTGGTAACATCACATTTGGTTCCGCTTCAACAGCAACCTTTACTGCTGATGAGAAAGTAGTCGGTGCCATTGATGCAACTACTTCCGTCAGAGGTGCTGTAACATTTGCAGCAACTGCAACCAACACAACTTTGGTCTCAAGCACAGTTGGTGCTACTAAAGCTCTGACTGCAGTTAACGTTGCTCCAGCTTCAGGAATCACAGCAACATTCGCCGGTGCATATCAAACTGCAACTACTACCCACTCCGGTGCTGGTACAGTAGCCTTCTCCACTACAGTTGGTGCTACTACAACTTCCAACATCAACATCTCTGGTGGTGGTACAGTTGCTTTGACTGGTGCAGCTAAAGGCGGTATCGATAACACATCAGGTACTTCCGGTACTGGTACATTAACTGCTGCTACCCATGTGACTGGTGCTATTGGTTCAACCAACGCACTTGCAACTGTTACTTACTCTGCTGCTGCAAATCAGACAGGTGCTGTAAGAGCAACTACAGTTAACGTAGGTAGTGCAAACACTGTTGCATTCGACGGCAACATCACTGGTAACTTGAACTTCTCTGCTGATGGTACTGCTACAGAAACAGCCAACAGTAAAATTGTTGGTGCAGTTACAACAGCAACAACCAACACAGGTACTTTGACATTTGCTACAACAACAACAAACACAACAGTAGCAAGCAGCACAATTGGTGCTTCTGGTGCTCTACTTAAAGCTGCTACTTTCCAAATGGCTTCTGGTATCACAGCTACTACTGGTGGAGATATCTACGCTACTACAGTTACCGTCGATGGTGCTGATGGTACTGGTGTTCTTGGCTCTTCTGGCAACATCAATGCTACAACACTAAATTTTGCAGCTGCTGACGGTACTCTAACCATGGCTTCTGGTAAGAGTATTACTGCTGCCATTACTGCAACTGATGCAAATGATGGTACAATCAACATGGCTGGTGGAGCTCAGTCAATTACCGGTCTTATCGGTGTTGTTGGTGGAAACGAGCTAACTGCTCTTAACATCCAAGCTGGTACAACTACAATAGCTAACAACTTTGCTGTAGCTACTACTACAATTTCAGCCAGCTCTGTTCTGAAAACATCTGCTGCCGTAACATATGAGGGTGCTATCTCCAACAGTGGTACACTGAGTGTTGCTGGAACTCTTACACAAACTGCTAGTGGTGGTACAACCGATCTTGGTGCAGCTTCAGGTGCTGAACTGACTTTGGCTGCCTCTTCTTACACTGGTAGCATCATTCTTCAAGAGTCTGCATCAACTGTTAACATCACCAATGCAATTGCCGTCAACCCACATGTTTCCATGGCTGCCGGTACCTACACATTGATCGATACCAACGGTGGTAACGGTACTGCTGACGACACTGCTAAGTTCAGCATTGCTGATAACGCCTTGGCTAGCTACGCAATTTCTCTTAATGCTACCAGCGACGTTCTAATGACTGTAACAAAAGCGTCTGCTTCAGCTGTAGCCAGTACTCTGGGTATGGATGATTCAGCCGGTGCTGCTGCAGTTGCTGCTTCAGCTGGTCTGACTGGTACTAACCTAAGCTTGTTCAACACTGCGATTCTTGCTGGTGGACAGACTGCTAAAGACGCTGTTAACAAATCCCGTCCTGACGCTGGTTCTGCAGGTGCAGGTGCTGTAGCTGGTGCCGGTGCTGCTGGTGGTTCCATTGGTGGACATCAGAGTGACTTGATTGCTCAGAGCGGTCGTTACGGTCTTAAGAAGTACACTGTCGCTTCTGATAGTGGTGTCAACTCCGGTAGTGCAGGTCTGAACAACGGAGTATGGTTGCAGGCATTCGGTTCTACATCAGATATGGATACTCGTAACAAAGTTGAAGGTTACGATGCTGATGTTGTTGGTACCACCATCGGTATCGACGGCCAAATGAGTGATAACCTAACTGCTGGTTTCGCCATCAGCTACGCAAACATTGACGTAAAAGGTAAGAGTGCTGCTAAATCTACTACCGATACAGATCAATGGCAGGCTACTCTGTATGGTACTCTAGCTCTTGATAAGTTCTACGTTACTGGTAACGCTGGTTATGCCTTCGGCGACAGTGATACTTCACGTACAACTATCAGCGGTACAGCTACTGGTAACTACGACACTGACACAGTTTCATTGGGTCTAAGTGCTGCTATGCCAATGGATAGAGGAACTTTCTCTCTTACTCCAAAAGCTGGTGTTTCTTATGTTCATGTTAACACTGATAGCTACACAGAGGCTGGAAGCAACACACTAACTGTTGCAACTAGCAATATGGATCTCTTCCATATTACTGCGGGCTTCACAGCACAGACCAAAATCGAGTCTGGCAGCGGTACTCTTTCACCAAGTGCTAGCTTGACTGCAGATTGGGACGTTACTCAAGAGCAAGCTGAGTCTAACGCCAACTACTCTGCTGGATCTACTTTCACAACTAAGGGTGCTAAACCAGCAGCTCTTGGTGGTGTGGTTGGTCTAGGTCTTGACTACGCAAGCAATGATGGTCTTTACAACATCAGCGTAGGCTATGACGCTTCTGTCAGAGCAAACTTTGTCTCTCATGCAGGTAATGTGAAGTTGCGTTACAACTTCTAATTAATCAGCTCTTATTGAGTTGATCTGCAAAGATTGATCTAAGTTGAAAAAATCAAGCCCCGTCTGCGAAAGCAGGCGGGGCTTTTTTTTCTAACTTGCCATAATAGGCTCCTTCTGCTACTCTTCTTTCACTACTGAAATATTTAATAATTCTGCTCTGATAGGTGAGTCTAATGCCAGGTTTTTTAAGATTATTGGTTGTAATATTTGTTGTCGCTCTGCTGCCTTATAATTCATCCCAAGCAGCACAAGCATTTTCCCGCAGTCAAGCGTTTGGTGACTGGGTGCTAAACTGCACAAAAGACAACGACCCCAATGTTAAATCCACAGAAAGATGCAGTCTCCAGCAAAAATTGATTACAGATAAAGGGGATCGTTTAGTAGTAATCAATATTATAAAGATTCCGGATGTAAAGGAAAAACTGGCTCTTTTTACACTGCCTCTGGGCTTTTATATTCCTGATGGGGTAGAAATCACTATCGACAGTGGAAAGCCTCGCCGTTTATTGATTGCATACTGTGTCCAGGTCGGTTGTGTGGCACAGATATCATTAGAGAAAAAGTTGTTTAAACAGATGTCTGCAGGTAAAAAATTAAAGGTTAGATTGGTTACTCACAACCGAGCCAAAAAACTTGAATTCATCATGTCCTTAAAAGGGATTTCAGCAGGTATTAAGGCTGTTAATTAAATTAGGCCCTGATATATTTTATTAATGGGATGGGTTTGGGAAGGGTCATGCCCATTCCCATTGGGGTTTGGGGCAACGCCCCAACTGTTTGGGTCGAATAATCCCCAGCTTGGTAGTGGCAGAGATTTACTTTTTTATGGGGTGGGGGACATCTATAGAGATGTTTCTTATTTTGATGCCAGATCTCCAAGAGCTTTAGTTAATGGTTGTAGCTGGTTTTTAAAGCGTCGCCAACCATCAACTGAGCTACTGTAGAGTGGTTGGCGAACCTGATAACTGCTAGCAGTTTTTACTCCCCTGGCTGACTTATGAAAGTTTAAACATCTGTCGTCCCACTCAAGGCCGCAGAAATCCAGCAGCTTTCTACTCTCACCTTCTTGGTTTTTGATTAGCTCTTCGTAGTTTATATTATAAATATCTTCAGAAAACAGCTCTTGCCAGTGGGTCATAATATCAAAATATAGCCGGTAATACTCTCCAAGCTCTGTAAGCTCATATGCATAGTTGTGCACTCCAGAAAATCTTGTTCTGAATATTGAGAGACAGGTATCTTCTGCCGACCGCACAGAGTGGATGATTTTTGCATTGGGAAGTATCAGCTTTATCAACCCTATATACAAAAAATTTCCTGGCATTTTATCTGTGATAAATTTAGAACTTGGCTCTAAATTCCGTACTCTTTCTATATATTGATTTCCCATCCTTCTAAGATCATCTGCGGTAAGGCTTGAAACAATGTCAGAGATCGATTCGGCCTGTTTTAATTTTGTGATCTCAAGTAGGCATTGCTCTATAAATGCTAACTCTCCACCACCATAGACATCCCCATGGCTGGAGAGTATCTGCTCAATGAGGGTGGAGCCAGAACGGACCATTCCCAAGATAAATATTGGTGTTTTATCTTTGCAACCACTATCTGTATTTGATTCAAACAGGCTGGAATTAAATGCTTTTTTAATCTTTGCAAAGTTTTTTGCTTCATCTGCAGAATTAAACTCAATTTTTGCTCTTTTTATTCTATTTCCCGCAATAAAGTAGTTAAAAGCCTCTGAATATTGCTTTATATCTACCAGAGCTTTTCCAATGGCAAAATTAAGAAACTCTTTATTCTCTAGGTCTGTTGTCTTTGAGAGCACTGTTTGCATCAATTCAATTTCAGAAATATCTACAAACTTTTTAGCTGCAGAATAGTTGTAGTAGGCTTCTGCATAGTCAGGTTTAATAGCGACAGCTTTTTTTAAGTTGCTAGCGGCATCCTTTAGTTCCCCTTGCTCTATTAGGGTGCAGCCAAGATTGTTAAAAGCTTCTGCATAATCCGGTTTTAATGTTATTGCTTTTTGGTAGCTTTCAACCGCTTCGGGAAGTTTGCCTTGAGCTTTAAAGCTGCTGCCAAGATTATAGTAAGCATCGGTAAAATTCGGGTCGATTGTGATTGCTTTTTTATAGCTTTCAACCGCTGCTGCAAGTTTTCCCTGCTCTTTTAGAACAACACCAAGGTTTCTATGGGCATCGGCAAAGTTGGGATTGAGTGTTATAGATTTCTGGTAACTGGCAACTGCACTATCCAGCTTTCCTTGTTTATGCAATGCATCCCCAAGATTATACCATGCTTGAGAGAATTCCGGGCTTATAGCTACTGCCTTTTTATAGCTGCTAACTGCTTGATCCAGCATATTATTAGTTTGAAAAATAGTGCCAATATTGCTTATGGCTGCTACATTTTCAGGTTGGATTGCAATAACCTGCTCATAACACTCCATTGCCCGGTCTAGCTGTCCAGCTTGGTGAAACTTTACCCCTTGTTGTAGAACCGTACTGGCTTTAGGTGGTAAATCAGCAGATTTATCCAGTGGAAGCTCCATTAGTGAGTGGCTGTAAATTTTAAGGTAGCTTAAATCTCCAATCTTTTGTGCATATGCAATCCAGTTCCGCATGACTATCGCATCACGCAGTGTCAATCCTCTATGGTTATATGTATGTTTTACAGGATATTTTTCTGCATTGTTGTCTGTATCCATATCCTCTTCTATACTACGCCACTCTTCATTATAATTCATAAGCGGCGTATCGCTATCTTGGGTGGAGCTATAACCAGGATAGGCGGCATTGTATTCCGAGCAGCCTCTTTTGACTGTTAGTGGAACTTCGGCAGAAATTTTCTCGCTTACTACTTTTTTAATGGTAGCAAAAACATCTTTAGCCTCCTTAAAGCTCTGGCAATAAACAAAGCCTTTATATGTTCCTGAAGCTCCAGGTCTAATCTCAACAATACATTTTCGGGTATTATCTTCAGGCAGCTTTATATAGTTAAAAACTACCATTAGCTTGAAAAGCTCGACAACATCCCGAGGCTCTACTGTAACTTTATGACAATCAAAGCAAGCTTCAGGAATTATATTGTATTTATTGAATAGGTTTTTATGTCTGTGACAATTGCCATAAACAGGATTTTCCAGGCTACTATCTTTTTTGCCTCTATAGATCTGATACTGAAATGAGTTCTCATTGTGAAGATTGTTTTGCTCTAATATATCATAGCAGCTATGAAAAATTTGCTTGCAAGTTTCATCACTGATAATTCTGGAAACATTTGCTTTGTTTGCAGTTTCTTGAGGAGTAGGGTGGTTGTTATCTGTAATCAGGAGCTGTTGTAGAAGATATTGGGTTTTAGCATGTACCCCAACACTATCTTTATCTGACTGTTTAAAGTTTAAAAAATCAATCAAAAGTTCAACTATATTTTCGCTATTATTATAACGATAATATTTCAGAGCTGTTTGTAGAATATTTATAGCTTCGGATAAGTTATCCAGGTCATACAGAGCAATGCCAAGGTTATAGTATGCATTGATAAAATCAGGCTTGATTGTTATGGCTTTTTGATAACTCTTAACTGCTTCATCTAGTTCTCCTTGCTCTTTAAGCACAACTCCGAGGTTGCAATGGGCATCGGCAAAGTTGGGATCGGTTGTTATAGATTTCTGGTAACTGGCAACTGCACTATCCAGCTTTCCTTGTTTATGCAATGCATCCCCAAGATTATACC